>SIAM01000003.1 GCA_009691785.1 Phycisphaerales bacterium
GCGCCATTGGTGCCGTTGGTTCCGTTGGTTCCTGCTGCGCCAGTTGCGCCAGGAGCACCAGTTGCGCCAGGAGCACCAGTTGCACCAGGAGCACCAGTTGCACCATCTGGGCCCATTGGACCTGCTTCGCCTGTTAATCCAATTGAACCAGCCGCGCCGTTGGCACCAGCAGAACCAGCAGAACCAGTCATACCAGTTGCTCCAGTTTCTCCTTGTATACCCGGCTCGCCAGCAGGACCTTGTAAACCCTGTGGACCAGCATTGCCCGATAACGCATACAGCGCAACCGGTGCCGGCATGATTGGTTGACGCGGAGTAAGAATAGTTCCGTCGACCTCCACTTCGAGCCATCGCTTTGTTTGGAAGACATTACCAAAGTCGAGCTCACTGGAGAAATTTCCACCGCTGACATTGGAATTTAGGTCAATGACTTCCAAACCGACTTGCTCGCCATCAACAAGTTGGTCGTACAGACGGAATTTTAAAGCAAAAATACCATTGGCAGCTGTGCCGTTCTGCCTCAATTGTCCCTGATAAGAAAACTCAGTTCCGATTGGAACTGGGGAAACACTTGGCTTGCTGCTGCTTGCACTCAAAGGCGATACGGACCCGAATACAAGCGATGATGCTAAGACTAAACCAACGCGTAAACAAATGGACTTCTTGAACATCTTGCAACTCCTATAAATAAAAACTACTAACCACTAGGAAACGTAATTATCAAAAACAAATTTAATAATCACGTATTTAAATCTTATATTTCATCAAATTTGACAAAAGTCCAATATTTCTTTTGACATTTCACAATATTGTTGTCAAATGATCATGCGTGTGTTTCATCCGTTCTCATTTTTAAGTACAAATGTGGTTTTTATGTTAAACCAAAAATTGTCAAAAAAAGGTCGGTGTATGTGTATTCATGGCGTTTTTGTAAGCCTTGTGGCTGTATTGGTTCTCTCTGAAAACGTATTGGCCCAGTATGACATTACAAACTCAACCCAGTCTGGTGGCGGAGGTAATTCATCAGGTGGAACATTCGCTCTCGTAGGGACTATCGGTCAAGCAGTCACTGGACCGATTCAAGGCGGTGCATTCCAGTTTCTCAGCGGCTATCTGGCCAACGAATGCATTGTGTACGAGCCAACCGACTTAAACCTTGATGGCGAAACGAATGCTGCCGATCTTGGTGAGTTTCTCCTGAATTGGGGAGAATGTCCAAGCGGAACTTTGGGTTGCTCGGGCGACATTAATTATGATAGCCACATTGACGCGGCAGATCTTGGCTTAATACTTTTAAATTGGGAATGAGAAAAAGTTAGAGGCTATGCCTAGCAAACTTTTGTTTCAACTGAATCGAAAAATTATTTCTTCTTCAACATGGCGCCGAACGCGTCGGCCATAGTCTTCAAACCAAGTTGTGCGCTGCCCCAGTCGCTTAGCTTTTCAGAACTAAAGCGCTGCGTGTTCTGCGTGTCTGCATATGCGGCAACTGGCGCACCGTCCTTGCCGTCAAGCGCGTAGATTTCACACGCCACATAGCCGTAGCCAATGCCACGCATCTGACTTTGAGGCGCAATGTTGAGCACGGGAACATTTTGCTTCAAGCCAGTGATAGACGCGCAAATTTCTAGAACGCCCGAACCACCAGCGGCAGCAACTGGCAAACCGACCGCGGCAATGATCTCATTGCGGAACTGAATGGAGAGTTTGCTGGCCTCGTCAGGATTGTCACCGTTGGCTTCAATCTTGACTTCTTGCACAACAACGGACTTGAAAGCGCTCATGTCCTTCATAGGATTTTTATAGGAGTGAATGGTGGTGCTCTTGTTGTAATCCAAAGGAATGTTGGAGGGAATAAAACCAGTCAACTCCACATTGGTGTCTTTGTGGCAAGCGGAGCAAACAGCGAAAAGGCAAAAAGCGGCAACAAGTTTGGCAATTTTCATTTGGGTTTCCTTTGGATGATGCAACGCATGACAGATTTCAAATATAACAACAAAGTTCATGGGCGACTTGCGGTGAATACAGCGAACTTTGTGCTTGGAAAATTCAATCCAACTGCATCACGCCCGAAAAATTTACGGCACAAAGCGCGGCGGCGGCGGCGCGGTCACGGTGACGCCATCAATAATTATTTTCCATGCGTGCAGGGAAAAATGCGAAGGCCCCGGCGCGCCGTACAGCGTGTCGCCTTCAAGTGGATGTTCCAAATAAGCGAAGCCCGCGCGAATTTGATGGCGTCTGCCTGGTCCGATCAATTCAACTTCCACTACATCCACACCGCGCGCGACAATGTGGCGCAACACTTTCCACTTGCAACGACCGCCGGTTTCCCATGAACCTGCGCGCGACACCGACACTTTCGCGGAACGCTTGTAGCGGCCCTCAAAGTGAAGACGGAAATTTCCTTCCTTGTCCAAACCACCTTTGACTAGCGCCAAATATGTTTTGGCAATCGCTCCGTCGGCGCCGCCCATGGCCGTGCGCAGGCGCTCATGCGCCTCCAAAGTTTTTGCTATCAGCAAGCAGCCGGAAGTTCCCTGATCAAGTCGATGGCACAAGCCGCCCTCGGGCAGGCTTTTTGCAGTTGGCTCGCGGCGCTCACGCCACGCTTGCACGCTTTCGCCCTGATCGCCCTGATCGCCCTGATCGCCCTGACTCTTTTTGTCTTGACTATTTTCGCCTTGTCCGCGCTCGCCTTCGCCCTGCTGACTCTTTTCAACTTGTCGCGAAACACTGTGCCAACCCGCGGTTTTGTTCACGATCAGCCACTCGGGGGTTTCATGCAACACCGTGGGCGGCGTGTTGTGGGCTGTCACTAGATTGCTCATGCACGCAGAGTAACACCCGCAACGATTGCCCACAATTTCGTACACTCTTGCCATGGCGTACTACACAAGCATGGGCAAACTTCCCGCGAAGCGACACATTCAATTTCGCCGACCAGACGGCGCGCTCTACAGCGAGGAAGTTTTTGGAACTGAAGGTTTTGTTGGTCCCACCAGCACGCTCTACCACATTCATCCGCCCACGCAGGTGATTGGCTGGGAGCCGCTGTACGAAACCAAGCCCGTGTATGTGGAGCAATCCGTCATGCGCATGCGCCACATCAAGACCGCGGCCATGAAACCAAAGGGCGATCCAATCACGGGTCGCGTTGTGTTGTTTGGCAACAGCGATGTTGAAATGTTCGCCTGCGTTCCCGCCGAGATCATGCCCTACCACTTTAAGAATGGTCAAGCCGATGAATGTTTGTTCATTCACTTTGGCAGCGGAACGCTGGAGACAACATTTGGCACGCTGAAGTTTGGTCCGCGTGATTACTTGATCATTCCCAAGGGCGTGATTTACAAAATGACTTTCAACAAGCCCGCCGCTGGCGAACCAGAGGCGCGCTTTATTGGCTTTGAAACTGCAAATGGCAGCCATATTCTGCCGCCGCGGCGCTACTTGTCAAAAACCACCGCGCAATTTTTAGAGCACGCGCCCTACTGCGAGCGCGACTTGCGCCTTCCACAAAAACCGCTGCATGTGGATCAATCTGGCAAGTTTGAAGTTCGCATCAAAAGTCGTGACCAAGTGCATCGCTACTACTACAAGCATCATCCATGCGATGTGGTTGGTTGGGATGGTTGCTATTACCCATACGCTTTCAACATTGATGACTTCAGTCCGATTGTGGCCAAGCACCACATGCCGCCGCCGACGCACCAGACTTTCGAGGGCCACAACTTTGTGATCTGCTCATTCTGTCCGCGACTGCTTGACTTTCATCCGCAAGCCATTGTGCTTCCGTACAACCATTCCAATTTGGATTCAGATGAGGTGCTTTATTATGTGCACGGCAACTACAAGGCGCGCCGCGGCATAGAAGTTTCTTCCATGACATTGCATCCGCAAGGCATTCCGCATGGACCGCATCCAGGAACAATTGAGAAAAGCATTGGCGCCACGGTGACCGATGAACTTGCCGTCATGTGCGACACATTCCGTCCTCTATTCCCAACGCAGGCCGCGCTGGGTCTTGATGATTTGGCGTATCCCAATAGTTGGGAAGATGACACCGTGCCAGGACCAGGCGCGGCCGCCCCCGCCCCCGCCAAAGATGCCAAACCACAAGGACCAAAAAGTGCCAATACATGGGAATAATTCAGGAAATCAATGCGTAAGTCAAACGGGTTTTCAAGCCCAAATTCAAGGCGCGACAACCAAACAAACAAGACGTGAAATAAGGATTCAAAATTGTATTCAATATGGAATTCACATCATGAAAATGTCAATCAAACTTGGAATCATTGTGCTCATGCTGGCGTGTGTTGTGGGGTTTGTGGCGTTGAATAATTCCTCGCAAGACACAGGCGGTTCAGCCGCCAGTAAAAACGCTGTGCGTAAAGCGCCATCGGGATTGCCTCTTGAAACAGTGACTATTGGTGGCACCAAATTTGATTTGGAAGTTGCCGCCGATGACGCCAGCCGCACGCGCGGATTAGGCAAGCGCGCCTCGGTGCCCGCTGGAACAGGAATGATTTTTGTGTTCAAAGTTTCCGACATGCTCAGTTTCTGGATGTACGACTGCTTGACCGATATGGACGTGGCCTATGTCACTCGCGCAGGCAAAGTTGTTTTCATTGAGACCATGAAAGCGGAGCCACTCAAGGCGGCGGGCGAAACCGAGGAAGCCTACCGCGCGCGCTTGAAACACTATCCAGCAACTGCCGAAGGTCTGTACGCCATTGAGTTGCCGCCCGGCGATTTCACCAAGTTGGGCGTGAAGACTGGCGACACGATTACGCTGGACCACGCCAAGTTGAAAAGCTATTTGCACTGAGTGATTTCAAGCGCGCGGTTTTGCGCGTGAAAGCGGAGCTTGCATTGCAATGTCACGCTTGAAATTTCTGCCGCGTAGCCCATTGACCGTTGCGCCTATTTATTTCGCCGGCTGGCAAAATTATTTCGCGGCAAGAATGCGACCACGACATTCGCCCAGGCCAATTCGAGGCATGTTCGCCTTGGCATTCAACCAACCGCGAAGAATAATTTCGTCGCCGTCATCCAGAAATTTACGCGTGGAACCATCGGGCAATTGCAGCGGTTCCGTGCCGCGCCATGTGCGCTCCAGCATGCTGCCGCGGCTGGCTGGCGTTGTGCCGCTGACCGTGCCGCTGCCCATGAGATCACCCGCGTTCATGGGGCAACCCGTGGAAGTGTGGTGCGCCAACATTTGCGAAAGCGTCCAGTACATGTCGCGGTAGGAGCCGCGGCTAATTTCAAATGGCGCGATATTTTTCTCGCGCATCGACGCGCTCATAATGGACACCGACAATTGCAAATCAAATGTGAAGTCGTCTTTCCAAACCAAGTACGGCAAGTTCGCCGGCGCGCCCGCCTCTCGAACAGGGCCGCGTTCAAACCACGGCTCTATGGCATCCAGCGTGACAATCCACGGCGACACCGTGCTGGCAAAGTTCTTGGCGTTGAATGGACCCAGCGGTTGGTACTCCCACTTCTGCACATCGCGCGCGCTCCAATCATTCAGCAAGCACACGCCGAACAAATGCCGGCGTGACTGTGCAATGTCAATGCGCTCACCCATGGTGTTGCCCATGCCCACATACACGCCAACTTCAAGTTCATAATCTAAAAGACGCACTGCGCCAAATGTTGGCGGCCCATCATCGGTGGCGGAAGTTTGACCCATGGGTCGTCGAACATTTGCGCCGCTGACCACAATGGAACTTCCACGGCCGTGGTAGCCAACGGGCAAGTGGCGCCAATTTGGAAGCAGCGGATTGTCGGGGCGGAACATTTTCCCAACATTGGTGGCGTGGTGAATACTGGCGTAAAAGTCCGTGTAATCGCCAATATTTGCTGGAAGTTGCATGGACACCGAAGTTGCGGGCACAACCATGTCCGCAACTTTGTGATGGTCTTGCAATTGGCGCTGGTCGCTGGACAAAAGATTTGTAATTCCCATGCGCGCCGATTTCCACAAGACGTGCCCCAAGTTCATGAACTCGTTGAGCGACTCGCAGCGAAGCGCGGCATGAACACTGGCGGGAAGTGAAGAGAGAAACCCGTAGCCAAGCGCCTCGCGCACATCAAGCACTTGATCGCCAATGGCAACTCCAATGCGCGCGCCACCCGGTCGGTCCACGCGTGTGAAGCAACCCCACGGCAAATTTGCCAACGGAAAATCGCAATCCTGCGCCTGCGCCGAGGCAACCCAACTGGACATCATGAAGCCGTCTCCCCAAGACGAATCAAACCAAGCCGGTTGAGATCGGCCACGGGCTCGTCAAAAGAGCAACTACCAAATGAGCGGATAAATTTCTTGCGCGCCTCCATGATTTGTTTTAGCGTCAAGCGATAGTCCTTGTACTTCAAACCTTCGGCGGTGAACACGAATTGCTTTTCATCGCTCTCGCTGAGAACCTTGACCAACTTCTCGCCCTTGGCCAAATCATGAAATGCCAAACACGCTCCAACGAACACATTGAAGAAACCAAATTGCTCGCAGCCCAAACTTGTGGACATGTTGCGAGCCGGATGATGCATGCCCGCCGTGGCCTTGAAGAGCGCCTTGGTGGCGGCCGCGGCCTCCATGAAAACAGCCAACGCTTCCGGCGATGGATGCGCATTGACGGTCATTCCACCTGTGCGCATTTTTGCCCCCACATCAAATCCACCAAGCGCCGCGATCATGCCGCGCGGATCCTTGTCCCAAGGAATTTCCACCCACGCCTCGTACTCGTCGGGAATTAATTCGATCAGCTCGGCGATCATTTCACTGTCGGTGGCCTTGGTTTCAATGGCCTCTATGTGCACCGGAGTTCCGCCCTTCTTTTTATAGAAGGTGTTGAACTCGTCAATTTGCTCAAGGTCGCGCTCAAGTTCCGGATCATCAAGCGAGGACACAAGCGCCGTAACGCGCCACATTTGATCATTGTTGTCCGATGTGGACTTGGGCCACAACGGCGCGGCGAATTTTTCAAACTCGGAGAGGCGCTTGGCGGGAATCACTATGCGAGAAAGTAACCAGCGCTCGGGAGTCTCGCGGTGCTTGGCGAACATCTCAACCGTCTTCTCCATGGAATACGAGGCGGGCGGAAATAAACCCGCGTAATCAATGGAGCCTTCAAGCAATCGTGTAAGACCAATCATGTGGCGAAGAGTACGGTGTAATCTTGATCGCTGCGAAGTTTAAGAAAACGCCGCTATCATTCCCGCATGCTTCAATGGATGCGAGTCACAGATTTCGTTTTGCGCTTATCCCACCGACCTGGCGAACTCGCGCGCCTTTGCACACAAATGCGCGAAGCCGATGTTGAAATTACGGGAATGTGGGGACCGGTTCTTGGTCGAGCGTCAGTTGGTTTTCACGTCATCGCACAGAACCCCGATCAATTTAGAGCTTTCGCGTGCGACGCGGAAATGCCAATCACCGAATCCACCGCTTTTCTTATCAACGACATTAGCGGCGGCGGCAGTTTTGTGGCGCGACTGGATTCCATAGCTGGAGCGGGAATTAATATTGAATCAATTCAAAGCCTAACCATTGACGGCTCACTTTCCGCCGTGATTTGGGTGAATGAATCAGACGAATCGCGCTTGATTGAAGTTCTTTCTTAAATTGATCGCACGATCTTTTTACTCGCGGCGAGATTTCACCGCGCCAATAAAAACCTGGTTGCAACGTGAACTTGCATGTAAGACGCGACCCTTTGCGCTTACAAAAGCGCGATGGCAACTTCACTGGCCAACATGCGGCCCCGCGCGGTCAAGCGAAGTCGCGCATCCACTTCCTCAAGCAACCCATCCGCGCGAAATTTTGCGATAGCAATGCGACGCACCGTGGCGCGCGCGCCCTTGCAAAGCAATTCCTCAACGCGTTCGCGCGCCATGCCATCAAGCAAGCGCAACCCCATCATAAATGTCTCGCCAATTTGTCCGTCCGCATCCAAGCGCTCCACATCTTGCACGGGCGCAAAGCCGCTGGTCTCCAACCAATCGGAAAGCCGCGGCACATTGCGCCAACGCAATCCATCAACATGGCCACTGGCCGCTGGACCCGCCGCGAACCAATTGCAATTGTTCCAATACAAAATGTTGTGCTGACAACGATGTCCAGGCTTGGCCCAATTTGAAATTTCATAATGTTCGTAACCCGCATCGCCCAACATGCGCGCCGCAAGTTCATGCATTTCCACTTCCAAATCCTCGCCAATCGCCTTGATTTCACCGCGTGCATGGCGCACGCCAAGCGGCGTGTTGGATTCATACATCAATCCGTAGCACGACATGTGCTCTGGTTGCAACTGCAATGTGGCAAGCAAATCGCGCCGCCACAAATCAATGGTGGCGCCGGGGATGGCGTAAATTAAATCAAGATTGATGCCTTTGATTCCAGCTTTGCGCAAGCGACCCACCGCGCGGCCAACCGACGCTGGATCATGCGTGCGCTCCAATGCCGCGAGCAATTCTGGTTGGAAACTTTGCGCGCCAAGTGAAACGCGCGTGACGCAATGCTTGGCCAACACCGCGGCAATTTCTTCGCTGACAGTTTCTGGGTTGGCCTCCACGGTCCACTCCGCGCCTGCGCGCCACTTCAACACGCCGCGAATGGCCGACAACATTCGATCAAGCAACTCTGGCCGCAACATGGTGGGCGTGCCACCCCCAACAAATAGCGTTTGCAATTCTCCGTGCTGCACGCGCGCCCATTCATGCAATTCATTTTCCATGCGCGCCACAAAAACTTCTTGTCGATCTTGCGCGTCCACAAAGGAATAGAAATCACAGTAATGACATTTGTGGCGGCAGAATGGAACATGCACATACATGCCGTCGCCGCGCGCACCGCCCACGGGCAACTGGGCCTGCAAATCCGCGGGCAACGCCGAGGTGGTTGGCGCCATGGACAGCGATGTCGTGGCTGACTGGGTGAGTTTCACAATGTCCACAATAGACGCTTTGTCGCACATGTCATATTCAAAATGAACTGCCACGGCGGATCACAAATCCAAAGCCGCGTTTAAATTGGGCGCAAGCCAAGAATCAGCGCATTTTGCCCGCAATTTGCCCACAAAATTCCGAGCCCTTCCCGTAGCATCACTCGCGTGAAAGATACAAAAAATACGGCCGTTGTTGGTTTGCAATGGGGCGACGAGGGCAAGGGAAAGATTGTCGACCTGCTGACATCGCAACATGATGTGATTGTGCGCTACAACGGCGGCGCCAACGCCGGCCACAGCGTGGTGGTGGACAAGGAACGTTACGCGCTGCATTTGGTGCCCAGTGGAATTTTGCACGCCGACAAAACGTGCGTGATTGGCAACGGCGTGGTGGTTGATCCAGAAAAGTTGCTTGAGGAAATTGATGGCCTGCGCAAACGCGGCGTGCGCGTGTCGGATAATTTGCAAGTGAGCGACCGCGCCCACGCGGTGCTTCCCTATCACAAAGAGCAAGACGCGGCGCTAGAGGAATATTTGGCCGGAGTCACCGAGCACGACGCGGGCAGCCTAGCCATTGGAACAACGCGACGCGGAATTGGTCCGGCCTACGGCGACAAGATCAACCGCTCCACCGCCATTCGCATGGGCGATTTGCTGGACGCGAAGTATTTGCAGGAGCGTCTGCGCGTGATTTGCCGTTTGCGCACCAAGGAATTGCAAGCTCTTGGCGTGAAGGCTCCGCCACTGGATCCGGACGCTCTGGCGCAGCGCTTTGCCAAAGCTGGCGAAACGTTGCGGCCGCACATTAAGGACACGGTCTATGGTTTGCACGACGCGGTGAAAGCTGGCAAGCGCATTTTGTTTGAGGGCGCCAACGCCTGCTTGCTTGACATTGATCACGGAACCTATCCATTTGTGACCAGCAGCAATTGCTCCACGCTTGGAATTCCCGCCGGCACTGGCATGCCCGGCAGCAAGATTCACCGCGTGCTTGGAATTATGAAGGCCTACACCTCGCGCGTTGGCGCTGGACCATTTCCAACCGAGTTGCTTGATGAAGTTGGTCAAGGCATTCGCGAGCGTGGCCGCGAATTTGGAACAACTACTGGTCGGCCGCGGCGCATCGGCTGGCTTGATCTGGTCGCGGTTCGCTACGCGGTCATGATTTGCGGGGCCACCGGCGTGGCGTGCACGCTGCTTGATGTGCTCAGCGGCGTTGACGAATTGAAGATTTGCACCAAGTATCGCCTGCCCAGTGGTCAGGAAACCGATCGATTCATTCCAGACGCGCATCGACTTCAAGGCGTGACGGCCATGTACGAAACGCTTGCGGGATGGTCCGAACATGTTCAATATGCCCAGGATCGCTCGCAACTTCCGCCAAACGCCCGCAAATACTTGGATCGTATTGAAGCGTTCCTTGGCGTTCCCATTGAAATGATCGGCGTTGGTCCAGAGCGAACTCAAACTTTGGTCGCCGCAGGAACCTAAACCCCAAACCCCACGCCTACTATTGCACACTCAATGAATCAGCCCACGCAACAACAGGCTTGCTCAACGGATGATTCCCAATCACTTCCCCTGCTTCCAAAGCACATCGCCATCATCATGGATGGCAACGGTCGTTGGGCCAAAGCGCGAGGTTTGATGCGCGAGTTGGGCCATCAAGCTGGCAGCAAAACCGTTCGTGAAATCACTACAGCGTGCGCCAAGCGCGGCATTGCGGCGCTTACGCTCTATTCATTTTCCAGCGAGAACTGGAAGCGTCCGCCAGAGGAAGTGGCCGCGCTTATGCAACTTTTGCGCGAGCACCTACGTGGCGAATTGCCCAGCATGCTTGCCAACAACATTCGCTTTCGCCGTGTTGGTCAGCGTGATGGTTTGAACGCCGACGTGCTTGATTTGCTTGATGACACCGAGCGCGCCACAGCCCACTGCAATGGCTTAACCCTCTGTTTAGCCTTGAATTACGGCGCGCGCGCTGAAATTGTCCAGGCTTGCAAAGTCATCGCACAAAGTGTGAAAGATGGAACCATTTCGGCGGATTCCATTGACGAGCGGATGCTAAGCGAACATTTGTTCAGCGCAGGTTTGCCCGATCCCGACTTGTTAATTCGCACCGCTGGCGAGATGCGCGTGAGTAATTTTCTATTGTGGCAAATTTCATACGCCGAATTCCATGTCACGCAAACCTTGTGGCCGGACTTCTGCGATCGCGACCTGGATTTAGCTCTGGTCGACTTTGCAAACCGACGCCGAACCTACGGCGGACTAGACACTGCGGCAACCGAACAATCCACATCCAAGCCTGTCTAAGCCTGCCTGTTACATTCAAATATTTTTATAAACAAATGCATTTCTGTTTTCTTGCAAATAGAAAATTCATATGATGCAAGCAGTTCGACAAGGTTGTTGAACATTCAAAATCTTTCGCAAGGACCGCGCACATGAACACCTCATTTATTTCTCGTTTTCCCCCGCTCGTAAAAAATTTCGGCTTGGGAATGTTTTTCCTTGGCGCCACGCTGGCTCTAGGCGTTGTGTTGTCTTCACAAGCAGTTGGAACAGCCGTGGGCAACTACAGCAAGGGGCGCCTAACCATCAATGTAAAAGGTGTTGCCGAAGTGTTGCTGGTTTCAGACATGGGGCATTGGAGCGGAACAATTTCCGCGAGTGGATCCAATATGGCTGAAAGTATTTCCAAACTTGATGTGTCCATGAACAAGGTCCAGACCTTGATCAAAGCAAACCAATTTCAAGCCGGCGAAATAAATTTGTCGGGCTTGAATGTCACGCCGGTATATATCAAGAACGAGAAGGGCTATACGCTGAATAAGATTGACTACTACGTGGCCTCGCAAACTGCCTCTGTGTCCTCACCACGTGTGGATGCGGTGCGCGACTTGCAACGCAAGACTTCCGATTTAATACGCGAAGGCGTGCAAATTGTTTCTGACCATCCAACCTACACCTGTAGCACCATTGAGAATGTGAAAATGAACTTGCTGGCGAAGGCCACGCAAAATGGATACGAGCGCGCGCAAGTGTTGGCGAAAAGTTCCGGCAGCACAGTTGGAACATTGGCCAACGCTTCACAAGGCGTCTTTCAAATTGTCTCCTACGGTTCAACCGACGTCTCCGATTACGGCATCAGCGATACGTCATCCATAAAGAAGAACGCCAAGGCCGTGGTGAGCATGGAATATTTCATAGAGAAGTGAGCCGCGCCACGGCGCTGCTGCGGGATACAAATCAAGCATTTTATAGCCCAAATTGAATAAATTTGGCTTTTCTTTTGTTGGCTTGTTTACTCTGCCGCGCCTCAGGGACGCGGGCAAATTAAATCCGCCGTCACCGCGGACAAATCCGCGCAGCCCGCAAGCGCCATGGCGAGATCAAATTCTTGAAACAAAATTTGCAACACTCGCGCCACGCCAGTTTCTCCACCCGCGGCAAGTCCCCACAAAATTGGACGCCCCACTTGCACGGCATTGGCGCCAAGAGCGAGCGCGCGAACAATATCAACGCCACGGCGGATTCCACCATCAACAATGATTGGACCACGATCAGAAACCGCGCGCACAATCGCGGGCAAGGCTTCGGCCGTTGGCGCGGCGCCATCCAGCTGTCTGCCGCCATGATTGCTCACCACCACCGCGGCCGCGCCATGATCAAACGCCCGGCCAGCGTCATCGGCGCGCAAGATTCCTTTGACCATAATTGGAATCTGCACGGCTTGGCGAATCACATCAAGGTCCTTCCATGTCAACGATGCGTCAATGGTCCAACCTAATGCATCGCCTATTCCACTTCCAGAATGACCAGTTGGTTGACCGTGCCGCTGCAAATTCACAATGGACATTCCATCTGGAACACGAAAGCCGTTGTGAATGTCGCGCTCGCGCACGCCCCACACCGGCGTGTCAACAGTGATCATGAGCGCTTTGCAACCCGCGGCCTGCGCGCGTTGCGCCAGCGCCTTGGTGAAGCCGCGGTCGCTTGAAATATAAATTTGCATCACCACATCCGCGCTTGATGCTGTGACAACATCCTCCACCGAGCGCGTGGACAAACTTGAAAGCACCATTGGAACCCCCGCTTTTGCCGCGGCGCGCGCCGTGGCCACTTCGCCCTGCGGGTCAGCCATGCACTGCATGGCGGTGGGCGCGATCAACATGGGAAACGACAAGTTCATGCCCAATAGTTGGCCGCGCATGTCGCGCGTGGACACATCAACCAGCGCGCGCGGCAGCAATCTAATTTTTTCCCACGCGTCAATGTTGGCTTGCAAGGTCCACTCGCCCCAGGCTCCGGAGCGGTAATAATCAAAGGCCATCTTGCTTAAGCGCTCTTGCGCCAAGGCTTGAAAACTTTCGGTATTGAGAAGCGAGTTCATATCGTGCGTCATTGAAACAAGAATACTCACTCAACTTGCGACAAGAGCGCTTGAAAGCATGCGCCAAAAACGATTCGTTCAATCACGCATGCGGCAAGGAAACTTTGACAATTTCATTCAGCAAGTCTTCAAGCTTATATGGTTTTTGTAATTGGCTTATTGGAATTCCAGGGACAATTTCTTGGGTCGCAGAATGGCAAAGCAAAATCACTGGCGGCATGGGCTGCACACCAGAATGAATTCCATCCAATACTTCACGCAGTGATCCGGTAATACTTGCTTGATCAAGAATGAGAACGCAACGCCCACCGGTGTGCTTGACGGCCGCGAGTAACTCCACATTGTTCTCAACAGTACTCACGCTATAGCCAGTGGCTTGCAACGCCTCCACCAGCATGGGTCGCAGCAACGGATGATTTTCCGCCAACACAATGGGCAATCGATCTTGAATGAATGATTCGGCGACGGTGGGAAGCGAGATGCAAAAAGTTGTTCCCTCTGCGCCTACTGAAACAGTTGCGTGTCCGCCCGCGGATTCAGCGAATCTTTTTACGGCGGCCAAACCCATCGCTGTTCTTCCGCGCAAAGAACCATCGGGGGCGAGCGCTTCAAAGGCGTGAATCTGCTGATCCGCATTCAGCGGTTCACCTTGATCAATGCACTCGACGCGCATCAGTGGTTCCGCTCCAACAAGCGCCTGTGAAATGCGCAGCGTGATCAAACCTGTGTTGGCCAATGCCTCGGTCGAGCGCATCAACAAATTTAAAATCGCCTGCTGCATGCGGCTTGAATCAATAGCCACGCGCTCGCGACCGTCGGTGAGGTTTTTCACCACAACGGAAATAGTTCGCGGCAAGTTGGGGCTAAGCAAGCGCACGGCATCGCGCACGGCGTCGCTCACCACAATCGCCGGCGCAGAAGCACCCAGGTGTTCGCCTTCTCCAAGCAAAATAAGATTTCGGCTCATGGCTTTTGCGCCCGCGACCGCAAGTTGAATGACTTCCAAACTTTCAACGGCCTTGCTTGGTAGTCCAGTGGTGATGTTTGCCAACGAAGCGTGCGCGCGAATGATCGAAAGAACGCTGTTCAATTCGTGGGCAAAACCACTCGCGAGCAACCCAAGCGACTCCATGCGTTCGGCGGCGCCCAAACTTACTTCAAGACTGCGCCGCTCGGTGATGTCGGTTTGTGTTCCGGTGATGCGCAAGGCTTTGCCGCCCTCTGCGCGCTCCACCACTTTTCCGCGGTCAAGAATCCAGTGCCATGCTCCGTTACTTGCGCGGCGACGATGTTGGGATTCGTAATGCGATGTTTTCCCCGCCAAATGCGCGTCCCAAGTTTGCTTCACGCTTGGAGCATCTTCTGGATGAATGAGCAGATTCACATCGGGGGTTGTCAACGACACTTCACCCGACTTGTACCCAAGCATTGTGGCGCAGCGATCGCTCACCACACTGGGCGCGCCATCAAATCGATAATCCCAAAATCCGTCGCTGCTGGCTTCAATGACCAACTTCAAACGCTCTTCGGTTGCCTTGGCCTCGGTTTCTTTGCGTCGACTTTCGGAAATATCGCGGATGAACGCGCTAAAACCTCCAGCATGTGGATTCACGGTCAACTCAACAGGAAAAATAATCCCATTGCGTTTCATTGCCGTGATTTCCGTTCGCTTTCCTAAAATTGGCCCCACGCCTTGGGTATGATAGCGGTGCATGCCCTCTTGGTGCGCCTTCACAAGCGAAGGCGGGATAATGGTATCCGTCAGCGGCTTGCCCAAGACTTCGGAGTCCGTCCAACCAAACAACAACTCCGCCTGCTTGTTCCACAAATTAATTTTCCCATGCAAATCAATCGACACCACCGCGTCAAGCGCGGTGTTAATGACTGTCTTGAGAAGATCGCCTTTTTCCTGCGCGCTGGATTCGCTCATATCCAAATCTGATAGCAACTGATGCAAGTCGATGGCCAATCGAACAAGCTCTGACAATTCATCGATGACATTTAATTCAGCGCGATTGGGTCCACGACGAACTGGCAAATGAAACTCAAGCAAGGCGCGTATTGAAATCTTTTTGGAATCACGAATAGGAAAACTCCACACGGAAACTAAACCATGTGAGCGCAGCCGTTGGGCATACGTGCTCCATCGTGGATCTTGCTCAAGATCATTGGCCAGGACACGCTGTCCTGTATGTATGGCGAACAGTCCCGGCGCGGCATCGATTGACTTTCCAAATAAGCCAAGCATATTTTGAATTTCGCTAGGCAATGTCGGACACAAGCCATCGCCTAGAACTCCGTCTTCAGAAATTGGCGTCAATAAACAGAACACCTCACTTGGAAGAACCTTCTCGGAAAATTTAGCCACCGCTGTAAGTGTTTGCGATAGCGAAGATCGCTGTGCGACCAGTTCAAGAATTTGCCGTTGGGCCGTGAGCAATTCGCTTTCCACAACCGCGCCAGTGCTTGGACGAATGGCCAGACCCGCCACCGTTTCACCTTTGCCGCGAACACCAGTTTCAATGGCGTACAAAACCGCCTCAACATGAATTGAAGCTATTTCAGGTCGCTGATGTTCAAGGTGAAGCAACAACGGCGGCAGCGGCGAACCCGCATTTGCTAATTCATCAAGCCATGGAAACGCCGGATGAATTTCCCGGCCAAACAACGCGCTCAGCGACCGTCCCTGCAACTCATGTTGCGGCCGCCCCAAATATTTTGCGGCGCCGTGGCTCAGCGCAATAACGGAACCGGATCCATCAATCAACAGCACTTCAAGTGCGTCACCTATTTGTGATTCCGATGGCGTAGATATGTCAACCGGTGGTGTCACGTGTGGTGCTGATTCCTACAAGTTTGGTGGAGGAGGAAAGAGTTCAACAGGCGTATCGTACTGCTTTGCCTGCCGCCGGGCGGCTTGGCGAATAAACAGAAATGCGGCCAAAGGAATCCAAGCCAACATCCACGCGGACTGGCTTTGCCAGCGTGGCGGCGCGGGCGCAACTTGCAATTCGCCGTTCAACACAAGCCCTCCGTCAGCGCTTGCAACGCGAACTGAAATTGTCCAGAGCGAAGCCTCCGCGCACTCAATCAATGCGCGTTGACCCAGTCCATCCGGGTCGGCGCTCAGCGCGCACTGAATGGGCGCGTCATGTGAAGCGCCATGCGCGCTCAAGAAACATTCAATAGGCAGCAATCCGGGACTGACCCGCACAATCACCGCCACCATTCCAACCGTCGCTCGTGATGGATTCACCATCATCACCGCATGTTCTTGCCCAAGCGTGGCGGTGGCGATGACTTGACCACCGTCACCGTTGGCGCGGCTGGTGATGGCGCACAAGAACAGCGTGAAGAAAATTGTTGTTGTGGCGCGCGAATTCATGGGTTAAGCAATCCCCGCATTTGCATTGGTTGCAGGACAATCCACACTGCAAGCACCCACCATGACAACGCCGCGCACAGGGAAATACTTGCGCGTGCCGCAACGGAGAACATGTTTGGCAAGGCGCCGCTGTTGGGTTGTTCAATGCCTCGCTCGGCGCGCGACCACATCAGCGACAAGGTGACCAACAATCCCGCGCCAACTATGCACAACTGCGCGGGAATAAGCCACGCTGGCATAATGGCGCAGCAATTTGCGCTCCACTGCGGCGCGCCGAATCCATTCAACCCAAAGTCTTGCGCCGCGCGTTGAAGTGGCGGCCACGCCGAGCGAAAGCCGGTGACAAAATGAAAACCGAAATGCGCCAACCACATGGCGATCGACAACGGCATGAGCGACAAAGTCACTTGCGCGATCACGGCGTGAAAGTGTTGCGAATACACGCGCGCTTCAATCCACGCCGCCAACACCATGGGCAGCGCAATGGCGATCATGCAACTCAACACAATCAGAGTGACGGCCACAAAGTTGGAGCCAATCCACTCGCGACACTCTTGCACCATGACAAGCATGGGCTCGGTCATAGCCATGGCGTTGGCGAATGCGCCCACCGCGATCACGACCAGCAACATAATGAAATCCGCGCGCTTGGACAAAACTCCAATGCTTGAGCGCCAACCGTCTTGGGCAATATCAGTGAACGGCACGCGCGTGAGCACACCAATGTTGTCATGCGGGCACGCCGAGACGCAGTCAAGGCAAAAAGTGCAATCCAAATTGCCCACTTTTTTAGGCATAAACAAACCAGTTCCGCAACCAGGCGCGGCGGCGTTTCCGCGCAGGCAATCCTGCGTTTGGCAATTGACGCACACGGTGGTTGAGCGCAGTCGAACCTCCAGTGGACTGGCCACGCTCAGCGCCATTTGATATTGACCGATGGGACACAACCACTTGCAAAATGTGGCTCCCTCAAACAGCAAGTCCACAACGGTGACAGCGACAAAGTATCCCGCGATAATCCACGCCGTGGCGAAACTGGAATCCCACAGCGACCAGATTTCGTAACTCAACAACCATGCCAAGATCAATCCGGCGGCCAACCATTTGGTGCTGAGCGCGCGCGGCCAACGAAATCGTGGAGTGATAAAGCGGCGCAAGAATGTTCGCGGCGCGATCAAAGGACATGCCATGCACGCCAAGTTGCCACCCGCCACAAGAGCCATGGCGGTGAACCCGCGCCAATGCGTCCAAGTCCAAGTGCCCGCGATATTGGTGGATGCCTCGCGCGGACCATACAAACCATCAGCCACAACCAGAAGCGCGCCAAGCAACATGACCCAACGAAGCGCGCCGCGCATGCGCGCGGATTTCAACGCCGGTCCAATCACGGGCAACGCAAGCACATCAAAGAGTGGTCGCTTGATGCGTCGATGTGTGTTTGACAATTGCGGCAGCGAAATGTTTTTGAACGCTCGCGCGCGTTGTGAGCGTGTGCTTGAAAGCGCGTTGAACAGAATCACCACGGCTGGAATTAAATACACCAGTTGCCCAGGAATCCACATGATTGCCGCGGCTTCTTGCTGATCCGTAAGCGCCGACACGCCAAAGGTTGGCGCGGTGGATTCGTACCATGGGTAAATCGCGCTGGGCGCAAAGGCAAGTATGGCGGCCACAATTGTGTTGGCCACATCCGCGGTGAGTAAATACAAGGGCATGACAATACGCGGCCACGGATTTCGCCATGGATAGGGCGCAACCACGCTCCACCAAAATAAAATGCCGCCCCACAGAAAACACATGTGCTCCGCCAAGTGCCACGCGGGAACTTCCAGCGCCAATTGATAGGTCATAGGCAAATGCCAACCCCATGTCAGCAACACCATGGCCAACCAACCTGTCATTGGATGTGTCAGGCGCATACCCAAATGTTGCGCGCGCGGCCACGCAAGAATTGGTCCAAGCACATCGCGACTCAGCCAGCGCGGAACACCCGCCAACAACGGCGGCATGGGCCAACCCAACAGCAACAACGGTGGAGCGATCATGGTCAGCAGAAAGTGTTGCGTCATGTGAGCGGCAAGACGCCAAGACGCCAAAGCGTCAATGGGTGATTGCAACGCGATCCACAACGCAAGCACGCCCGCGCTAAAAAAGATTCCGCGGCTCCAACACCATCGCATTGGCATGGCGCGATGAAGACGCCGCCAGCCGCGCCAATACACAATTAAAATTGCGCACGCGACAAATGTAAATGGCGCAAGAACATTCCACGCCGACCACATGGTCGCGGAAGCATTCATGAATTACTTTCCAGCTTCGCTGGCGACGGCCTTGGGCGCTTGATCCGGCGAAGATTGACGCTCCATTGCGCCTGGAATGTTGGATTCTGGCGCGCCTGAATTGCGCAGCGTTGTCATGAACGCAACCACCGCGGTGGTCTCGGCGCTGGAAAGATTTTTCCCGTAGGCCGGCATGTTGCCGCCGCCTTGTTGCACTTGCCGTACCAATTGGTCCCATGATTTGCGCGATCCAACATTGTCAAGATTGGGTCCACGCAATCCGCCTTGTCCACCCAAACTGTGGCAATTGCGACATTGACTGTGTTGCAAGACAAGCGCGCCCTGCATCTCAAGCGGCGTGCGCCCCACCAAATATTGCGGCGGCGTTGGCATGCTGGTCCAAGCGTCCATCACAGGACTCCACGCGCTGACCACACCCAACCATGTCAATGTTCCCAGTGCGGTGGCGATCAGCACATACGCAATCACCGCGCCGGGGCGGCGACTTGGCGCGCGCTCGCCGCGATTGGAAATGAGCGGCAAGCCTAGAAGCGCCAAGACAACAATAGGCGGCGCAATCAACAACACCGCGGTTTCAATTTGCGGCGGCATCAACGCCATAGCCGTGAAGATCCACAGGAACGCGTAGTCGGGCCGCGGATTGGCGTCGATGATTGTTGGATTGGGAATTCCGTTTGGTCCAACGGGTCCAAGGTACGCCGCTAAAAGTCCAACAATGATCAGCATCAATCCACAGAACACCATGTCGCGTTGCGCCGCGTCGGGCATAAATGCAACGCCAGTCTTCTTGATGCGCTCCTCATATTGCGCCACATATGTTTTTGGATCCACCACCATGCCGGGCTTTGGCATTTCGCTAATTCCGTTTTTCAAAATCAGCGCCATATGCGCGCCAATGAGCCCAATTGTTAGGCCTGGCAGCACAAACACATGCAGCGCGAAGAAGCGACTGAGCGTGGCGCCGCCAATGTATGGCCCGCCCAACATGACATTGCGCATCTGGTTTCCAAGCATGGGCACGCGGTCCACAATGGCCGCGCCAATGCCAAGGCCCCAATAGGCGTCTTGGTCCCAGCGCATGATTTGACCAGTGAAAGCCAGCGCCAATGTGCAGAACAACAACAGCACGCCAACCATCCACATGAGTTCACGCGGAAACTTGAACGACGCGTGCAAGAACACCTGGCTCATGTGGATCACCACCATGAGAATCATGGCGTTGCTGCTCCACGCATGCAGCGCCCGCAACATCCAACCAAATGGAACTTGCTGATCGATGTATTGCAAACTGGAGTACGCCTCCGCGGCGCTGGGCACATACATGGTGGCCAGCAAAATGCCAGTGACCACTTGAATGCTGAAGAACATCAGCGAGGCGCTGCCAAACACATACCACCACTTGGCGTCGCGCGGCACGCGGTGCGTCAAGATGGGCTGCACAAAAGTGATCACGCCAGAGCGCGACTCGGTCCAACCAAGCAGACCTCCTACCATTTTTATGCCAATATTTTTAATGGTGCGAAACATTAGACCGTTTGCTCCAAGCCTGGAAGTCGTCCGGCATCGATCAGCAATCGTCCGTTCACGATCTTCCATTTGTATTCAAACAATCCCCGCGGTGGTGGCCCACTGGCGTGGCTGCCGTCCTCGTAATACACGCCGCCGTGGCAAGGACACATGAACAATTTGCTTTGCTGGAACCATTTCACGGGGCAGCCCAAATGCGCGCAATTCACGGCAAATACTTGAAATTGCGCGGGCTTGTAGGAGCGCACCCACACCGCTTGCTCGGCGCTGGCGCCGTCGGTTGGCGCGGCGTTTGGATTGGTGAACTTGCCCAGGCGAGTTTCACCCTCTGGAAAATCAGCTGTGCCACCCAATTCAACCCAGGAGTTTTTGTACTTGCGCAACGCTGGAGTGATGGCGTAGCCAATCAACGGAATAGATGCGATGGCTCCGCCGATACCCATGAGGCCAATTCCAAATTTCAACATAAATCCGCGGCGCGCGCTTGCTGGCGGCGTTTGCGGCGGTTGATTTGATGGTGTGTTTGAACAATCGCAACTCATGTGGCGCTCCTATTGCTTTTGACTTGCCGTTGAACGAAGAAAGGCAACGACATCTGAAATTTCTTGCGATGAAAGTTTGCGATCCGCCGCTTGGTGAGGAAACGGTCCGCTCCAGCCGGGCATGCCGCGCTCTGGTCTTCCAAATAAAATCGCGGTACGAAGTCCTTGGTCCGTGATCAAGCGCAAATAATTTGGATCTGTCACGCTGCCCGCGCCTGTAACACCCTTGAAGTTTGGCGCGCCGTGGCACGATTGACATGTTGCCGCGTACACCGCTTGACCATTGGAAGCATTGCCCGCAGGCGCCAACTTGACCGACCAAGGAATGCTCAACGCAACACCATTCTTGCCCCACGCCTCAAGCATGCCGTCAACAAAGTCAGCGACTTGCTTTGCATCCCACTGCGCAAGTGAAGCCGGTCCAGAACCAGGGCAAAAACCACCTGAAACGCCGTTTGTTGTGATGTTGATCAACGCCTCACGGCCAACACTAGCCAAGTAATTTGCATCGGCAAGTTGCCGCGCCGCGCCGTTGACGCCGTTGGCGCCGTGGCACGCCGAACAATTTTGCGCGTAGTTTTTCATGGCGAGTTGCTGAGTTGTGAGGACAATATTTTCGGCCGGATCGGTGGATGAAATTTTCCCGCACGCGCCCACGCACGCCGCCGCAACGATCACGCCAAGAAGCGCCGCGATATTTCTGAAGGCGTTTGGCATTATTTCTTCACTTCCTTGTTGGCTTCAAATCCAAATCGCTCTTGCATGGACAAGTTCTGCATGGAGGGAACTTTGGTCCATCGGCTAATCACAAACCCGCATGTCACACCAAAGGCAAATTGACTGGCCACAAACCACGGCCAAGACACAAAGGCCTCCAGCTTTGGATTGATAATTCCAATGCTGCCGTACAAAACGCCAGTCCACAAAATAGGCGCGACAATTCCGCCAAACAAAATTGGCCGCTGTGGCGCGATTGGCAATGTGATGGCGTAGACCAATCCAACAACCATGCAGCCAAACACATGAATGACCAGCGCGATCAGGAACCAGTCCATGTGGAACACTTTCAAACTGTCCACATTGGCCGCCTCCACCGATGGAAGAAAAACTCCCGCGAGCAAATTAATGGGCATCCAGAAACTTTTTTCCTTCAGCAGCCCCCATGCCAGGGCAACAGCGGCCATGGAAATGCCGCCAATCAAACCACCCCAAATACCCGAGCGATATGGATGAATGTGCTCTGGCAACGACACTCTGCCAACGGTTGGCCGCGCCGCAAATTGGGGAGCGGGATCAGGAATTTCGCTGCCGCTTGGAAGTTCTTCTAGCGCCTCGTTGGGAAATACAACTTTGATCCAGCCAATCAATCCCACAACCATGCAAATAATTCCCACCGCCATGACCGCGCGACTGGTGATCAGTCCCATGAAGAGCAATGTGAGGCCGAACGCCGAGATCATGGGCGCGCCGGTCGGCTCTGGAACACCACGCAGATATGGAACCTCGTGCTGGCTTAATTCTTTTTCAACTTGATTTTGCATTTGGTTACGGCTCATGGTCGCATTCCCACGATGTAGACGGTTGTGAACACCACAATCCAAACCGCGTCAACAAAGTGCCAGTACCAGCTGACAAGTTCAACGCGCAAATGATCGCGCACCACATGAATGTGCCCCATGAGTGACAACACAAGAATGGTGGTGAGCAAACACAGACCAACGATCACATGGAAGGCGTGGAAGCCAACCAAACTGTAATAGGTTGTTCCAAACAAATTGGTGCTGATGGTGAGATGGTGGTCCACAATGAAACCCCTCCACTCCATGGCGGTGCCGTAGATGAAATAGCCGCCAAGCACAATGGTGAGCAACATCCAGAAACGGAATACGCCCATGTTGCTGCGCGCAAGTCCACGCAGCGCAGCGATCACCGTGAAGGAACTGGCGATCAGCGCCGCGGAATTCAACAAAACAGGCTTAATATCAATGACTTCCCGTGGCAGCGGACCGGAGGAACTTTTGCCAATATAGAACAAATACGCCACGATAAAGCCAGCGAAGAACCAGCACTCGGCGAAGATAAGACACGCCATACCCACCTTGCCGCGGCCAGGCGCGCTGCTTGGAATTAAATGTGTGTGTGGTATGGAAGTCATGGAGTTCTCTGGTTGCGTTATTCGTAGAAACAATCTGGATCTTCAGGATGCTTGCGATCCCACAAAGGCCGTGGACTTGTGCAGGTTGGAATCTTTGGAAAGTTCTCGCTTGGCGGCGGACTGCTTGTGGCCCATTCCAAAGTCCACGCGTCCCATGGATCAGGTCCGGCAACGCGCCCATTGATGAGCGACTTGATGATGTTGGTCATGAGCAACAACACTCCAACAATTTGAAATGGCACGCCTGAACTTGAGATTAAATTCCAAATTTCAAAGCCGCGTCCAGGTTGATAGGTGTACACGCGCCGAGGCATGCCAAGCATTCCGCTGAGATGCATTGGAAAGAATGTCAAAGTGAGTCCAATCATGAACATCCAAAATGTCCACTTGCCCATGGGCTCACTCAACATGCGGCCCGTGGCTTTGGGAAACCAATAGAACACGGCGCTGAAGACGGCCAACATGGTTCCACCAAACAACACATAGTGGAAATGCCCCACCACAAAATAACTGTCGGACAATTGCCAATCAAATGGCACAACCGCAAGCATAATTCCAGTCAAACCGCCAAACAGGAACATAACCAGAAATCCCGTGGCAAACAGCATGGAAACGGTGAAGCGAATGTTTCCGCCCCACATGGTGCCAATCCAATTGAACATCTTCATGCCCGTTGGCACCGCGATTAAGAACGTGCTGGCAGCGAAGATGGAGTTGAGCCACGGCGGCAAACCAACCGAGAACATGTGGTGAACCCACACGCCAAGTGAAATGAACGCTATGGACAATGTCGCCGCCACCATGAGTGGGTATCCAAAGATCACTTTGCGGCTGAACACTGGAATGATTTCACAAATCATTCCAAAGGCCGGCAGAATTAAGATGTAGACCTCTGGATGTCCAAAGAACCAGAACAAGTGTTGCCAGAAAATAACGCTGCCTTGTTGCTGCGGATCAAAGAAGTGCGCGCCAAGAAATCGGTCAAAGAGCAGCATGACTTGCGCGCCAGTGAGCACGGGCAAGGCGAGCAACACCAATATGCCAACCGTGAACATGAGCCACACAAAGAGAGGCATGCGCATGAAGGTCATGCCCGGACACCGCATGCACACAATGGTGGCCATGAAATTAATGGCCGTGGTCATGCTGCCAAATCCGCTGACCATGATTCCAAGAATCCAATAGTCGGTTGCGTGGCCAACGCTAAACGCCTTGCTGGTCAGCGGCGAATAGGCGAACCAACCAACATCCGGCGCGCCGCCCATTCCATACAGGCCGTCGCCACCAATAAATGAGTAATACAGCAGCAATCCGCCGAAAATGAACAGCCACAGGCCAAAGGCGTTCAAGCGCGGAAACGCCATGTCGCGGGCGCCGATCATGAGCGGAATTAAATAATTTCCAAAGCCCAGCAACACCGGCATGCCCACCAAGAACACCATTGTTGTTCCGTGCATGGTGAACATTTGGTTGAAACCGTGCGGAGTCAGCACATCATTGAGTGGCTTCAACAGTTGCAGGCGCATGAGCGTGGCTTCAATGCCACCCAACACAAAGAAAATCAATCCTGCGCCGATATACATCATGCCCAGTTTTTTATGGTCGACTGAAATCACCCAACTATGCACGCGACTGCCAAAGCCCATGCTGGTTTCGCTTGTTGGATGAATTGGAGCGGTGGTCATATGTGTTTCAGCGTAGGGTTAAAAGATATGCGGTGACGGCGTCAAGTTCCTGCGGATCAAGTTGCAAACTTGGCATGTTGCAACCCGGCTTCAAGGCTTGCGGATTGTCAATCCACGCCTTCAATGTTGTTGGATCAAGCGGCGTCACACCAGAGGCAATGGTCTGGCGGCTCATGAGATGCGTGAGATCTGGCGCAAATTGCCCATCCGAAACACCTTTCACCGTGTGGCAATTGGAGCAGGCATATTCCTGAAAGATGTCGCGACCCATGGCAACGGATGCGTCGTTGACCGCCGGCGCGATTTGCGTTTGCAACCACGCGTCAAACTCCGCGGGCTTGCTGGCCACAACGCGCAACAACATGCCGGCGTGTTGGTTGCCGCAATATTCCGCGCACTGACCCAAATACAAACCTTCGCTCTCGGCGTTGAACCATGTGTAATTGGTGTGATTGGGAATCACATCCATTTTTCCAGCCAGCGCCGGCACCCACCACGAATGAATCACATCCGCGCTTTCAAGGCGCAGCCACACAGGTCGATTGATGGGCACATGCAACTCGTTGGCCACAATCACTTCGCCGCCAAGAAAGCTGTCGTCTAGATAGCGAAATTCCCACCACCATTGATGGCCAATCACCACAACATTCAGCGCGCCTTCTGGAGCCTTGGTGAGTTCAATGGATCGAATGGTTCGCACCGTGGTCAGGGTCAACACAAACACAATCAACAGCGGAATAATGGTCCAGGCAATTTCCACTGGATTGCTGCCGTACACCTGGCGTGGCTCATCCTTGGACTTGTCATTTTTTTTGCGGCGATACACAATCACGCCGTAAAAAATCATGCCCTCCACCACAATGAACAAACCGGCGCAAATGCCCAAAACAAGCCATGAAAGATCATGAATCATGCGCGCGGGCGGTCCGTGCGGATCAAAGATGTTGGGCAGAATGGTTGGAACTGTTGGCGGCGCAGTGCTTGACGCGGCGGCGGCCGTGCCTGGCGCGCAAATTTCCGCGGCGGCAAACGCACTGGCCGACGCGTCACAACTCAATGTAATTAAAAAACACAGCGCAAGAAATGCTCCCGCGCGAATTAAGTTCGTTTGCAAAGTCAACACGGTCGAAGTGTATACATTTAATTTTGTCACGACCAAAATATTTCATGGCAAAAAAAATTCGCGTCTGCCTGCTCGTGTCGCGAAGCACAAAATAGAATTCACGCAATTCAAACACACGCCAGAAAGAAAATGCCGGTGAAAGGAATCGAACCTTCACGCCCCGCGAGGGGCAATGGATTTTGAGTCCATCGCGTCTGCCAATTTCGCCACACCGGCGGCATTTTCACAAATTAAAACATCAAGTGAGTCAAGCAAGATAGCGAATCAAGCGGCGCAGTCTAGTCAAGTCCGCCAAATGATCCAGCGGAATAATTGGCCGAGTAGTTGGGACTTTCCTTGGTGATTTGAATGGAGTGCGGATGGCTCTCCATTAAACTTGCCGTTGAAATTTTCACAAACCGCGCTTCTTTGCGCAGCTCCGCCAGCGTTTGGCAACCGCAGTAACCCATGGCCGCGCGCACGCCGCCAACAATTTGATAGGTGAAATCCGCCAGTGATCCGCGGTACGGAACGCGCCCCTCAACGCCTTCGGGCACAAACTTGCGGCTGTCGGAAATGGAACCCTGGCCATAGCGGTCGGCGCTGCCATCAATCATGGCGCCTTCGCTACCCATGCCGCGGTAACTCTTGAAGCGCCGCCCTCTATATAAGACAAGTTCGCCGGGGCTTTCATCAAGGCCAGCAAAGAGTCCACCAAGCATCACGGCCGATGCGCCCGCGGCGATGGCCTTGGCCACATCGCCTGATTGACGAATGCCGCCGTCGGCGATCACCGGAACACCGCCGGCGCCACTCACGCTTTGCATGATGGCGCTGATTTGCGGAACGCCCACGCCAGTGACAATGCGCGTGGTGCAAATGGAGCCCGGACCAATTCCAACTTTAATCGCGTCGCACCCCGCGTCGGCAAGCGCCTTGGCGCCATCGCTTGTTCCAACATTTCCAGCCACCACTTCAATCTTGAAACGCTTCTTCAATTCCTTCACGGTGTCAATGACATTTTTGCTGTGGCCGTGCGCCGTGTCCACCACGATCAAATCAACATCGGCCGCAATCAACGCCTCAACGCGCTCAAATTGGCCCACACCAATCGACGCACCCACGCGCAAACGCCCGCGCGAATCGCGGCATGCGGCGGCGTGCTTGGAGAAATTTTCCAAGTCGCGCATGGTGATCAAACCAGCAAGGCAACCCTTGGCGTCCACCAATAAAATTTTCTCCACGCGCCGCTGCACCATCAAGCGCTCGGCCTCTTTGGCCTGAATATCTGGCGGCGCCGTCACCAAATTGCCGCGGGTCATGACTTCGCCAATGGTGTGTCCATTGGGCGAGTCCAAAAATTTCATGTCGCGGCGCGTAAGAATTCCAACAACTTTGCCACGGCGCTCGCCGCCTTCGGTCACGGGAAATCCGCTCACGCCCTGCTCGCTCATCAACAACTTGGCCTTGGCCAAAGAATCATTCGGGGACAACACAACCGGATCAGAAATCACGCCGTTCTCGCTGCGCTTCACCTTTGCCACTTCGCGCGCTTGCAACTGCGGAGTCATGTTGCGATGGATGACACCAAGGCCGCCCTCTTGCGCCAACGCAATGGCAAGCGCGGACTCGGTCACGGTGTCCATGGGCGCGGACAAAATGGGCACTCGAAGTTCAATATTGTTGGTGAGCCGCGTGCGTGTGTCCACTAAATTTGGCGTGACCTCGCTGTAGCGCGGCACAAGAAGCACATCGTCGAAAGTAAGGCCTTCGAAAGAAATGCGGTCTGTCATTTGTAGACCTTCCCGCCGACGGCGTCGCTTGTCAATAGGCATCGCGCAATTTTTATCATTCGTGCCACTGGCACGCTTTCACTTGTTACTCTTATCTTCCTACACCCCTCATTGGAGATTCTCATGTCCGCTCCCGCATCCACTGGCGATCCAAGTTCAAATCCTGTTCACCACGACGCAGGCACAAGCCCTGGCGAGGGCAAAAAGATCTGGGATAGCTGGCTGAAGGCCATCATTGCCATCAATGGAAGCGATTTGATTATTAAGAGCGGCATGGCGCCGCGCATTCGCCACAAGGGACAGTTGCAACCGCTGAAGTGTCCCGCGGTGAAGCCGGAGGATTTATTTCAGATGGCAAAAGATGTGCTGGACAAATCCCAGTACGACCTGTTCTGCCGTAAGGGTCAAATTGATTTTGCGTATGGTTACGATCCAAAGAACCGCTTCCGCGTGAACTTGTTCATGGCGCGCGGCACGCCCAGTGTGGCTGCTCGATTGATCTCCAGCAATATTCGCCGCTTTGAAGATTTGTATTTGCCCCCAATCCTGGGTGAAATTTCCATGCTCGCCCAAGGAATGATTTTGCTTTCGGGCGTCACGGGCAGCGGCAAGAGCACCACTATTGCCGCCATGATTCAATTTGTGAATGAGCGCAAGAAAGTGCACATTGTCACGCTGGAAGATCCGATTGAATATGTCTTCACCGACGACAAGGCCATGATCAACCAGCGCGAGGTTGGAATTGATTGCGCCACATTCAACGAGGCGCTGCGCGCGCTGGTGCGCGAGAATCCAGACGTGGTTCTGGTTGGCGAAATGCGCGATCACGAAACATTTGAGGCCGCCATTCGCGCCGCTGAAACCGGCCACTTGGTGTTTGGAACCATCCACGCCTCCAGCGCGTGGCAGACCTTTGGCCGTATTTATGATTTGTTCCCGCAATCAGAGCGCGATCAAATTTGCAAGCTTTTAGCCTTCAATTTGCGCGCAATTATTTATCAAAAGTTGCTGCCCACCCTGCACGAGAACATCGCGCGCTTGCCGGCGCTGGAAATTTTAATCAACACCCCCGTCGTGCAAAAATATATTTTGGAGCGCCGCGAAGGCGAGTTGCTTGACATCATGCGCCAAAGCGCCTCCGAAGGAATGATGGACTTCACATCAAGCCTGGTGAAATTGGTCGAAGGTGAATGGGTGCACACCAATGTCGCGTTGCAATCCACGCCAAAACCAGAGGAACTTAAAATGCGCTTGAAGGGCATTTCTTAAATCGCAATGAATCAAATGATATTTCTCCTTGCGCAAAATGTCTCCAGCGAATTTCTGCTTGACCCCATCAAGCCACTGTTTCTGTTTGTGACAACCTTGATCGCCAGCGCGCTTGTTTCCAAACTTGTTTCAGATATCCACCAATGCGGCTTGCCTTCTTTCAAGTGGCATGGAATTTTAATGAGCGGTCTTGTGGCCGGGCTTTTTGCGGGGCTCTTTATTCCAATTTTTTGGATCAGTTGGCCAGCGCAAATCCTTGTCACCGTGAGTCCAATTCTTTTGTATTGGAAAGCCCGCAACGCGGTTGTATCTGACAAACAAAAATTTTTCATTGGCGGCGACAAGGTTCGAGCCTTCTTCAAGAAACGTGGAAAGTCCAAGGGGCGAGCTGGAGGAACTCTTTCGTTTAAAGACTTGAATAAAAAAGATAGATTGAATCCTGGAAAAGACGATCCACTTCTGCCGGCATTTCATGCCGCTGACAAATTGCTTAGCGAGGCGTTGCTGCAACGAGCTTCCCGCATTGATCTGCTTGTGAAATCAGATGGCGTCACCACCACGATCACGGTGGATGGAATTCGAATCAAAGTGGAAAGTTCCACAGTTGAGATCACAATGGCAATGATTGATTTTCTAAAGGATCTGTGCGGACTGGATGTGAAGGAGCGCCGCAAGCGTCAGAGTGGATCATGCTGGGCCGTCAATGATGAAACTCTTATTCCACTTGCTTTCTCAATCGCGGGCTCATCCGCTGGCCAACAAATGCGCCTTGATTTCGACCTAGCGAAAAGACTATCGCGAACTATTGGTCAAATTGGATTTTTGCCCTCGCAAGAGAAGGTGCTGAAGGAACTCGCAGATCCAATGTCACGCGGCGGCGTTGTTCTTGTCAGCGCGGCGCCCGGCCAAGGCTTAACCTCCACATGTTTGGCGTTGCTGACGGGGCATGACGCGTTCACGGCCGCGGTCAAGACATTGGAAAAAAAACTGGTTCACCGACTTGATGGAGTCGATCATCAAGCTTGGACATCGAGCCAGGGCGGCGTTGACTATCCAACCCAATTACAATCCATCATTCGCCGCAGTCCTGATGTTGTCTATGTCGAGGATATTTCCGAAGTAGGCGTGGGCAAACTGGTCGCTGCGCCAAACAATATTGACCAGCGTTTTTATATCGCCATGCCATTGGATGGCGTGGCCGCAACCATCACCGAATGGTTCAAAGCCGTGGGCAATGTCCCACTCGCTGCGGCACCTTTGCGATTGGTGATTACCCAAAAATTATGCCGCAAACTATGCACCGCCTGTCGTGTGGGATACCAACCATCACCTGAGCAAGCTAAAAAACTTGGCATTGCCGCGGGCAAACAAGTGGAATTATTCAAATCCAGCGGAAAAGTTCAGGTGGGCAATAAAGTGATCGACTGTCCATTGTGCAATGGAACGGGTTATGTGGGCCAAATCATTGTCAGCGAAATATTTATCATAGATGAAGAGGCGCGTGGTTTCTTAGCCAAAGGCGATCTCAAGAGCGCCTACAACTCGTCGCGCATGAAACACAAATTGCCTGGAATTCAAGAGTCTGCATTGTTGCGCGTACGCGATGGAACAACCAGCTTGGAAGAAGCAATTCGAATTCTCACGCCAGCAAACAAGCCCACGGCCGCCGCCGAGCCTGGATCAAAACCAACAACTCAAGCTCCTGCAACTCCTACAACCACCAAGCCTGCCGCCGCGCCTGGAGCAAAACCAGCAGCAAATCCAGCAGCAAAATCGGCAGTGCCTATCAACAAGCCCAAGGCCTCACCATGATGCTTTCAGTTCTTGTTTCATTGCTTGTCCTACTCATCGCATATTGGTGGGCCAACCAAGGATTGTTTGACGCCTTCATTCACTTAACTTGCGTGGTGATCGCTGGCGTGCTGGCATTCTCCTTGTGGGAACCCGTCACTGTTGGATTTCTTCTGACAGGCGGTGGCTTTGATGGATATGCGTGGGGATTGTGCCTTGGATTTTTGTTTCTTGGATTCTTGTTTCTGTTGAGATTCCTTATAGATTTGTCCACTCCCAAGCGGCCAACACTTCCGCCTTTGGTGAATTTGACCGCAGGCGCGCTGCTTGGATTGCTCAGTGGAATTCTTACCATGGGAATTATGTTGATCGCAGTTGGACACCTCTCCACCTCGCGGGAACTTTTGGGATACACAGGGTGGACCCGCTCAGCCGAGTCCAGTGGAAAGCCAATGCAAACAGCTCCAGGTTCTCCTTGCTCACTTCTAACGGAGTTCACACAAGGCTTCTTCAACTTGCTTTCAGACGGGAGTTGCTCTCCATTTATGAGCAACGCAACTTTGGCCTCTTACCGACCTGGGATTGCGCAAGACGGAGGAAGTTTGTTTCGAGACTCGCTTCGCGAAGGCCGAGGAAACTCTACGCTCGCGCCTGGAACATTCACTATTGATGGTTTTTATTACGACCCAAAGTACCCCATTCGAAGTGGTTCCATGGGCGCATACGCCGTGCTCTTCTCATTTAAGCCAACATCATTTGACGCTGCAGGTTCCTTCAGTTTGTCATCTTCACAAGTACGATTAATCGCTCCCGACAATGGCGGCGCGATTTCAGAATTCCCCATTGAATTTAGCCAAGAAAAAAATACCGAATCCGGTCGCTCTATGATTCGTTACGAATTCAAATCCGAAACCGCATTTGCCACGCTTGAAACGCCCACGGAAGGCAAAATCTGCCTGGTCTTCGCATCTCTGCCATTTCAGAAATCGCCCCCAAAGATGATCATTTTGAAAGGTCTTCGAATCACTTTGCCAGAGCTCAATGCTAATCCACTGGCCTTGGGGGTCGCAGTTGAAAATGCGGGAGAAAAAATTGCAATTCCAGCCGATGAATCGGCGCCGGTCATACCAGCACAGGAACTTGTCCTTGATCGCTCTCTCAGCGGAATCATGTTGAATAAAAATGGATTGCCTGGAACATTGCAAGAAGAATCTGGATCAATCTTTACAGGCGCCGCGAAGCACATTAAAAAGAATCCAATTGCAAAAAGCGATGTGCGTGAAATTGCCCAATCCTCCTCCGAGAAAATTGCGAAACTAAAAATTTCACGGGATTCCACTGCTGATTTGTACAACATGGATAAGACCCGCAAAATCGCTGAAAAAGTTGGTAAATCGGGCATTCCAATGTTGGTGGACACCAACGGAAATCTTTACGAGCCATTTGGATATATCTGGGTCAACACCAACACAGACGAATGGGAAATCTTCTTGGAAAGCCCGTCGGACGGCTTCACCGTGAAACAATTCCAACGCGGCGAAAACGCTGGATTTATCGATGTGCTTTACCGACTTCCAATTGGCATAAAGATCACCATGGTGATCTTGCGAGATCCGTCCGCGTCACTGAGCAAGGCCAAGGTGCTTGGAACTGCCGAATTAAATGTTGAAGGCAAAGCAGTTGTGAATTAAATTTTGGACTTTTCAGTTCAGCGATCATTCAATGGGTGAATGATGCGCGAGGAACTACGCATTCAAACTTGAAGTGTCTTTGCTCTTCAACCAACGCTCGACCCAGTGAATGTCGATGTCCGCGTTCTGAAATTCCGTGTTGTCCATGATGCGCTTGTGCAACGCGATGGTTGTGCGCAGTGGACCAATCTTAAATTCATTCAGCGCTTGGCGCATGCGCGCAATGGCGGCGGCGCGCGTGGGACCATGGACGATCAGCTTACCGATCATGGAATCGTAGTTGGGTGGAATGCGGTAACCGGCGCGGGCATGGCTATCAAGGCGCACGCCTGGACCGCCGGGCGCGACGAAAGTTTCAATAAGCCCCGCTTGCGGCATGAAATTTTTATCTGGGTCCTCCGCGTTAATGCGTACTTCAATAGCGTGGCCATTGACTTTGATGTCTTGCTGCTGCATGGGCAGCGGCTCGCCGGCGGCAACGCGGATTTGCGTTTGCACAATGTCCACGCCTGTGATCATTTCGGTAACGGGGTGCTCCACTTGCACGCGCGTGTTGACTTCGAGCATATAGAAGTCCTGCTTCTTGTCCATGAGAAATTCAACCGTGGCCACGCCGCAATAGTTGGCTCTGCGGATAAGCGCGGCTGCGCTTTCGCACACCTTCATGCGCTTGGCTGGATCCACGCCAGGGCTTGGTGCCTCTTCAACTAATTTCTGATGGCGACGCTGGCTGGAGCAATCGCGCTCGAACAAATGCACGGCGTTGCCATGATTGTCGCCAATGGTTTGCACTTCAAAGTGGCGCGCGTTCTCAAGATATTTTTCCACATAAACGGTTCCGTTTCCAAAGGCGGCCAGCGCTTCTTGGCGCGCCTTCTCCACATTCTCACGCAGCTCCGCCTCGCTGCGGGCCACGCGCATTCCGCGGCCTCCACCTCCGGCGCTGGCCTTGATGATGACTGGGTAGCCAATCTCGTTAGCCACTTTCGCGGCTTCATCGATATCTTCAATTCCGCCTTCCGTTCCCGGGAAAACAGGCGTTCCTGATTGGCGCGCCAAACGCTTGCAATTCACTTTGTCGCCCAGCAAATTCATGGCTTCCGGACTTGGTCCAATGAAAGCGATATTGCAATCGCGGCAAACTTCCGCGAAGGACGCGTTCTCCGAAAGAAATCCGTAGCCCGGATGAATGGCGTCGGCGCCCGTTACTTCCGCAGCCGCAATCAAGCGCTCAATGCGCAAGTAACTTTCCTTGCTGGCGGCGGGACCAATGCACACGGCCTCATCGGCCTGCTCAATCCATGGTCCGTCGCGGTCCGCAACGCTGTACACGCACACTGGACTCACGCCCAACTCGCGGCAGGCGCGAATCACTCGCAGCGCAATCTCTCCTCTATTGGCAATCAAAATTCTTTTGAACATGGTGGATGAATGATGGTGTGTGAAATTGCGAAATTAAAATTATGTTGAGTGAGAATGAATGAAGGCGCACGCACATCCGTTGCGTTACAAACTTTAAGAGGGTCGCACCAAGAAAATGGCCTGTCCAAACTCAACCGCGTCCCCGCTCTTGACCAAAATCTTTTCTATGGTGCCGGTTGTGCCAGCGTTGATCTCGTTGAATATCTTCATGGCTTCTATCAAGCAGACCACGGAATTTGAACCCACGCTTGCGCCAATGCTGACAAAGTCAGGCTTGTCCGGCGATGCCGAGGCGTAGAAAGTTCCAACCATTGGGCTTTCAATCTTGATCAGTCCAGCGGTGTCATTCATTGGGGCCGTTGGCTTGCTTGCAGCGGTTGGGTTCACAGGTTGCACAATGGGCGCCGCCTGCATGACGGATTGCGTCAAACCCACTGGCGCCTGCATGATTTGCGGAGCGCTGTGAATGTTGGGTCGACGAATGGTGACCTGTTCATCCTTGTCGCGAAGATCCAGTTCCAACAATTCGTTGGCGGTCATCAGTCGAATGAGTTCTTTCAGTTTTCGCATATCAATCATGTGGGTAGGCCCTTCGAATTACAAATAAGTGTAATTGAATAATTGTAGCGAAAACAATCACAACTTGCTGCCATCGTGATGGCTTCATGCAAGGTTTTGTGAAGGCAGCATTTAGATTGTCAACGCAGCGCCATAGCAGGCGATAAAATTTCCGCCATGATCATGCCTTGGCGCATGCTCTTTGCATTCCAAATTCGCCTTGGTAGCGCGGTCTGCCCAATTTGTGTTGTGAGCGCAATTCGCTTGCTGAGTCGGCTGGCAACTAAAGCGTCAATGGCGCTGATTGGTTTTTTGGGCGGCTGACTTGGAGTGATGGTGGAAATTATGCTGGAGTTGCCAACGGACATGGAAACAGCGGGCGACATTGATGATCGACCCGCTCTGTTGCGAGGAAGCGCTGATGATTTTGACGCAAAGTCGGTGGCGGGGATTGGTCTTTGCGTGACGCGCGGCGTCTTGGCAGGCTTGGCGGGCACCGGCGCGCTTGACGAGGTGAATTGGGGGGATGAAATGTAATTTCCGTTTTCATCAACAAGTCCAAGTGCGCGCGCTTGATCGGCAAATTTGCGCGCCGCCATTTCCAAAGCGGCTCGTGCGGATAGGGATTGAGATGTTGGTTGGAATGTTGGTTGGAATGTTGGTTGGAAATTTTTTTGTGAGGTTGGTTCAAACTGTGTCGAGCCGGAATTCTCATCTTCCATGCTTGGCGGAACCGCGGGCTTACTGGCGAATTTCTTGATCAAGAAATTGATCACGCCAAGCACCAAAAGAATAATAAGCATGTTGGACATGGCGAAATGATAACCACTCAATGTGCGTCGATGGCGTCGCTCCAGAGTGGCAAACACAGTGGACGCGGGGCGAGATGTTCGACCATGCGAAATGGCACATTGAAGATGGGCTGCAAGATGTTGGGAAGAAGAATGCCCTGGGCGTGCCCGGCGGCGGCGATTTTCCCTTGCGAAAGCGCCACAACATCATCCGCAATAGCGCCGGCGAAAGCAAAATCATGCGAGGCCACAATGACGGCCAATCCCTCGCTTGCGCAGTGGCGCAACTCGGCGGCCAATGCCCGCGTCCAACTTGGATCAAGCGCCGATGTGGGCTCGTCCACGATCAACAATTGCGTTTGCGCCGTTCGCTGCGCAAGCGCGCGCGCGAATGCAACTCGATGTCGCTGTCCCTCCGAAAGATGTCCCACAAGTTCATCCGCCAGCGCCGCAATGCCCGTGCGCTGCATGGCCAATTGCACGCGCGGCGCGTCGGCGCGCATGGCCACGCGCCCCAATTCCACCGAAGTTCGCACAGAAAAACCAGCCACGGATTCTGGCCGCTGCGGCACGAATGAAAGCAAGTGAGCGCGTTGGGCCGGCGCCATGCGCGCAAGTTCTTGTTGCGACCAAAGCGTTGGCGCGCGCGCGCTGATTGAATGTTCAAATTGCGAATGTTCGGTCTGTGACTTTTCGAGTTGCGAATGCGCGCTGCGTGATTGCTCTGACTGCAAACGCGCGCCACCAGAATGCGCGGGCAACAATCCAGCCGCGGCGCGCAGCAGCGTGCTCTTGCCGCCGCCGTTGGGACCAATCACCACCGTCACGGCGGCGGCGCGAAATTGCAGATCAAGCGGCCCCAATACAAAGTCGCCGTTATGAATAATCGCGTTTTCAAATTTCAAAGTCATCTCATCCACGCTTTCGCTGCGCCGCGTCGCAGCAAGACCAGAAAGAATGGACCACCCGCAAGCGCGCAGATCACACCCACTGGCAAGCGGCCCGTGCTTGCGGGCGCAAAGTGGCGCACGGCGTCGGCGGCGATCAACAATGTGCTTCCAGATATTGCCGCGGCAAGAACCGCCACGCGGTGCTTTGGACCAACGCAACTGCGCGCCATGTGCGGGCCTATCAATCCAACAAAGGCCAATGGTCCGCACAGCGCCGTGGCCACCGCCGCAAGAACGCTTGAGCCCAGAACCAAATACAGGCGCACGCGTGACACATGAATTCCAATTGAGGAACTTTCGTCATCGCTTAAACCCATGGCGTCCAAAGTGGCGCCGCCACGAAAACCAATGAAAATGCCTGCGAATACGGTGATGGCCGTCACGATCACGACGGATAGTTCAGGCACCTCCGGCACGTGTCCCAGCGCCCACCCCGCAAGCGCGGGACGCATTTCAAGCGGCAGCAACCATTCAATCAGCGACGCCAACGCCGCCGCGACTGTTCCCACAATCACGCCAGAAAGCACAAGCGAAATGGGATCGATGCCGCCACCTTTGCCGCGACCAAAATAAAGTGTCACCGCCAATGCCAACAACGCTCCCACGGTCGCTGGAAGAATGGCGCCGCCCATGAGCAACCATGGTCCACCAATTGCGGCAATCCAATACGCCGCCGCGACGCACGCTTGACTACCCGCTGAAAGTCCAAGCACAAAAGGCGAAGCCAATGGATTGCGCAGCAGTGTTTGTAAAAATATCCCACTGAGCGACAACGCGGCGCCCGCAAGAAGTCCGCTCAACAGCGCGCCAACGCGCCACTCCATTGAATCGGATGTTGGCCACCCGAATGTCCACTGTCCCGCGCCGTCGCGGCCCACAAGAAATCGACACACCATTGCACACGCGCACAAAAGCAAGAGCACAATCCACCCGAACTGTTCTCGGCGAGCGCTCATGGTCTGTCAGCATCCTGTTTGATTTGCCCAGTCGAAACATGCGGCGAGTTCATTGGCGTCAAAGGCGCGTCAAGGGCGGGCGCTTGAATGGGCTGCGCTTGGAGTCCGCAAAACCTCTGTATTTCGGCTCGAAACTGCTGCAACCCAGTGGCCAACTCAGGTCCAGGCAGCAGCGATTTCGGAGCGTAAAGGGCTAGCAGTGACACGCCACGCTTGGAGCATGCGTCATCCAACACAGCATGCGATTGCGCCAGGTCTTTATCGCCAACGGCGCCCACAATGACAATGATTGATTTGGGTTGCGTGGCGAACAACTCCTCCATTGACAAATTTGGATTGCCTTTGCTGGTCAACGCCAGCGTTCCACCCATGGCGACCCACGCTTGCGCAAGATAGGTGTCGGCGCCAAACGCCCCAATAGGTTGGTCGGAGTACAGCAAGATGGCTGGGGAAAGTATTTGCGACGCCGCACAAGGCGCCAACTGTTTTTCAAGCGCGTCGACTAACAGTTGCGGACGAATAGGCGCGGGTTGACCAACCGCGTTTGCCACAGCGAACGGCAAATGTCGCAGGTCATCCAAACTGGTGGCGGGAACAAATTCCAGTTTCCAGTTTTTCGCGCGCGCGACTTGCTCCAACTGGGGCGGGGCGCCCGTTTGCGTTTGTTGAATTAAAATTAAAGTTGGATTGGCGCGCGCAAGCGTTTCCAAATCCACATCATTCAACGATCCAACAATTGGCGCAGTTGATGCGCACCACGGTGTTCGCCCAACAAGCGACTGTTCCCATCCAAGCGCCACCACCGTGGCCGTCAACGCCGGTGAAAAACTGGCTATACGCGGCGGGGTGTTGCTTGAATCCGCCAGCGTTTTTACGGAATCTTCTTCATGGCATGCCGCCATAACAAGCGCCATACAAATGAGCCAAATCACTGGTCGCATCAACGCAGAGTAGCACCCATTTCGTGACTCCCTCTCGCTACACTCTCACACTGAAATGAATCTTTTACGTTCCATGGGTCAACTATTGCTCGGCCCCCGCGAGGCGCCCGAGCAAGTCCAAGCGCGCCGCGTACCGGATGCCGTTGCGGTGGCGACGGCCATTACCGAAATCGCCGAGCGCTTGCATGAGGATGAACGCGAGCGGGAAAATATAATGCCCCTGCTGCAACGCTTGCCCGAGTCGCTGCAAGCGCTTCCAGAAATCGCTCGTCAACAAGCCAAGCTTGGAGAAGCCATTGCAATATCCTTGGTGCAGTCGCGTCAGCGCGATCAATCCATTGAATCTATTTTGGAGCGCATCGCCCAAGGCGTTGGTCAACAAACCGACACGTTTGGTTTGGTTCAACAACAACTTGATTTAAACCATCAAGCGGCGCAGCGCATTGCCGAGGCCGTGGCCACTTTGGCGCAAGGCGTTGGCGATCTTTCCAGCGGGCAGCGAAGAAACTCCGACTCGCTTGTGGGCTTGCTTGATCGAATGCGCGACCGTGATGAGACGATTGGAAAAATCCAAGGGCGCCTTCATGTATGGCTGGTGTTCTCCACGGCCGTGGCGTGCGGTTCCATGATCGCCTGTCTTTTGCTTGCTTGGGCACTTATTCGCGCATTGACTTAGACATAATTCAAACGCAGAGTAGGATTGTTGATCATCTTTGGTGGGGTGGCAGAGCGGTTGAACGCATCCGACTTGAAATCGGATAGACCCGCAAGGGTCTCAGGGGTTCGAATCCCCTCCCCACCTTTTTTTCGCGAGGCGCGCGGCGCATTCCACAAACCGCGCGCGCCAAGCGCGCTGAACATTCAGCGTTTTTTATTTTCAAGCGCGGGTTGCGCCACGGTTGGAGCAACTATTGAAGCAGTGCTTGGCGGCTCGGCGGGAAGCAAGGGAAATTCGCCACGAAAAATTCTGTCGCCGGCTCCACGCGCCGTGATGGCTTTGACAAAAGTGGTGTATTCGTCACTGAAGGTGGCGAAGTCTGGATTGAAATATTCCAAAATGACGGCATTGCCCGTGCGCAATTGCACGGCGCGTTCACGGCCCTTCTTGCCAATGATCGCCTTGCTTGCGGCCAATCGCCCCGCAAGTTTGCCAGATGCGGCGTCTTGAATCAATTGTGAAAATGATTCGCGGTACTTGCCAGATTCACCATCGCGCAAAAATTGCACCAAAGCCCAGACTTGGGCGTAGTAGGTCAAGAGCGAATTTTTTCCATCTTGCAAAAATTCCTGCGGCGTGCCATCGAGCAATTCGGCCAGCGAACTCAACTCGTCGGCGCGCACGGCCTCGCGCAACTCCGACCAACGCTCAAAGTTTCGCCACGGACGAAATGTGGATGGAGCGCCATCGCGCGACAAGCGCGTGCCTTCCATGTAACAGGAAATGCCCTCCTCCATCCATGTGGGCAGTGGATGTTGCAGCGTCTGTTGGCTGAATTGATGCCAACCCTCGTGCGCCGCGATGGTCTGCGTGTCGAAACGGCCTATGTCATACAGCACGCTGACGGAATCGGTGGTGTAGCCACCCTTGCCAAGACCAATATAAATTTCCGCGTCGCGGCCCAATTTCTTGCGCGTCCATTTTTCCCACAACGTCCGATCGCCAAAGATGTACATCTCCAAGGGCTCTTCGGGAATTGCAATGGGTCCCAACGCGCTGGCGTAAGCCACGAAACATGTTTCCATGAAGTCTGGTATGCGATCACGAAATGGTTCTTCACGCAGCGAAAGCCGCAGGAGATAATGCGGTGTGCGCATTAGGATTCCCTTGTCGCCGCCTTCAGGCCAAGAGCCCACCAAGACATGGGATGTCATGGAATCCGCGATGGCAGTTGGATGCACCTCTGCATTTGCGCTCGCACCAGTGCTTGCCGCCGCCGCCGCGCCAGTTGCCGTGGAAGGCGTTCGCAAATGCGGCGTGGTTGTGCAACCCATGGCGTACGCCACAATCACGGTCACAAGAATGGCGTTGTTTGTGTTCATGCAATATTCCAACAATCACACTTTATGCAAACAAATTTCAATCAACACTCAAAAACTTACACAAGCTCACGCAACGACCGCTCCACCACGGCCAATTCGGCCTCCGCGTCAAGCAACATCTTCTGCGTGTCTTGCACCACTTGCTGCGGCGCCTTGGCCACATAGCCGGCGTTGGACAATTTACCTTTGTAGCCGCTCACGGCGCGTTGACGCTCCGACAGCAATTTGGTCAAACGCGCGCGTTCGGCGCCAATATCAAGCGCATCCACCAAGCCATCAAGCCAACACTCTTCGCCTTCGAACGTCATGGACGCCGCGGTTGATGAACGCGCGTGCGAGAGTGGCAAGACGCCGTCCACGCCGGCGAGTGTTTCCACAACGCCGCCCGCGAGTTCCACCACGTGCAACGCTTTGGCGCCGGCCAGCAACTTGATGCGCTTCTTGGGATTCACTTGCCGCTCGCCGCGCGCATTTCGAATGGCCTCAACCAAAGTTTGCGCGCGCGCGAAATCAGCCTCCGCTTTGATGTCAATCAACGACGCATGCGCAACTGGCCATGACGATGTGGCCAACATGTCGGTTGACTTCATTTCAAGACCGCGCACAGCGCACGCCGCGTGCTTGTTCACCGCGCTCCACAACGCCTCTGTCACATGCGGCATTCCTGGATGGAACAAACGGATAATTGCGCTCAGCGAACAAGCCATGACGCATTGTTGCGCGGGATCATTCTTGGCCGTTGGCTTGGCGGCCTCCAAGAACCAATCGCAAAAGTCGCGCCACAACAGGTCGTAGCCAGCGGCGGCGAAATCGCTGAACCGATATTCCGCAAGCGCCCTATCGGCGCGCGCCAATGCGCCAGCCACGCGCGACAACATCCAACGATCAAGCAGCGGCCGCGTGGCTGGATCAACTTCGGGCGCGGGCTGCGGCGTGTTCATTAACGCGAAGCGCGACGCGTTCCACAATTTGGTTGCCACATTGCGGCCCATGTCGAAACGACTTGACGTGTTGCGCGCCAAAGGCTGCGCCGCGCTGGGCGTGGCTAAACCACTGGCCGCGCCGTAAGTGGAAACCATTGTTTTAGCAGGCGATTTTGGACTTTTCTGAATGGGCGCCGCCACCATGTGGCCGCTGGGCGCGCGCATGAACTCGGGCTCGAATGGTTCGCCACTCTCCGGATCAATCATGTCAATCTGCACGCGCACATCCTGCGTGTCGGTGGTCAAGTCAAGCAAGGTGAATCGCAACGCGTCGGCGCCGTGACTGTGAATCACATCGCGCGGGTCAAGACCGTTGCCCAGGCTCTTGCTCATGCGCTGGCCAAAACCATCTTGAATGACGGGATGAATGTAGACATGCTTGAACGGAACTTTTCCGCCCAAGAAATAACGATTGAACATGGTCATGCGGCTGACCCACAAAGTGATGATCTCGCGCGCGGTGCTGAGCACGTTGCTTGGGTTGTAGCGCTCAAGCATGCCCTTCATGTCTGGAAACTTTTCTGGATGCGGCCACCCAAGCGTGCTCAGCGGCCACAACGCGGAGCTGAACCACGTGTCAAGAACATCTTGGTCCTGCGCGAAACCCGCCGCGACTAATTGCGCCGCCACATGATCAAGCTCAAGCGGCAAGCACACGGATTCCTCAACGCCGCCATCGTCTCGCTTGCGCATGCGGTGCGCCGCGCCCATCTTGGACCACTTGGAATCCACAGCGATCATTTCACTGCCGCGCAGCGAAGTGGATTGCGCCAACGCCTCGTCCTTGGCGTCGCGCGTCCACACCGGAATGCGGTGCCCCCACCACAGTTGCCGGCTAATGCACCAATCGCGCAGCGACTCATGCCAACTTTGAAATGTCTTGGCATAGCGCGGCGGAAAGAAACGAATTTCGCCGTCGCCAACTGCTTTGCCCGCAGGCGACACGCCCTCAAATTGATCGGGCTCCATGGCTTTGAGCGCCGCGCCGCGCAAACGCTTGTCCGTCACACGCACAAACCATTGATCGCTTAGCCACGGCTCAATCGCCACGCCGCTGCGATCACTGTGACCCACGGCGTGCTTCCACGGTCGCTCATTTTCCAGAAGGCCGTTGACCTTGAACCAATTCACAATCGCCTTGCGCGCGTCCTCGCGCGACAAACCAACAAATGCTTTCGCATCCGCGGACACATCCTGCCACCCATGGCGATCGGAAATGGCGCCGTCGGGACCAAGCACATTAATCACCGCCAGATTGTGGCGCCGACCAATGTCAAAATCATTTGGGTCATGCGCGGGAGTGACTTTCAAGAAACCAGTGGCAACCTCCGCCTTGGCGTCACTAGCGTCGCCGCCCATGGAAAGCGGCATCACAACATAGTCGTCCTGCACGATTGGAATTTCGCGGCCAACAATGGGCAACATAATTTTCTTGCCCCTCAAACTTGCGGCGCGCGGATCTTTTGGATTCATGGCCACGGCCGTGTCGCCAAGCATGGTCTCGGGGCGCGTGGTGGCCACCGTGATGGTGCCCGAACCATCGCTCAACGGATATTTCAAGTACCACATTTTTCCATCCACATCACGCATGACCACTTCGTCGTCGGCAATGGCCGTCTTGGTCTTGGGATCCCAATTCACAAGACGGCGGCCGCGCTCGATCAAACCATCTTTGAAGAGCCTGAAAAAACCTTCGCGCACCGCGGCGGCGCACACTGGGTCCATGGTGAAACGCGTTCGATCAAAGTCGCATGAACAACCCATGGCCACAAGTTGCTCAAGAATGACGCGCTCATATTCATCTTTCCATGCTTGCACTTGCGCCACAAATTCATCGCGCGAAAAATCCACGCGCTTCTTGCCTTGCAACGCCAAACGCCGCTCGACCACAGTTTGCGTGGCAATGCCCGCGTGATCAGTGCCTGGCATCCACAACACATCAAAGCCGCGCATGCGCGCGTGGCGGGCCAATGTGTCTTGCAATGTGTTGTTGAGCGCGTGGCCCAAGTGCAAAGCCGCCGTGACATTGGGCGGCGGAATAAACATGGTGAACGGCTGGGATTTTGATTGGGGATTAGCCTTGAAACAACCCGCGTTTCGCCAGCGCGCGGCGATGACGCTTTCATGGTCGCTTGGTCGGTAAGATTTCGGCAAGCCGCTGGCATCTAATTCGACGCCCGAGTTGGCGATCACCGCGTGTGCTTCTTGCGTTTGTTCTGGCTTGTGAGTTTGCGACATGTCCAAACAATACTACCTACCACATGCAATTGAATCCCTGCTCATCGCGGGCATTTATTTCTTGGCAGCCTGCGGCGATCAGAAGCCCACGCCCCCACCCACGCCCACGGCGTCTCAAGTGCAGGCAAGTGTTCAGGCCATGGACCGTTTGATCGACGCGGGGCAATTGGAAAACGCGTTGCGTGTGGCGCGTGAACTTACGGTCATGGCTCCAAGCGATCCGCTTGCCAGCGAAGCCTTGGCGCGCGCGTTATTAAGTCAGAGCAACGCCAATCCAACAAGCGAATTAAAAATCGAAACCGCCGCCGCTTACGCCAAGGCCGCGGCCGCTCGTCCCAGCAGTCCAGGTCTGCAATCCGCGGCTGGCATTACCGCATATTCCGCTGGCAATATTGAATCCGCCATCAGCTTCCATCAAAATGCGCGGCAACTTGAACCAGGAAATCCGCAGCATCTATATCACGAGGCCATGATGTGGAATGCGATGGCGCAACCCGCCTCGGCAGTGGAACTTTTTGAGAAGGCGCTTCAACTGGACCCAGACTCGCCCAACATTGAAATTGGATTTGCGGAAGCGCTAGCTCAACTGGGCAATACGGAGCGTTCATTGGATCACATGCAACGCGCGCGCAAACTTGCGTTGTCAGATTCCTTAATTCGATTTCGCGCAGCAGCGCTCCTGCGCGTGCTTGGCAAGCCAAATGACGCCGCGGAAATGTTGCTTGGCGGCGTTTCCATGGGCAGCGCAGATCAAGCAACTTGCGAACTGTGCGCGCACTGCCTAAGCGACGCGGGTCAATTTGCGCAAAGCGCCGAAGTCTGGGAGCGACTAGCAACAATGACCATGATGCGCCCAACGCCATTATTGGAGGCCGCGCGAAACTGGTCCAAAGCTGGCCAACAAGAATCCGCGCTCATTTGCCTGGAAAAAGCCCGACAAGCCATTGCGCCAAAGGCATATTTTGAAGTCGTGCAAAGCGAAATCTTGGCGCGCCAACCGCGACAGCCTTAAGAACATGTGCGCCCGGAACGCGCCGTGACGCATTCACGCATTTGACTCTTGCGTTGCGATTCATTGGTTATTTTATTTTATTTTATTTTTTGGAATTGAATGTATCACGCGTGAAAAAATTTCAATCAACATCTAGACCAAGCGAACGGCCGCCATCCAGCGTGATGGCGCTTCCAGTCATGAAAGGCGCCTCGAGTGTGACAAAGCGAACCAACGCGGCGGCGTCGCTAGGTGCGCCCACTCGACCAAGCGGGACGCGCTTTATATACGCGGAGCGTTCAGTGTCGCTCATGGATGCTGGCCATGCGATCACGCCTGCCACAATCACATTCACGCGAATTTCTGGCGCAAGTTCAAGGGCCAACAATCGAAAGCATTTTTGCAGCGAGGACTTGCTCTCGAGATAGCGCGAGAACTCTTTCATGGGGCGAAAGTCAACATGAATGTCGCCAAACGCCATGACCGATGCTCCTCCTGGCAGCGAAGAGCATCGCAACGCTGGCGCCAACTCCCGCGCCAATTCTATTGGAGTGGAGCAATTGATCCGCATAAATCGCGCCGCCTGTGTGTTGTCATGATCATCTAAAATATCTTTTTCCCAATACGCCGCGGACACAATCAACGCGTCAAGCTTTTTCAATTCAAGCGCACGCGCCGCCGCCAACGCGCCTGCGGCATCATTCAGATCCAATTTCAACAGCGTGACCTTGGCGCCGTGAGCAGAGGCCATAGTTTGCGTTTCTTGCGCGCCCACATGGTCGCTGCCAAATGTGATGATTAAATCAAATCCAGAGCGCGCCAATTGCAAAGCCACGGCGCGCCCCACCCGCTGCGAAGCGCCCACAACCATGGCAAGCGGTTTCATTTCTGTCCATTCATTCGCTTGGCGGATTCACTCCAAGCATCGACAACCTGTGTGCGCGAACGGGCTCTCTCATTCTGTTGAATGCCCCGGCGCCGCAACGCATATTTAATACAGACAAGCAGCGCAATTCCAAGAAATCCACAACCCACCACACTCAGCGCGAGCCAAATGATAATGGGTGTAGTTCCAAATAATCCCGTTGCGGAATCTTCCATGAGTCGCCACAGGATACGAAACCCAATTGAATTGCGAATCTCGTAGAATGAAAAAGTGTTCGAGCGCAATAGGCTGATTCAACGCTTTCGCAAGTATGCACAAATGATGTGGCATAGGCGGCGCGGGATTTCCATTTTGGCTCTGAGTTTTACGCTTTCGCTTTGGGGTCTGCTGCGTTTCACGCCAGCCCTGAATTGGACCATCTCATTGATTGTGAATCTGGAAAGCGGCACCAAGACCGAAGTCACCAACGCGCATTGGAACGGCTGGGGAAATCTTTCCGTGGAGTCAGTCACTTTGCTTGCGTCGACAAAGTGGCCAGGTCAATCCGCGAAAATAATCCAAGTGAATGGGATGAATGTCACTTTCCGTCCATTGCGATTGCTCTTAGGCAAAGCCCTGGTGGAAAATATTCACATCGATTCGGCGGTGATCAATATCGCCGAACGCACCAGTTCGCAAGGCGAATTTAATCTAATGGATCTTCAGCCCCGCACTAGCTCTAGTGAATCCCTCATTGTTTTGCGCAGTGCAACTTTGGACAATCTTACAATTGTCTCACTTGCCGTGAGCTCCAAAAACGAAGTGACGGTGTCGGGGCAACACACGTTTAAAGGCTCCATGACACCAATGGCGAATTCGCCCATCGATTTTGAATTTGAACTGCTTGAAATTCCAAATGCAAATCCAGCCTTGAATCAGAAAAAAAACAAACTCAAGCTGACTGGACATTTAAATCAAACCTCTTTCTTGTACGACATGCAAATCAACGGGCTTTCATTTGACGAATCATTGCTGCCCATGTTGCCAGGCTCCTTAAAATCGGCGTGGAAACGCATTAATTTGACTGGATCGATTGACGAAATTAAAATAAGTGGACAACCAAACAACCCCATAGAAAAAGCAAGTTTGACCGTAAGCAAAGTGCAGGCCAACATTCCAATTCCTGGAGATCATACTGAATGGTTTCGATATGAACCAAAGAAATTACCGCCGCTTCCAGAAAATATTAAAACTGCCAGCGATGTGAAGGACCCGCCCCTATTACAGCCGGGCTTGCCTCGAATGCAAGTCGATAGTGGAACAATCAAATTTGAACAGAATGTGTTGAAGTTTGAAAATTTCATAGGCAAGCTGGCCAGCACCAAACCGCGCAGTCTTCCGGTTCCACTGCAACTTGACCTTGCAATAACCTTGCCAAAGGGTCAGCAGCCCACTTCCCTTGAGGATGCCCAAATCTGGTTGGATCAAGTATTTGAAAAAAGCGGCGTAGAAGCCACAGTGCAAATTCACAATTTCGCGCTTACCAAGGAGAACGAGAAGGACTTTGATGGCGTTGAATTGCCCAAGCCCGCGGTGCAAGTGTTGGGCAACTTGCTGGCCACGACATGGGATATTGATCTTGATGTCACAATCTCTCGACCCCCTGCAACCGAGAATGCTTCGGGGGAGTTTGACGTCAAAGAGTTCACAACAAAGGGCACGCTGAACATTAAAAATGCCGGGGGTGGATATTTCCTATTTCCATATTTGTTAAGCGATGTCAATGCGCAGATTAATTTGTACAACGAAACCTTGACCATTGCCTACCTGCACGGCAAAGGCAGTGACGGCGCTCTTGTAAACATCACTGGAACGGTCACAAATCCTGGCGACGATGCTGGTGTTGATTTGAAAATTAAAGCGAACGACTTGCCGATTGACGAAGCCATGAAAAAGTCTTTTTTGTTTGGGCCAAAGAAAGTATTTGAACTTTTATACGACCATGCTGCGCAAAATAATCTCATTGCCGCTGGCTTGTTGAAGCCTGATGAATTTCAATTTGGTGGCCGCTGCAATGTGGATTTACGCGTAGAACGCGCTGTGAATGGCGGAGCCAATGTCAAGACCACCGGCGAGGTCATGTTGCGCGACGCCAACGTGATTTGCTCGCGCTTCCCTTATCCAGTGCATGTGACCTCAGGAAAAATTATTCTAGCGGACACCGTCATCAGCCTTCCTGAGGAAAAATGGAAACTCACCACACAATCAAAAGCCGACGTCACCATTGGGGGCATTATTAACATTCCGCGCGACGGCGAGGATAGAAAAGTTTTTCCAGATTTGACAATTACATTTGACAATGACAATGTGAATTCACTCTTGCTGGCGGCGATACCATTTGAGACCGCTAAAAATTCGGCGGTGGTGGCGGGCTGGCCCGGAAAAAACCTTTCATCGGCCGCGCGCATGTTGAAGCAAATCAATTTGCAAGGCCAATTGAATGGTCAAGGCAAAATTGGCGCGAATCCTGATGAAAGCACCACTTGGGATTTCACTCTTGAATTGGCGCGGGGTTCCATAACACCGCGCCAAAAAACCACAAACGCCGCCACCAATGCCGATCAAATTCTTCCCGACGGATTTGATCTGACAGATGTCCAAGCGCAAGTGCGAGTCACCGATACAGCAACATCACTTATTTCACTCCACGGCTGCGTGGGAGATGGCCAGGTGGACGCGAGTGGCTTAGCGACTCTAGATGCAAAACAACGTTGGTTCAAAGCCAACTCAAATAATGTCCCAATTGATCGATGGATTTTTGGATTTCTGCCCGCCAACAAACGCGATGAGTCCATGCGCACTTGGGGCGATTGCAATCCCACGGGCACGCTCGACGCCGAAGTGACTTTGGTTCAGAACGAGGGTCAACCAAATCACCGCACTATCAAGATTGATCCGACCAATGTCAAATTTGAATTGGATTCAGACCACGCCATAATTGAAATTCCCAAAGGCTCCATTGAATTAATTGATGACTCCTTGTTTCTCCATGACATGCGCCTGAATTTCATGGACATGCACTCGCAGATTGGTTTCTTGAACGCCAATGGTTCCATAAACTACGGCGCCACCAGCAAAGACCCCAGCCAAGCGATCGCAATTGACGCCAATTTTCTATTCGTCGATTCAGTGTTCTTCAAGGCGTTGCCAAACATATTGCAACAACGTTTGGAGCATTTAAAATTTCAAAGCGACGGTCCATTTCAGTTGACAAATGGAAATCTGACGTTGTCAGCGCCGAATGGCGGCGTTGATTTTTCCGCGGATATTCTGCTGTCTGATGCGCAACTGAATTGCGGTCCCCTTCTCACTGCCATCAATGCAAAAATTAAATTGAGCAGCGATATGAGCGGGCCACTCAACGGCATGCGGCTGGACGTGCATGATGCAAGCCTTTGCATTCATTCACGCAATATCAATCAAATTAATGGAACGCTTATCACTAATTCTTCAAACGACAATTTCACAATTCCTATGCTAGAGGGCGAATTGTATGGCGGCCGCATCTGTCTGAACTCTGTTGTGCAAGGGGAAGGAACACGACCATGGTCGTTGAATGTTGGCGTGGTCGACAGCGATCTTGCGCAAATGATCGCGGGCGGTTTTCCAACTGTTGCGCGCATCGCGGGCGACGGCACATTCAATGGCATGTTCTCCCTTGGTGGCGAAATATTGGGCGATCGTGAACGCGTGGGTCGTGGCTCAATCGAGGCGTTTGGCGCGCAATTAGCCCAATTACCCTTATCGTTTCGACTGCTTCAAATCACCCAATTTATGCCTCCGATTTCCCAAACACTCAACAATGCCAAAATTAATTTTTACTTGCACGACCACACAATCCGCTTTGAGAAATTTCTACTGAGTTGCCCTACACTGCAACTCTTGGGATCAGGATCACTGAATCTTGATTCGTGGGATATCAGAATGAGATTTAAAAATCGAGGAACCATTCCATATGCAAGCGCCTTGTTAGGTGCGGCCACTGATTTTCTTTTGGCGGTCGATGTGAGCGGTTCAATATCGGATCCAAAGATTGTCGCCAATCCGCTTCCAATGTTAGGAGTGGACCCTTCAAAAGAAGTTCCGCCAGCGACTCCAGCAAATTCCAAACCAATCGCCACCCCATGAGTGAAACTCCAAAGCTTGATAATGGCATTCGAACCAGACTCTCCGCGCTTGTGGCGGAGGCATCTGCAACCCACGCCGACCACGCGGACGGCGCGCGACGCCGCCGCCATGTCGAGGAACTTCTAGCCACTAGTCTCAAATTGTTGTCCGATGGTTGCGATGTCTCGCAAATTAAATTGATTGAAAATGCTGTGAAGGAAATTCGCCACTCCTACCGCGTGTTCAACCGCTTTCGTGGCGTGCAAAAAGTGAGCATTTTTGGCAGCGCTCGCACTCCCGAAGACCACCCCGACTACATCGCGGCGCGTTCCTTTGGACATTCCATGGCGGCGGAACATTGGATGGCTATTACTGGCGCCGGCGACGGAATTATGAAGGCCGGCCACGAAGGCCCCAGCCGTGAATCTAGTTTCGGTTTATCCATTCGACTTCCATTTGAAACCAACGCCAACGACATTATCGCCGGAGACGACAAACTGATTTCATTTAAATACTTTTTCACTCGCAAACTTATGTTTGTCAGTCATTCAGACGCGGTCGCGGTTTTTCCAGGCGGCTTTGGAACCATGGATGAAATTTTTGAGGTATTGACGCTTATTCAAACGGGCAAGAGTCCGATTGTTCCAATTGTTCTGGTGGAAGGCGCGGATACCAATGGCAAGCCGCGTGGATATTGGCGCCAATGGGAATATGGAGTTGTGGAAAATCTTCTGGCGCAGGGATGGATCAGCGCCGAGGATCCTGGCCTTTATGAATTCGCCTCCAGTCCCGACGACGCCGTCGCGCGCATTCTTCGATTTTATCATCGCTACCACAGCAGTCGATATGTAGGTGATCATCTTGTGATTCGCTTGAAGCGCAAACTTTTGCCGGAGCAAGTGGCGCAACTTGATTCGGAGTTCCGCCCGTTGATCAAGAGCGGACACATCACTCAAACTGGCGTTTTAGAGGCGGAAAACGAGCACCACGACTTGCCACGCCTGAAATTTCATTATTCCAAACGAGCGTTTGGTTTGCTGCGACGCTTGATTGATCGCATCAATCATTTCCCAGAAGCCAGTTCCATTTCAACATGATGCCACTCTTTCGACGCGCTTCACATATAGCCGTGCTGCTTTTGGTTGTCGCTGCTTTGCAACATTGCGCTCAAAGTGTGTCCCAATCAACAACTCCGTCCATGCGCCAAGGCTCTGATGGTTTGGAAGTCATTCGCTGGACAACCACCACGAACACATCCACACTAGAAGGCATTGTTGTGGGATTTCAAACGCGCCCCGTAATGAATCCTATGGCGACAGAGTTGCTTATAAAGGAAGGCTTTCTTGCCGCCATTGTCGATCAGAAAGATATTGCCGTACTGCGAGAAAAACTTGGATCGAATTCGATGGATATACGAACAAACTTTGGAGTATTGTCAAATTGGCGCCAGGTGTTTCATAGAAAATTTCCTAAAGGACAAGCGCTTTCAATCAACGGTCGTGCTCTCACGCCCGACTCGCAAATGTTGCAAATTTCGGCGCGCGGTTGGGCCACTCCCACTGAATCTGGCGGTTGCTTCCAACTTGAAATTGCGGCATCAGTTCTTCCCTTAGATATGGTTCCAGCTGGATTGTTAACGCGCGCGGATCGTCCTTCTGGCGAACTGATCGCCAACACTGGAATTGAAACTTGTTTACAACACAACGAGGTATTCATTTTGTTGTCCGCCAACCAAGGTCCCTTCAAAAGTGGCAGAGGTCCTGGCTCAGAAGTACCCTTGCCTCCCACGGTGGGTCGATTTTTACTGGGAGAATCCGCCGATCTTGAGGGACAAGAAACGCCGATAAAAGGCGTTACTCTTTTAGCATTCGTGCCGCATATGTCCACTTCCATAGAGCCTGCCAAAAAATCAGTTGAAATTCCGTCAGACAATTCCACCCTCAATGTGAAACCTTAAGCAACAAACACTCCATGTTTGAAACACAACCACGAACAAAACAAAAAAGACCGCGCCGCCGTTTGCGCGACACGCGCGTGGCTCACGGAATCAAGGTGCTGCCAACGCTGCTGACCTTGGGAAATTTGCTGTGCGGTTTCGCCGCCATTCATTACGCCGCCAAGCCCGTTGAAGCCAGTGAATTTTTCGGATGGAGCACGCTTACGGTCGCGGGCGTATTAATTTTCTTTGGCATGTTCTTTGACGCGCTCGATGGCGGCGTGGCCAGATTGACGCGCAGCACAAGCGACCTAGGCGCGCAACTTGATTCCCTGTGCGACATGGTGACTTTTGGTGTGGCCCCCGCATTCATGATGTTGCGCCTGGTCAGCCACTACTACGGCGCGGAACATGGCACAAATATTCTTGGCCCCGACGCCGACAATTTCTACGCCAAAGCAACTTGGACTATCGCGGCGGTCTACATCTGCTGTACGGCGCTGCGCCTGGCGCGCTTCAATTCCGAAACTGTGGATGATGATGTGACGGCGCACATGTGGTTTCGCGGCTTGCCCTCGCCTGGATCGGCCGGTTGCGTGGCCAGTTTAATTTTGCTTCACCAACACTTGCTAGTCAAGCGTTATGGCGGAGTGTTGCCGCTGCGCATCGAAGCCACTTCCAGTTTGCTCATTCCAGCCATCACGCTGCTGTGCGCGCTCGCCATGGTCAGCACCATTCGATACCCGCATGTCATCAACCGCGGTCTGCGTGGCCGAAAACCGTTCCCCGTGCTGGTGCAAATTGTCATTCCAATCATCATGGCTATCTGGTGGTTGCAAGTCGCGTTAGCGATCTGCTTCACAACGTATACGGTGTATGGACCAGTCGCGGCGCTCACAAAAAAAATTCGCCGATCCAAGGTCCTTCCCCAACTTGTGAATCAGCTTCCGCGGCATGAAGTGTGATTCAAACACTTTTCCATTCCATGTCGCGTCGATCGTCTTGCGTGAACGCGCTTGTTTGATATCCCGCTCCCATCGGGCACGCTAGGATAATCCCAATGCCAAGCGCGCTTTCAACAGTTCCAAATTCGCTCGGTCGCTTTGGTCCATATGGCGGCCGCTATGTGCCGGAAACATTGGTGCCCGCGCTTGAGCAACTTGAACTCGCCTATGCGGCAGCGCGCGCCGATCCAACATTCACCGCGCAACTGGATGAATTATTGCGCGACTTTGTGGGTCGCGAAACTCCTTTCGCGTTGGCGCCGCAACTCACCAAGCGCGCGGGTGGCGCGCAACTGTGGCTCAAGCGCGAGGACCTGGCGCACACCGGCGCCCACAAGATCAACAACACAATGGGACAGGCGCTGTTGGCGCTGCGCATGGGCCGCACGCGCATCATCGCGGAAACTGGCGCGGGTCAACATGGCGTGGCAACCGCTACGGCATGCGCGCGCCTTGGTTTGAAGTGCGAGGTCTACATGGGCGCGGAGGATATTCGCCGCCAAGGGCTGAATGTTTTTCGCATGCGCCTGCTTGGCGCCAAAGTGCATGCGGTGGAAACTGGTAGTCGCACATTGAAGGACGCCACCAATGAAGCCATGCGTGATTGGATGGGAAGTGTTGGCGACACGCACTACATCATTGGCAGCGTTGTTGGTCCGCACCCATTTCCAATGATGGTGCGCGACTTTCAAAGCGTGATTGGCCGCGAGTGCCGCGCGCAATGTTTGACGGCCACGGGTCGGCTTCCAGACGCGGTGATCGCGTGCGTCGGTGGCGGCAGCAACGCGGCTGGAATTTTTTATCCATTTGTGCAAGACGCCTCCGTGCGATTGATTGGCGTTGAAGCTGGCGGACGCGGCGCCAAAGCCGGCGATCACGCGGCGCCGCTCGCGCATGGAAGTCCAGGCGTGCTGCATGGATCGCTTTCATATGTGCTGCAAGACGCCGCGGGACAAACCGCCGACGTGCATTCATGCAGCGCGGGCCTTGATTACCCAGGCGTTGGTCCAGAGCACAGTTGGTGGAAAGATTCCGGCCGCGTTCACTATGTCAGCGCCACGGATAATCAAGCGCTTGACGCGTTTCGCATTCTGTCGCAAGAAGAGGGAATTATTCCCGCGCTTGAAACCGCGCACGCGGTGCACGCGGCGCTTGAGCACGCGCGCACCCGCCCTGCCAACGAGATTGTGGTGATCAACGTTTCTGGCCGCGGCGACAAAGATGTGGTTGAGGCCATCCGTCTGCTGGAGTTGCGCGGCGATTCACTGCATGCAAAAATGAAGTGACGCGCGCGGCGCTTTGCATCAATCGAAGTTCATATTTAGGTGGATTCGAAAAGTGTGTGAAGATTCATCACAGGCGCAACAACCAATGATCCTTGTTGCAATCTTGGCAACAGATTCCATTCAAAATAGAAATCACTTCGCAACTTCCTTGGCCGCAGGTGGCGCGGGTGCGTCCGTCTTTGGCTTGGCGGCCTTGGTGGTTGCAACTTTCAAATCCACGGCGATCGGACAGTGGTCGCTGGCATAGCCCGCGGGCGGCTCATCTTTTTTGTAGTCGTAGTCGGATCCCGGCATCAATGTTCCAAGCACAAAGAATGACTTTGGAACCGCCAGTTTCACCAGCGCGGGCGAAAGCAAGATGTAGTCTATGGATCGATTGGTGATGTGCGTGAGATAAAGATTCTTGGCGGCTTTTTTATCCGCTGATGTGACTTTGCCACCGCCCTGTGAAGTTGCGCCAGTGGTTGCGGCAGATTCATCGGCGTTTGCTTCATTGGATTCATCAGTGACAACGCCAGCGTCGACAGAATCATTCGCCGCGGATTTCTTGTCCTTGGCTTGCCCAGCCTCCGGGCGAAATTCATAGGCGCTCACCAAACCGGCGAATGCCTTGTCGCGATACAACTTTGCGGCCTTTTCCATTGGAGTGGCGTTGAAATCCCCCACCACGGCCAAAAGCGCGTCGGCGTTCTTGGCCAAATCCGCCTTCACCATTTCATTGATGCGCAGCGCCTCCAATTCGCGGTGATGCGCCGTCGCTTTGCCGCCAGCTTTGTGGTGCAACACATACACGGTCAATGTTGTTTCGTCGGACAATTGAATCGCGACCTTCAACGGACTGCGTTGAAACTTCAACGGCTCTTTTTCTTTTGGATCGTCGCCCCAACCTTCCTTCTTGCGTTGATCGGTGTCCTTGGGAATATATTTTTCCATGGGCGCCAAGTCCTCGCTGGTCCACACTTGCACATCCTTGATTGGAAATCGACTCAGCAGCGATTGCTCAACTCCGCGGTAATAGCCCACTTCTTTGCTGGCCAGATATTCGTAGCCCATGTCCTTCAGATACGTGTCGCGAAACCAACGCAGCGCGTCCTCGCCCTCCACCTCTTCCAGGCAAAGCACATCCGCGTCCAAATCATGAATGGCTTTCGCCAGTGATTTGCAGCGGTCCTCGCTGGTTTGCATTTTAATGTCGTCGTATTCGCCGGACAAATTTGGATCGTCAACGCCGTCAAAGAAATTTTCAATGTTGTACGCGCCCAGACGAATTGTTCCGGCGGCTTTGGGCGGCGCCTTGGCGATTCCAAAAATCAGACCGGCTTCGCGCTTGGGCTTCTTAGATTTTGTGGATGCGGATGTGGATGAAGGCTTACTTTTAGCGGAGTCTTTTTGCGCGGGCGCGGACTGCGGCGTCGTTTGGGTTGGCGTTGCCGTTGGCGTCACTGGCGGCGCAACTGCCGCCACAAAAAAAGTCGCAAGCACGGCGCACGCAATCAACGGAAGTTTCAAAATATTCATCAACGCAGTGTACGAATGACACGCGCACTTGGGCTACTATCAATTTATGTCCCTACGCCGTGGAAGCCGCCGTTTGTATCGTGAATATTTGGCCAGCCTGCGTGAACGCAAGAAGAAAGCCAAACTTGAGCCCGTGGCTATTTCATGGCATGGTTCCGAGCGCAGTCTGCGGCGCAACCGAACATTTGGGCAACTGTTCAAATCTTTTCTTGGTGAATTGCGTCCGCACCGCGCGCCCATGTTGTTCACGCTTTGTACCGTCGCGCTTGGCGCCGCGCTCACGCTTATTCCGCCCGCGGCCACCAAGCTTGCCATTGACAATGTCTTCATTGGCTCGCCGCTTCCGCAGTGGGTCGATCGAATTATTCCCGCCAACATCAGCGGCGATCGCACCACCTTGTTGGGTTGGATCGCCGCCAGCATTTTGGTTGTGAGCCTGATTGGAACAACATTTAGTATCGCGGGGCGTTGGCAAGCCACGCGCATCACCAAGCGATTGCAGGCGCACATTCGCCGCAAGACTTTCGAACACGCGGTGCATTTACCTCTGCACCGTGTGTGGCAAATGAAATCGGGCGGCGTGGCTAGTTTGCTGCGCGAGGACGCCGGCGGCGTGGCCGAACTTGTGTTCAACATGTTGTACAACCCGTTCCGCGCCATTGTGCAACTGGTTGGCATTCTCACTATTTTGGCGATCACGGATTATCGTTTGCTGCTTGGCGCAACCATGTTGCTTCCAGTTGTGTGGCTGAGTCATTGGACTTGGATTGGCCGCATTCGTCCGCTGTACCGCGACATTCGCCAGCAACGCACCGATGTTGACTCACACGCCACGGAGGCTTTTGGCGGCATGCGCGTGGTGCGCGCCTTCGCGCGTGAGCAAAGCGAGTCGTCGCGATTTTTGCGCGGCAGCCATCTCATGGCGCGCCAGGAAATTTTAACGTGGTGGTGGAGCCGCGGAATTGAATTGGCGTGGGCGCTTCTAATTCCAACCGCTAGCGCGTTATTGCTGTGGTACGGCGGAAAACAAGTCATTTCTGGCACGCTCACTCCCGGCGATTTGGTTTTGTTTCTCACCTATTTGGCCATGTTGCTTGGACCACTGGAGGCGCTTGCCAGCAGCGCCACCAATTTTCAAACCAATCTCGCCGGCTACGACCGCACGCTTGATGTGCTGAATGAAACCACCGAATTGCCCGACCGCCCCAACGCGTTGCGGCTTGACCGCGCGCGCATGCTGGGCGCGATGCGCATTGAGGATGTGCAATTTAGTTACCCTAAATCAAATACTTCCGTGATCAACGGCGTCACGTTTGATGTTCTTCCCGGCGAAACTGTTGCGTTTGTTGGCGCAAGCGGCGCTGGCAAGACCACGCTGTGCAATCTCATCGCGCGCTTCTTTGATCCAACCGCCGGCCGCATCTTGATCGACGGCACGGACTTGCGCGACTATCGGCTGCATGATTGGCGCAGCATGCTTGGCATTGTTGAACAAGACGTTTTTCTTTTCGATGGCACCATCGCCGACAATATTTCCTACGGGCGCAAGCACGCCACGCAGAACGACATTGAGCAGGCCGCCATGCTGGCATGTTCCCACGGGTTCATCAACGAAATGCCCAAGCAATATCTCACGCGCATTGGCGAGCGTGGCGTGCGGCTTTCGGGTGGCCAGCGTCAACGCCTGGCAATCGCGCGCGCGGTGCTGGCGGATCCGCGCGTTCTGATTTTGGACGAGGCCACCAGCAATCTGGATGTCGAGAGTGAATTGTTCATTCAAGAGGGATTGGTCAATCTCATGCGCAATCGAACTTCATTTGTCATTGCGCACCGGCTTTCAACCATCCGCAACGCGCACAAGATTGTGGTGCTCAAGAACGGCTTGGTGGCGGAGGTTGGATCGCACGAGCAACTCATGGCGCGCGGCGGCTCCTATCACGACATGGTAGTGATTCAAACATCGCGGCCAGAAACTAAAAAAGTGGAAGCCGTGGAACCTGCTGAGGCATCTTCACACGCCTGAGACGCGCCCGCGCCACGCGCGCCGACCCGTTCTTGACAGCCACCAACTTCGCCATTGAATTACGGTCATCAACAACATGGCCACTGGATGCAGCGCCACGCCAATCCACGGTTGATGAAATCGCCTCGCCAGCAAAGCGCGCGTAACAATGCCCGCCAGCGAGGCCGCCAGCAAGCAGCCCAACGCGACGGTTGAAAGTTGCATTCCAAACAGCCACGCCACCAACAACGCCGCGGGAACAACATGGCCCAACACATGCAGCGTGGTGAACACAAGAAGCGTGGTCATGGAACCCAAACCTTCAAAGGCGTTCTTGGTGAAACCTTTCCATGTCGCGGCGAATCCCTTGTACATGCGCACGCTTAGAAAATCCGTGGCGTCAAACAAATCAGTGCGCCCGCCAGTGGCGCGAACGGCGCGCGGCAATTGAATGCCATCATGCATGCTGTTCTTGAACGCGCGGTGGCCGCCAGCGCGCAACCATGCGTCGCGCTTCACCAGCAAATATTGCCCGCAGCCCGCGCCCAAACTTTGCCGCGCGTCGCTGCGCATCAACGCCATGGGCAAATAGCCCAGCAGCACAAAGTGAATCAGCGGCACCACCATGGCCTCGCCCACGGAGGCGCAGATTTGCCGCGGAAATGTGCTCACTAAATCACTGTTGCTGTCCTGCGCATATTGCAAACCAAGCGCCACGGCTTGCGGGGAAAATCGCACATCGGCGTCGGTGAACAGCAACCACTGCGCGCTTGACGCTTGTCCCATTTGCTCGCAACCCCACTGTTTTCCATTCCAACCCGCCTCCATGGTCACCGTGGCAACGCTTCGGCAACGCGCGTCGCGCTGACACATGTCTGCGATGATCGCGGGCGTTTCATCTTGGCTTTGATCGTCGTACATCAGCACTTCAACGGCGGCATGTTCGCTTGCAAGAATTCCTTGCACGCACGCTTGAATGTTGGCGGCCTCGTTGCGCGCGGGAACGCACACGGAAACTTCGGCGCGCGCGCCAATCGATCGGCCGCGAACTTTCGGAGCTTGAAATAAAACCAAATTCACGCACGTCATGCCCAGCGGCAACGCGGCGCAGGACAACGATCCAATGGCGAGCACTTCAAGCAGCATGTTCAACTTGCCATTTCATTGCGTATTCGTTTCAGCGCCGCGGATTGACGGGCGCAATTCTGTGCTTCATTTCAATGCCTGGATTTTTGCCGCGCGCCTTCAGCCACAAATCATAAAGGGGATTAATTTTATTGCCGCGGTCGCCCAGAATGGATTCGAATAAATTTGGATCGCGCGATTTCACCGCGTCGGCAAGCAACCGTTGATTGCACTCCATGACTTCGCCAAGCTGCCGCTGCCAACTTGCGGTGGAACGTTTTTCGGGCGGCGCAATCTCGGCCACGCTTAGAAATATTTCAGGGCGTTGATCCTGCCAAAAACCATATTCGCACGAGATTCGCCACACGCGCATGTCGGGATTTCTAGCCAAGATGGCCGACGCGCCCGGCCGCGGGCGAACTTCATTGCGCACATCCACAAAGCGCCCTTGCGGCGTCAGTGAAATCATGAGCCGCGGCAATTCACTTATACGCTTTTGCACATACTCCGTCATCTGCGTCAGAGACTCCGTGCGATCTGGATCAATTCCAAACAATCCGCACTTGCGCAAAAATTGAAATCGCTCCAACTGTGTCCGATCCATGGGCGTGATATTGGTGCGATTCTTAAAATACAAATGCCGCAGCGCAAACATGAGCATGGGGTCCCACCAACTGCAATGATTCATGATCAGCATGCTGGCGTTGGGCTCGCGCGCAAGCTCATCAAAGGCAGGGCGATTTCCAGCGAGCACGCGCACGGCGTGAAATTTTTTCTGAATCAAGCGCTTGGCGTACCAACACACCATGTTGGCGAAGGGCATGTTCCAAGCATCCGCAAGAATTTCGCCACTCACAACGCGGCGACCATTTCTTGCGGCGAGGTGGACGCATGATTGTTTGTTGGCATGGTTGGAATCGCCACGGCGCAATCCTCACACACGGCGCGCGCCGCGGTGACGCCACTCATCAACACCATGGGCACGCCCGGTCCAGGATTTGTGCTTCCACCAACCAGATATAAATTGCGCAACACGCGGCTGCGATTGCGCGGCTTGAAGCCGCCATGCAACCGCCCGTGGCTGGCCAAACCATAAATGGCGCCGCCCTCGGCGTTGTACATGCGGTCAATTGCACTTGGCGTGAGATTTTTTTCCACCACAATGCGGCTCTCAATGTCAGACATTCCAAACCGCTTGAGCTTGTCCAAAATCACCGGTCGATATTGCTCCAGCAATCCGCCGGGCCCATCCCATACGTGGTGCGCGCGCAGATACGGTGTGTGCACCAAAATATAAAGCGACTCGCAACCCGCGGGCGCTTGATTGGCGTCACTGCGGCTGGGAACGCACACATACAAAGACGGATCACGCGCGGGAATTCCAGCGCCGTAAATATCCGCGAACTCCTGGGTGGAGTAGCGACTGAACATGAAGTTGTGGTGCAGCAAGTGGTCGTATTGACGGTTCAATCCCAGATACAACACCACGCCGCTGCACGCGGGCGTATATTTTTTGGCAATGCGCCGCTGCTCGCGCGCGCCGCGTGGCGACGACACAAGATCGCGATAGGTGCGCTGCACATCGCAATTGCTCACCACCACATCGGCCAACAATTCACGGCCATCTTCCAAAGCAACGCCCGTGGCGTGACCGCCCTGCTCCAAGATTTTTTTCACGCCCACGCCGTTGAGCAGCGTGGCGTTCTCCTCGCGCAAGATGCGCTCCAAACTTTTGGCCACTTGGCGCGTTCCACCCATGCTGTACCAGCAACCGTGATCCACTTGCGCCGCGGCGATCAAACCCAGAATGGCCGGCGCCAGAAATGGACTTGATCCCACATATTGCAAAAAGTGCTCGCTCAGTTGCTGCAAATGCGGCTCATGAATCCATCGATGCGCCGTGGCCGCAACCGTGCTGTGCAATCTCATGGCCAGAACATCGCCTATCAATCCCGACTTGCTTGAGGGCGGCTGGCGGATTAAATCTGAAATGCCTTGCAGGTCCTTGTAAAAGAAAACCTTCTCGCTTAGGCGGTACATGCGGCGGCTCCACGCCACGAATTTTTCCCAACCTTCGCCCACAGCCGCGCCAGGAAATTGCCTATTCATGGCGCTCTTCATGGCCTGAACATCCGACAGCAAATCTATTTTTGTTCCATCCTCGTAGAAACATCTCCACTGCGGATCAAGGCGCACCAGTTGCAAATAGTCCTGCACGCGCCGACCACTGCGCACAATAATTCCGCGCACAACATCCGGCATGGTGAGAATGGTTGGACCCATGTCAAACTTGAATCCCTGCTCTTGCAGCACATTCATTTTGCCGCCCATGTGCGCGTTCTTTTCAACCACCGTCACCGCGAAGCCGGCGCTGGTTAATTCCACGGCTGATGCCAGGCCAGCCAATCCGCCGCCAATAATAATCGCCGTTGGTTTGGACTTGGTGGTGATCATTTGGACAACTCTTTGCGCGCCGCGGCGGCCATTTCATGCTCTTCACGCACGCGTTCAAACTTTGGCGCGCTCAAATTCTTTTTCCACGCCACAGGCTTGGCTTGACTCATCCATTTGATGAACGTGGAAAGACCTTGCACAACTTTCACGCTGGGCATGTCCGCCACTGGAAGCCAACGCGCCGTTGTGGTGGTGGCCACGGCGCGCGTCAGGTGCAGCAATCCCTCCACGCCACGGCTGGTTCCCCAACCACTTTGCCCAAATCCCGCAATGGCAAGCGCCGGATGCCCCGTTGGCAACACGCAGTCATTGAGCGTGATCACGCTCACGCCAAGCCGCTTCTTCAGGTCATCGTCACGCGCAATGCGGCTTGTGTCGCGCGTAAAAATACTGGCCGCAAGATGGTGATTGCCTTGGCCATGAAATTCAATCGCTTGTTCAAAATGATCCACGGGCACAACCGAAATCACTGGACCAAAATAATTTCCCTCCACCAGATTTGCTTCCATGGGGCAATCCACAATCGCAAGCGGCCGCAACCAACCCGCGCGCGCGCCATCCATCACCGCGGAAAGACTGCGCCCACCGCTGGCCACGGCTTGGCGGGCAAGTTCCTCGCAGCGTTGCGCGGCGGCGTGATCGATTAATTGCACAGGCCGCGCGCCCGCGGCATGCGGAGCAAGCGCCTCAAGAAATTTTTTGTAGCAACCGCGCTGCACAAACACCCGCCGCGGAGCCATGCATGTTTGCCCCGCGTTCATGGTGCACGCCATCCAAATACTTTTTGCGGCCTTGATGACGTTGGCGTCTTCCAACACAAACGCGGAGTCTTGCCCACTCAATTCCAACGTTGATGGAGTCAGCGTTTCAGCGCAGTGCGCGGCCACGGCCCGACCCGTGGAGGTTCCACCAGTGAATATCACATGGTCAAATCCGCCGGTCTCAAGCGCGTCGCGACCCGCTTGTGGCGATGAACCAATCACCCGCAACACGCCATCTGGCAAACCACATGCCTGCGCAATGTCAAGCAACTGCCCTTGACTGCGCGGACTGCGCTCCGATGGCTTCACCACCACGGTGTTGCCCGCGACAATGGCTTGCAACAATTGAATTCCAAGCAAGCCCACGGGATAATTCCATGTGGCAATGATCAACACGCGGCCCAGCGGAACTCTGCTCAGGCGCAAGGAGCGGCCCATCATCCACCAAGGTTTACCGCCCATGCGTTGCGACTTGAGAATTGCGCGCGCGCATTTTCTGTGCCAGCGAATCGAGGCGATCAATGGCAGCAACTCGCTGACATACGCCTCCTCTCTTGGCTTTCCAATTTCATCGGAAATTTGTTGCGCCATTTCCAGGGCGTGAAATGCGACAGCGGCCTCGAACTTGCGCAGCCAAGCGTGCCGCGCATTCCAAAGAAATTGTGCCGTTGAATGTCTAGACTGCAAAGTACCCATGGGATATTCAGTTTAACCTACCCAACCATTCGACCACATTGACTTGACAGATTCACCGCCTCCCATTTCACAAACAAATTTGCAATCATCGCCAAACCGTCCGTCAATCGCCTCCAAATGATCTCCTCCCAACCTCATTCAAACCATGTTTCCGATGTCGCCATTGTGGGCGCTGGCCCTGGCGGACTTGCCGCGGCGCTTGTTCTTGCCGCCAGCGGAGCCAGCGTTGACATTTACGAATCTCAGCCCGTGGTTGGTGGCCGCTCCCGCAGGCTCACGCTTGACAGTGATCAAGGTCACTATCACTTTGATGTCGGACCAACTTTTTTCATGATGCCCTATGTGCTTGATGAAATCTTGGCGGCCGCTGGCAGCAAACTGTCCGAGCGCGTGGAACTGCGGCGACTTGATCCCATGTATCGCTTGCTGCTTGGCCGCCCCGGTCAAGAGCCAATCACGCTCGACACCACGCAAGACTTGCGTTTGATGGAGCAACGCCTGAGCGCCATTGAGCCGCATGATGGTCCCGCGTTTCTAACATTTATCAGCGACAACCGCCGCAAACTGGAGGCCATGACGCCACTGTTGCGCAGCCCCATTCGCAGCGTGTTGGATTTGTGCACCGTGGACAACATGCGCGCGGGAACGCATCTTCGACCGTGGCAAAGTTTGTACGACCACCTGCGCGGATATTTCAAGCATCCGCAAATTCGCCTGGCGCTTTCCTTTCAAAGCAAATATTTGGGCATGAGCCCCTTCGAGTGCCCGGAACTGTTCAGCATTCTTCCCTTCATTGAATATGAATATGGAATCTGGCACCCGCGCGGCGGCTGCAACGCCATCATGAACGCCATGCGCGAAATCGCGCAGGAGCTTGGCGTGAAATTTCATTTCAATTCACCCGTGGACAAAATTGAATTTGAAGGCAGACAAGCCGTGGGCGTGCGCGTGAATGGCGCGCTGCATCGCCACAAGCATGTGGTCATCAACGCCGACGCCGCCGCCGCCATGAAGCGCATGATTCCAGAATCCCTTCGCGGCGCATGGAGCGACCAAAAAATCGATGGCAAAAAATATTCCTGCTCCACCTTCATGATGTATCTGGGCTTGGACGGCGAAGTTGAACTTCCCCACCACACCATTTACGCCAGCCGACAGTACGAACAAAACCTGCGCGATATTTCCAGCAACGGCCTCTTGAGCGAGGACCCATCCATGTATGTGTGCAATCCCTCGCGCCTTGACGCTTCCATGGCGCCAAGCGGCCACAGCGCGCTATACATTTTGGTGCCCACGCCCAACACGCAACCAAACGTGAACCACGTGGACTGGAATGCCTCCAATTCAACGCTGCGCGAGCGAACACTGGACCAACTGGAAACAATTTTTGGCGTGGGCGATATCCGCGGCCGCATCCGCGCCGAGAAGCACATCACGCCCAATGATTGGGCCGGCGAAGGAATTCAATATGGCGCCACATTTAATTTGGCGCACACGCTTGGGCAAATGTTGCACAAGCGGCCGCAACACAAAATGCGCGGCGTTGAAAGCGTGTGGTTTGTGGGCGGCGGCACGCATCCAGGCTCGGGTTTGCCCGTCATTTTCCTCTCCTCGCAAATCACCGCGCGTCTGCTGTGCGCGGAGCTTGGACTCAGCTGCGCATTGGATACTCCGCCAACTCGTCCCAGCGGTATGCTCCAAGAGTGGACATTACCTACGGTCAATATCTAAAAGTTCAAGAATTACTTTTACTGCAACAACCAGTCGGCACGCCAGTGGAGCATGATGAAACTTTATTCATCATCATTCATCAGGTGTATGAGCTGTGGTTCAAGCAGCAATTGCACGAGGGTCACCACTTGCGCGAACTCTTTGTGCAAGGCCGCTTGGAAGAGGCCGCCTCCACGTTGGCGCGCATGCTGAAGATTCTCAAGACCATGGTGGCGCAAATTGATGTGCTGGAAACCATGACGCCCGTTTCATTCTTGGCGTTTCGAAATTTTCTGACCAACGCCAGCGGATTTCAAAGTTGGCAATTTCGCGCCTTTGAATTCTTGCTTGGCAAACGAAATCTGAAAGTAATTGAGCGCTACCCCGCGGCAAGTGCCGAACGCATGGCCCTGGAAGAACACGCCAAACTTCCCACGCTGTGGTCGGGCTTTGTGCAATGCCTGGTAAAAATGGGGGAAAACGTGCCGGTTTCCACGTTGCAACGCCCCACCACGGCCGCCACTATTGCGGATCCAGAACTGCAAGAACTGCTGCTGCGCGTGTACCACAGGCCTGGACCACTGCGTGGCATGTGCGAAATGCTCGTCGACTTTGACGAGGGCATTCAAGAGTGGCGCTATCGACATGTAAAAATGGTGGAGCGCACCATTGGCACAAAAACTGGAACGGGCGGATCGTCCGGCGTTGACTATTTGCGCGCCACACTTTTTCAGCCAAGCTTTCCCGACCTTTGGGAAATTCGCGCGCAACTCTAAACACAAATTCTTGTGCGCGGAGTGCGGGTGATTGCACAACACGCATTCACGCAACTCACTGGTGAACTTGTGCGCGTGAATGTGAGTGAAAGTGTTGCCAGCGAAAATGCTTCTTCACCGCGCGGGCACACAGTTAACGGAACGAACTTCCCGCGGCGTTGGTCACGCGCACGCGACCATTGTCCAAATCCCAAACAGCGGCCTCCGCTTTGATTGGCGAACCCTTGCCCTTCTGCATCACGCTGATCGTTCGGCCAGGCCGCGCCGACAGCGTGGCCACTTTGGTTCGCAAGTCGTAATCAAACGCGTCGCACTCCACATCCACATCCGGAGTCCTTACAAATACCCTGCCAAGCGCGCGAACTCGCAGCAATTTGACCGGCGCGCCAAAATCAACCGGCGTCGCCTCCGTGGCATCCGCCTTCTCGGGTGCGGCCTCCAAACGATCCACGGTATTTTCCAGTTGATCCGCCGTCAGCGTAAGCGTGTCTTGCGGGCGCAATCCAGCGTGGATTAATTCAACGCCACCATCAAGTGTGATGCGGTAGCGCGTTTCACCATCGCGATTCATCACCAACGAATTGTCCCAGCGAAAGCGAGTCGAACCACGAACATCAAACAATGAAGGAGGCGCGGCTTTCGCCCCGTCATCGTCGCGATCAAAAATTAAAAGCGTTCCCGCTGTTGGAACATTCACCTCGCCAGTGATGACATTGTGAATCACCTCGCCGGACATCAAGCGGAACAAGCGCGGCTCATCGCTACGATCATTGCGGCTCCAACCGCGGCTTTCAATGCGAACTTCTCCAATGCCATGAATCTGCTGCAGCGAGGAAGTTTCAGAACTCAATCCACTGCGCTTGGCTGCCTCACCCAAAGTGTCCATCGCATTGGTGTCGCGTCCCAATGTTAAAATAGCTTTATTGGCGCTAAATTGATCCATTTCGCGCGTGGTCCGATCCGCAGTGGCGTGAACCTTGCCTTGTAGCGCAAGCGTGGCGCGCCCCAATTTATCTTTTGCATACTTCAAGCCGTCATTCCACAGCGCCTCCATTTGCGGCTTTTCTGGAATAGCGGGACGCGTCACAGGGTGGGGCGTGGAATCCGCGATGGCCTTTGCCCAATATCGAAAACGACCCGTGCCAGGAGCAATGGCTGTTCCTAAATCTTCATCAACAGTGAGCTCATTCATCAAGTCGGCCACCACATTTCCGCGCACCAACAATAATTCTGGTCCACGAAGCGCGACACGTTTAGCGGGAATGTCCGCGTCCATAGTCGCTGCCCACAAGCGCGCGTCCTCGGCCAGCAATGCTTGAACCGCGCCCTTGGATTGCACGACCGACAATTCCATATTTTCCGTTGCGGATTCATTTCCAAGCATCGGACGGAATGAGCAATCCAACGAATCTGTCCAGAGTCGTTGTCCCTTGTCTTGCGCTTCAACACCGCCAGTGGCAAGCAAGCGCTTGGCCTGTGAGCTTCCACTTTCAGTTTGCTCCATTGAAAGATCAATTGTCTTGGCCGACAAGCTGGAACCTTCGGGTTGGCGTATGGCCATTGCGCCGCCGTCCGCAAAAATTCTTTCAACCGCGGAACCCTTGCCACTCTTGAAACAATTCACCAATAAGCGTTGCGCCACCATGCGAACCTCCTCGGCGTCGGCGTTCACATCTCCGTAAAAATCGGCCTTGTAAAGCTTGCTTGAATTTTCGCCCGGCTCAAATTCCAAATCAACGGACTTTTTCCATTGAATGCGAACAGTGCGCGCGCTTGCGCCCAAATCCGGCGGACCCATCACGGCGTTGGAAGCGTCGCCACTTTTAATTGCCTCTTGCGCCACATTGGGCGCAGCAGCCATGGCCGAAACCGCGGCGTCACCACTGCCAATTCGCATTCGCCCAGCGCCCTCCAAATGTCCTTGACCTGTCTTGCGGGAAATATCAAACGCCTGCGCCTCCAAATCCAAACGCGGACTCACCATCAAAAATGGTTTTGCGTCATACCCGCGCAACGAGACACTTTCAATTCCAGTTTGGTAGCGCATGCTGCCGCAATCAATTCGCGCCTCACTTTTTTCGTCATACAACTTGGCGGGTTTCCCCTCTATGTCAAGCCTGACATCATCGGCGTTTGGTAATTGATCAGCGGTGTCTGTGGCAACAGTCATGACCAGGCGTCCGCGATATTGAATTTGAATGTGATCGGCCTGGGCGGTTTGCGCGGCCAAAACCAAAAGCAACGGCGACACGCGCCAGTTCATTGATGCTGTTTGAAACGCGGGCGATGCTTGCCACGGTTGTTCTGGAAAACAGCGAGTTAGATTTTGTCCAACCGCATCGCTATCCATGCTGAACACCATCGTCAACCGATCGCCATTAATTCTTGTATTGCCCTGGGTTGATGTTCGAAGCACGCGCACATCATTTTCCAAAATAAGTTTGTAGAAACGCTTTGACGATTTCAATAGCGCCGGCTTTGTCGCGTTTGTTGCCAATGTTGGCGCGGCGACCTCCGGCTTTGTCGCGTTTGTTGCCATTGTTGGCGCGGCGCCCTCCGGCTTTGTCGCGTTTGTTGCCAATGTTGGCGCGGCGACCTCCGGCATTGTCGCGTTTGTTGCCAATGTTGGCGCGGCGACCTCCGGCTTTGTCGCGTTTGTTGCGACACGCTCAATTTCAATCGCTGCAAGCGGCCGCTCCACGGTGAGTCGATCAATTCCCTTGCCATCATCGGTCAACACCATTGTCAACCCTTCGCCTTCAAAGCGCACCGCTTCTGTGACCACGTTCACAGACTTGTCGCAACGAATTTCGCCAAGCACGCTGTCAAAGCTGGCCTCTGGCGCCCGGAGGACAATGACCGCCTGATCATTTGCGATATTTATCTCACGGCCTTCCGCGGGCTTATAAACCCGAATCACAACGTTCCCCTCAAGCTGTCCGCTTTCAAGAGCGCGCTTGGGAACACGCATGCGTCCGTGATCCGCGCGCATAGTCACAATGCGCCCACCGGAAGGAAACATGACTGCTTGCGGCGATTCCATGCGCAACCACTTGTCTGGTTCCGGATCAATTCGCGTAGCGTGATATTGTTGCTCTAAGCGCCCCTTGTCATTCGCCACTTGAACCCACGCACCCGACTGAAGCGAAATCTGATCCGCTTGTAAAAGTTTCGTGGCGTTTTGAAATTCTTCCGGGGTCAGCGCTTCTGGTTTAGGAATATCTTTGGCATCAACAATTCGAGGCGTTCGTTTGGCCGAGGATGGCGCGTCCTTGACTTGCGAAGCCACCACAATAAATATCAAACTCAATACAACTCCAACCGCCGCCGCAACCCATGGCAACAATTGGTTACTCCGCTGTGACATCAGCCCCAACCCTCCACGGCACGGTCCCATTCACCCGATGTTTTCAGCAGAAATTCAACCGCTTCGCGCACGGCGCCGTGGCCGCCATTCTTGGTGGAACGCCATTTTGCAACAGCCTTGATTTCATCCGCCGCATCGGCGACGGCCATGGGAAATGCGACCATCTTCAACAGTGGAAGGTCGGGCAAGTCATCGCCCATCGCCGCGGTGTTTCTTGCGTCAATGTTCAACTTTTGCAATAGATCCTCAAGAGCTTTGTTCTTGGGACCACTTACAGAAATAAGATTTTTCACTCCGAGTCCATCGAGCCTATTGCGTAAAGCCAAGCCACTGCGCCCCGTAATCACGGCAATTTCTTTTTTAGCCGCAAGCCAGGCGCGAATCGCGAATCCATCGCGCACATTAAATCTCAAGGTTTCACGTCCGCGCTCATCGACAAAAATTCCGCCGTCAGTGAGCACGCCGTCGGCGTCCAAAATGAGAAGTTGAATGTTGAGGGTGGAACCTTGCTCGGGCATGCGGCAAGAGTAACGCAATCAGACCTGGTATTGGCAACACCGATTGCGCAAACCGATACACGCGCCAATCAAATCAACTTGCAGTGGATTTGAAACAAGTCTGGAAATCAAATAAGACTTGCATTGCAACTGGACCCTCAAATCCAGCCGTTGATCAACTTACAAACAGCAATACGGTCGCGTCGTAGGCGGCATGGGTGCCCGCGGCCACTCCAAAGCCGCGTAGTTGAAAGACAAGGCCAAACCAAGATCCTGCGAGCATTAAAAAGATCACGCGCCCCCATTGATAGTCTCCAGTCGTATCGCGAATTGGATGATATACGGTGAACAACATAGAACTGATCACCAAAGCGATCATCCATGCGTATCGATCCTTCATCTTGGCGACATCAAACAACAACATATGCAACGCGCCCATGAGCGCCATTCGAAAGAGCAACTCCTCATAAATGCCCGCACCCGCCGCCATTGAAGCGCGCCCCACAAAATCCAGCGCGCGAATGGATTGTTCGCCTGCCTGATTGGTGGCCAACAACACATGAACTCGACCAATCAAGATCGCAACCACCAACAACGGCGCCGCTAGCGCGAAACTTTCCAACCACATGAACGGAATGGTTTTCCAAAGAATTTTCCACGGAAGTCGCGCCACAATTTGCCAGATCAGCAGCGTGCATATCAACGCCAAAGAGGGCAAGGACATTGCCGAAACATGCAGATCCTCCGCGCGCACTCCAAAGAGACGAAAGAAATTCACCAAGCCCCCGTGCGCGCGATTGGTCAACACCTGTTGGCCATTGCGCAGCCACAGCACAAGACCAAACTCATACAATGCGACAAGAGGCGCCAAAAAGAAAAGTATTTCCAATGGAGAATTGGAGGCCTCGGCGTACATATAGCGAGGCTGGGATTCTAATCTGGTCCTATTTAAACCACCGCGAACCGCGGAGTGTCTCAATCGGTCTTGCTGGCCTTAGCCATTAATTTGCCTGGCTTGGTGGCAACAGCGGTCGTAGTTGGTGAACGCAGAGCATTCAACTTGCGCGCCAACAAACTTTTGCGACGAGCCGCCGTGTTGGGATGAATTGTTCGCTTGCCCGCCACGCGATCCAAAATCGCAGTCGCTGATCGCAATTGTAGTTCGGCTTTGACAGCATCACCCTCCTGCACTGCCGCCATGAACTGGCGAGTGCCTTCCTTGATCAACCGCTTGCGGTGATTGTTGACGGCGTTTTGCTTCTTGTTCTGACGTACTCGTTTTTCGGCTGATTTACTATTTGGCATGGGGTCCTCTGATGGGTCGGAAAGTATCGCCTTTTTTTGTAAGAAAGGCAAGTGGCAATTTCATTTTCCTCTTGACGAGCGCCCCGCCAAGCATCACACTGCCATTTCGGGCATTTCGCTCGGGAGACCCCCTCGCATGGCCACTCGTCCCGCCGGTTCCGGCGTACTCGTCACTCTAGTTGTTTTTGTCATCACCACGGTCGCTTTTTTAGTGACCTCGGTGGTTCTGTATTCCCAAATATCTTCCGCAACAGCTGAAGTTAAAAAAATGACCGAAGATAAAAAGACGTGGACCTCCCAGAAGATCACCATCAACAAGGAAATTGAAACGCTCAAGACACATGAAACGGAATTGACCACGCAGCAAGATGCGTTGAAGTCCACCGTGGCGCAACAAACGGACATTGTTCAAGGCAATGACAAAAAAAATGCTGCGCTTCAATCTCAAGTCCAGGATCTTCGGACATCACTGGATACCGCCATGAAAGAGCGCGACGCCGCAATTGAAGCCGCGAAGAAAGATATTGCTCCATTTTCCAACGCCACCACCGAGTACAGCAAAAGCGTTGATGACATGCAACAGATCACGAAGTCGTCCAAGGATGAGCAAGAGCAACGCTTCCGATTGCAAATTTCCGATCTACAAAAAAATATCGATGGCTTGAGTGCCGAGCGAGACACGCTCAGGACCCGGCTTGAGCAGGCGGAAAAAAAACTTTCCGCCTTCGCCGTCAAGCCCGAAGATCCATCGAGTTTGGTTGACGGACATATCATTGAAGTTGGCGGACCGGATTCCACCGTGTATCTAGACATTGGACAAAAGCACCGCGTGGTTCCTGGAATGACCTTTGAAGTCTTTTCAACCGCCGAACAAGTGCCCGCCAACGCCGAAGGAAATGTGCGTGGCAAAGCCAGCATTCAAGTGCTTCGCGTCACCAATGACACTTCAACCGCCCGCGTGACCCGCAGTTCACCAAATCAACCTGTGAGTCGAAATGATGTGCTTATTAACGCCGTCTATAGTCCAACCTATACCTATCGCATGATGGTCTACGGCGTATTTGATGTGAACAATGATGGGAAAGCCTCCACTGGTGAAGCCGCGGTCATTCGAAATCGAATTCAGGAATGGGGCGGAAAAGTGATTGACAGCGAAAAAGTCACCGGCGATCTTGATTTTGTTGTGATTGGAAATCCGCCGTCAGAACCTCTTCCACTTTCTCCAAGCGCTGGAGATATTGAAATTGAAGCCTTCACCCAAGGTAAAAATAATTATGAAACGTATTACCGCATCATGAAGGAGGCAATGGACGCGCGAATTCCGGTGCTGAACTGGAATCGCTTCCGGGCCTTGACGGGTCAAGGCAACTAAATCATGAGTGCCGCAACTAAGCGGCTGACGCAGCTTTCTCAATACGCGCTTGCCCGTGGCTTCGCCGCGCTGTTTCATATTTTTGATGCCGAGCAAAACATGCGCACGGCATCGGCCCTCGCAAAAGTTTTTACGCGAATTGGGGCACATCGCCTTCTGCGAGCTGGAGTCAATATTCGCCGCGCTTTTCCCGATATGACGGATGCGCAGGCAAATGATCTCTCGGAAAAGAGCGTCATAAGCATGTTTCAACTTTTTCTGGTGGAAAGCATGCTCACGCCACAACGACTCCACGCCCGCAACTGGGCAAATTCTGTGACGCTTGGAACGGTTGGACCGCACATGGATTTTTTACTATCCAACAAGCCCGCAATCTTTGTGACAGGCCACTGTGGCAATTGGGAATTGCTTGGATTCGCGCTTGCAGTTCTTGACTTTCATCTCACCGCGCTCGCGCGCCCGCTTGACAATCCATATTTTAACGATTGGTTGCTTGGAATGCGACGGCGCCGCGGACTCAGCGTGCTCTCCAAATGGAACGCCACGCAAGAATTGCAAAAACTAATTATGGAAGGCCAACGCATAGGCTTTATTGCGGATCAAAACGCCGGCGACGACGGACTCTTTGTTCCATTTTTTGGCCAAATGGCCAGCAGTTACAAAAGCATCGGTCTGCTAGCCATGAACTACCGCATTCCTATATTTGTGGGAACCGCGGTCCGGGAAACGGATCGCATGAAATACCGCCTTGAAATTGTCGATCGAATCAATCCAGAGGATTGGGATAGCTCCGAGGACCCTTTGTTCTATATCACGGCTCGATTCAATCGTGGCATTGAGAATTCAATACGACTTGCGCCTGAGCAATATTTATGGGTGCACCGTCGTTGGAAAAACCGTCCCCAATGGGAGCGCAATGGCAAGCCCATGCCTGAAAAAGTTCAAGCGAAACTCCGAGCACTTCCATGGATGACCTCGCAAGAATTGGATTGCCTCATTCATCAGCCAACTGCAATCTAATTTCTAAAATAGCGATGCATTTTAATTGACTCTGAATTAATGTTCGCACACGGAATAGTTTTGGTCTGTACTCTTGAACACTTCATATGACGCAGCGTCAATTTGTCATTCTTTCCCGCACTAACAATAAGGACGGCACCCTTGGAGCGATTGGCAGTCGCGCCGATGTGGTGAAATCCCTCTCTCTTCGCAACACATGCGCGGATATTGAAGGCGGCCAAGTCTTGTATGGTCCCGGCGTCAATATTGAATTAACCCCGGATCAAGATCCTGTTTTACAAATGCTTCTCACCATCACCGATGATGACATCGCGTGGACCGTGATTATGAAATTGGCAAAAGATTTGCAGTGGAAAGTTCTTGATCCAACAAGCGGACGAGAATTCTCTCCGTCTTAAATGTCGATTTGAATTACTCTAGAGTTTCACTCTCAATACCTGCGGCTTCGCCCTTCAACTTCATTTGCGCGTAGCGTCGCATCCAATTTTCCCAACTCTTGCCCGCGGCCGCGTCCTTGCCCGTGAAGCACAATGTTTGAATTGTTGATTGCTCCACCGTGATGCGAGAGCGTCCATCTTTGGGAAGAATGCGAACGGCGCGAGGCGGGGCGTTGGTGCGTTTAAGATCAAAGATATAGCCTTCAATCGAATTGCCGTCCTTAAGTTCCAGCGTGACATCGCCACGGAAACTGCACGCGACCTGCAATCCCTCTTCAAATGCGGCAGCGTTTGCGCAGTCAACACGCGTCGTTTCCAAATTCATTTTTGTCTCGATCATGTGTGTGCCTGCAGCTCATTGCTTGTCTGTACTTGCGCGGCTAAGACCTCATCAAGTTGGCGAATCAACGCCTCCACATCGGCAATAGCCTTCTGCATTGAATTGCAACCTTGGGCCACGGTCATGGGGTCTTTGGTGCCCTTGGCCTGACTGCGAGCGGTTAAAGCGCTGGCGTGATCCTTCAGGCTTTGCGCCAAGAGACATGCGTCACGCAAGGCTTGCCGCCTTGGATCATTGCTTGCGACGCCATGAAGAATCGCTGTTCCTGAAATTCCAAGTGAAGAGGTCGGCTCCGCCGAGGGCTTCACTTCTGTCATGCGGGTCGCCACTAAAGGCCTCCCAAAAAAGGATCCATCCATAAAGTGTATTCTCTCAAGTTCGGGTGGATTAGGCAAGGTGCCTTATTTCCCAAAAATGACTGATTTGTGCTTGCGAAATTCGACTTTGGAACCATTTCAATGCAAATAACTGTTACAGGCGCCGCTGGATACATTGGCTCGCACGCTTGTCTTAAACTGCTCGATGATGGCCACGAGGTGCATGGCCTGGATAATTTCTCGCGCAGCTTTGAGCGCACGGTGCAGGCGCTGCAGCGCGCGGGCGGCGGGCGCTTTCATTTCACGCAAGTTGAATTGAATGACCAGCGTGCAACAACCGCCGCACTGAAATTACATCCGCCGGAAATTGTGTTGCACTTCGCGGCTTTCGCCGTGGTGCCTGAAAGCGTTCAGTTTCCCCTGATTTACTGGCACAACAATGTCGGCGCCACGGTTTCTTTGCTCAACGCCATGGACGCGGTCGACGCTAGAAAATTAATCTTTTCAAGTACATGCGCCACATACGGCGAGCCAGCGCCAGCGCACATTCCAATTGGCGAGGATTGTCCTCAGCGGCCCACGCACGCATACGGCGAAAGCAAACTTGCGTGTGAACACATCATGAAAGCGTGGGTGCAATCAAATGCGCACGCGGATCGCGATCGTGGCGTTGTATTCCTGCGCTACTTTAATGTCGCTGGCGGCGATCACCTGGCCCGCATTGGCGAGGACCACGATCCTGAAACGCATCTGGTGCCAATATGCTTGCGCGCCGCAACGGGTCGCCACCCCGAATTGGTGGTTCACGGCAATGACTATCCAACGCCAGACGGAACATGCATTCGCGACTATGTGCATGTTGAAGATTTAGTGACGGCGCATATTGAGGCGATCAAAGTCATTCCGCACCGCCAAACATTGGCCATGAATGTGGGAACGGGCGTGGGAGCAAGCGTGCTTGAAGTGTTGCGCGCGTGCTCCGTCGCGGCTGGTCGCGAAGTTCCGTTTCGCATGGGCGCGCGCCGCGATGGCGATCCGCCGAAGCTTGTTTCAAATCCAGAGAAAATATTTCGCTTGACCAGTTGGCGGCCCGCGCGTTCATCGCTGGAGGCAATCACGCAAAGCGCGTGGCGTTGGTTTGCACAGCAGAAGTAATTGCGAAAGTAATTGCGGCGATATGGTGCGGGCTACAACGGAAGCGAAATGCCCGCGTACAACTGAATGCTGTTGCGGCCGTCATTGTTGTCGGCCACATTGGCGTTGGAAATATGCGCCCAGCGAATTCCAGTAAGAATGCGGGCATTTGGAGCCACTTCAAATGAGGCGCCCACGCCAATTCGCGGCGTGACATTCACCGAAGATCCGGCCGGGGGCACGTTTGATCCGGTGAACATAAGCCCAACTCCAGCGTCGGCGTAGATGCTCCATGTTTCGCGCGCAAAAAAGTGCCAGCGAAACATAAACGCTGGACCGGCGCCCCAAGTGTTGCCGCCGCCTTGCGAGAACCAGGCGACTTCGGGTCCAAAATCAAAACTGAAATTATCAATCAAGAACCAACTCGCGTACCACGCGCCTTGCAATTGATTGTCGCTATCAAAGTCGTTCATCCAACTACCTTCAAACTCCCAACGCCAAGAACCTTTCACGCCAAACTTGGCTGGGGTATTTACTTTGGGCACCACCGCATTTGCAGGTTTATTTGCTGCCGCTATGGAGTTCTGTGTGCTTTGAGAAATCAGGCAAATCATTGGCGCGCTATCGCTGAGCATTGAATTGGAAAATGTCGCAAATTCAACCGGCGCCACGGGCGCAACGGGCGCCATGCTTGAAATATTTGTCATGGCGGCTAGCGCTATCAATGCGGATGAAATAGGCACATTCAAATGTTAACACCCCTGAGTTGCGCGGTAGCGCGCAACGGCGTTGCGGCCGTACGCAACATGTTCCATTGATATTTTTATATATTTGATCAAGCAATGAGTTGAGCCAACGCATTGCTGTTCACACATCAAACTCAAAAAACACCGCCGCCTGGTCGCTCCGACACGCACAGACGGCGGCTCCCGCAATCCTGTTGAATTGCGCTGATGTTGAATTCCCGAAAGCACAGTATCTACCCAATTTGGCCATAATCAATGGCAGAATCCAAACTTCCTTGGATTCTTTGTAAATTTATTTTAAAACTACAAGTCACTTGTAATAATGGACTTATGAATCTTATATGCGCCAAAACTGCAATTTCATGGGGTCTATCACAGTCCGTTGGAGTTGCTGGACAATAACTACAGCACAGCAATTTTACGAGTGAATTTTGACGCCAAAGACAATCAGGACCTTCGTTTTTAGGATCAAATTTGGGGTGCAATTACTAAGTTGGGATCATTCCCTACAAATCCTTGCTCAAGGGAATCGGTCAATGATGCAAGAGAAAGAGCCGCACCCATTCAAAACCGCTTTGATGCCATATTCCCAAAAGCCCAAAGTCATTGCACAAAGAGGTTCCCAAGACACCAGTTTGTTGCGTCTATGACGCAAAGCGACTAAACGTGGCCGCAACATGCGTGACACATTCTTGCGCGCTTGAAACTACCAGCTTTAAATCACACTCGCAGCGACACATTAATTTGGCGGTCGTTCGCTGGCAGGAAGCACGGAACTTGGAACGGGCAACACTGCTTTGGACAATGGCGCAACTGAAGCATTCTGCATTTGCACAACCTCAGCTTCGGCTTTTTCAACTTCAGGTGATGCCACAATACGCGCTCGCAAGTTTTTAGCGCGCTCAAGAACCGCAGCTTCGTCGCTGTCGGTTGGAACCATGGAGAAATGCCATTGCACACGGCTCGTCAACTTGGCTGGAATAACTTCGGCCACAAGATCGGCGCCAACAAAATCCCAAGCAGGTTCGTCCGCGTCACCAAAACCTGAAATGGGCTCGTAGCCATCCCGGCGAAGTCGCACGTCGTAACGACCGTAATAGGTGAACTCAATCGAACATGGAGTGCGGCCAACCTCGCGGTCGTTCAGCCACACCAAAGCTCCTTCAGGTTCGCTGGTAATCTCAATGGTGCGCCGAACGCAGCCACCAATCGAAGCAACCACAAGAATGCAAATCAGCAATCTCATTCGCACCACTGTAACGAATTCTGCCGCTAGCATCTGCGTCATGGCGCTTCTTGAAGTCAACGCGTTGCAGAAAACATACGGTCACCGCCGCGTGGTGGATCAAGTCACATTTCAAGTGTCCGAGGGCGAAATCGTGGGACTTCTAGGCCGTAACGGCGCAGGAAAAACCACCAGTTTCCGCATGGTCATGGGCATGATCACGCCCGAAAGTGGCAGCGTGAATTTTCGCGGACAAGATGTGACCTACTTGCCCATGTGGCGCCACGCCAAGTTGGGCATGGGGTACCTCAGCCAAGAGCCAAGCGTGTTTCAACGTCTCAGCGTGGAGGAGAATTTGCTGGCCATATTGGAAACAATTGCAGGGCTTTCCTCCAAGGAAAGATTGTCGCGCTGCGACGCGTTGCTGTCGCAATTTGGTTTGCAAGTGAAACGCAAGGAGCAAGCGCGCACCTGCTCTGGCGGCGAGCGTCGACGTCTGGAAATCGCGCGCGCCTTGGTCACGCAACCCGCCCTCATTCTGCTTGATGAGCCATTCGCCGCCGTTGATCCACACACAGTGGAAGATTTGCAAAATGAAGTTCGCACATTGGCCAAGACTGGCATAGCCATTTTAGTCACCGACCACAATGTGCAACAAACGCTTCGCATCTGCGATCGCGCCTACATTATTCACGAAGGCAAGAATCTTCGTGAAGGCCCTCCCAAGAGCATTATCAATGATCCAATGGTGCGCGAAGCGTATTTGGCCAGCACATTCCGTGGCAATGAATTTGACTAACGCTATTTCACCTTGACAACGAACTCAGTTCTCAAGCGCGCGGCGCCACCCTTTGGCATGCCATATCTGCAAAAACTAAATGGTGAACGGGCCGCGAATTCGCTTGGATTTGCCTAAAATTAGTGGCGAATTGGCTTGGCGACTAACTCAATGGCAACCTTGGAAATCATGGTGGGAGTGGCTTCAAGCACGCGAAAACGCGCGCCGTGACTTTCAAACACCGCCCCGCTTTCGGGCACTCGTCCAAGCACGCTCAACACAAATCCCGCGATGGTGTCAAAGCCCTCGTCCTGTGAAATATTCAAATTCACTTTGGCGTTCACCTGGGCGATGGAGCAACGGCCGTCGGCTTCAATGCGACCAACAGCCAATTCGCGAATCTCCGGGTCTTGATCGCTTTGCGGCTCATGCTCGTCGCGAATCTCGCCCACAATTTCTTCAAGCACATCCTCAATGGTCACCAACCCAGCGGTGCCGCCGTACTCATCAACCACAAGCGCCATGTGAACCTTGCCACGCTGAAATTCCTTCAACAAGTCGCGCACGCGTTTGGTTTCTGGAACACGAATGGGCTGGCGCAACAACGGACGCAGACAAAAATCCGGTGCCTCCGCCCCCAGCCATCGAACCAAATCTTTCACATACAACACGCCCACAACATGGTCCAAACTTCTCTCATAAATTGGAATGCGACTATGGCCTTCCTCGTGTATCACCGAGCGAATCTTCGCCAGATCATCTGTGTATTCAATGCCTTCAACGGCGGTGCGCGGCGTCATGATGCTGGCAACCAAGGTCTCGCTCAGTTCCACCACATTCTCCATAATGGCCGCGCTGGCGGAATCAATTCCGCCTTGGCGTCTGGTGTCTTGGATACTTTCAAGCAACTCGGCGCCGGATTCGTTGGCCACCGTCTTTGCGCCCACAAGTCGGCGAACGCCCTCGTCTAAAATTTCCGCAACGGTGACAAGCGGTTGTAAAACAAAATCAATCACGCGCAGCAGCGGCAAAGTGGTCACAATTAATCCAACCGCCGCGTAGCGCGCGAACGCCGCGCTAATGACGCTGGTGAAAAGCCAAATGCAACTGGCGGCTATGACAAACGCGGTGCTCAAATTTTGCCATGTCAGGCGACCCTCGTTGTCGCCCAAACCAACAAGGGCAATCAACAACAACGCGAAGAAACCAACGCGGCCGATAGCGCGCAGAAATGCCACGGCGTGATCGACCTGCGTCTTGCGCTTGAAGATCCAGTGATCCGTCGCCACGCGGCCGCCACGCTCCAAGCGCCGCTGCAACGCGTTGTCACCCACCTGCACAATGGCCAAGTTGATGGCGGAAAGCAACATGGTGAACAGAAGATCCACAGCCGCGGCAAGCAACACCCAGGTCATGGCTTGATGGCTCCAAAAATTTCTCCCAAGCCAATCGCGCTCAGCAAACGATTTTCCTCGCCATGCATGGCGGCAAATTCAGCGGGCGTTTGGTCATCCATGCCGCCAGCGTGCAGCAATCCATGCAGGCAATACAGCAACAATTCGTCACGCAGTTGGTGGTTCAATTCCGTTGCGCGGCGAGCGGCTTCGTCAACGCACACGGCCACATCGGCATCGTCGCCATCGGCAAAGGTAAGCACATCCGTGGTGCACGGATTATTCATGTGGCGCATATGCAACTCGCCCATGGTTTGGTCATTGACGCATTGCACCGTGAAGCGCTTCAACATTGGCGCGCCCGCGTGTCGCAGCTCGCGCAATTTTTCAGCCAGCCACTGCGCCATGTCCGCTGAAATCAAATCGCCATGAAGGACAGTGATTTCGTGATCGCTCCGCGGGGAATTAGTCGAATAGCCGCTCATTGAAAGCGCATCGTACGCCAACTGTGCCGCCATCAATGTCCGCCCGCGGTGACATACACGGGCACATACTGCGGCTTCACGCGCGCCTCAAACTCGCCGCGGAATTTGTTCACAATGGTGCGCACAGCCCAATTATTGCCGTCGGCCAAACCGCAAATCGTTGTGCCCGGCGTCAAACCCATGCTGCCCGCAACTTCCAGCAACAAATCAAGGTCGCCGCTGGTTGCGTCGCCGCGCTCAATGCGCTCCAAACTTTTCAGCATCCAACCGCTACCTTCGCGGCACGGAGTGCATTGACCGCACGATTCATTCTTGAAGAAGCGCGCAATGTTTCGCGCCACGGCCACCATGTCGGTGTCCTCGTCAAAGATTGTTGGACACGCTGTACCAAGACCAAGCACATCGCAATCGCGTCCAATGTCAAAGTCCAGCGCGGCGTCAAATTGATCGGTGCCTAGAACGCCCATGCTCACGCCGCCAGGAATTGCGCCCTTGAATTTCTTGCCGCCGCGCATGCCGCCGCAATATTCATCGACAAGTTTTCGCAACGAAATACCCAGCGGCATTTCGTACACGCCTGGCGTATTCACATGGCCGCTCACGCCCATCAACTTGGATCCGTAACTTGGCATGGCGCCAGGAAATTTGCTTTCAACGCCAATGCCCTTCCACCATGCGGCGCCGTGCTCCAACACAGGAACGGCTGCGGCGAGCGTTTCAACATTGTTCACAATGGTTGGTCTGCCAAACAGACCTTTGACCGCGGGAAACGGCGGCTTAATGCGCGGCCATCCGCGCTTGCCTTCAATGGCCTCAAGCAAACCAGTTTCTTCTCCGCAAATGTAGGCGCCAGCGCTGCGATGCAAGAAACAATCAACGGCGAATTTTTGCTTGCCACGCATCATGCCTTGCTTGCCAAAAATTCCGCCGGCGTACGCTTCTTGAATGGCACGCTCCATCACGCGCGCCTGGTGGTGGTACTCGCCGCGGATAAAAAAGTAAGCGGTATCAAGTTGACACGCCCAACACGCAATGGCAATTCCCTCAAGCACAAGGTGCGGATCGAAATCAATCAGCAATCGATCTTTAAAAGTTCCAGGCTCGGCCTCGTCGCAGTTCACCGCCAAGTAGCGGCGGCCGCCATCGATGGGCGCCAAGAAACTCCATTTCAAACCAGCGGGAAATCCAGCACCGCCGCGGCCGCGAATGACCGCGTCCTTGACCACGTTGATCACCTCCGTTGGCTGCATATCCAAGGCTTTTTCAAGCGCTTTGTAGCCGCCGGTGGCAATGGATTGCTCCCACGAAATGGTGCTGCGGGTCCTGGGGTCGGCCCAGGGAGCCGTTGGAATGCGCTTGGTGAGAATGGGTTCTTGAAGGGACATAATTTTATCTGTTGGTTTCTAAATGGTTACGCGGCGTGACTTGCATGCGTATCGCTTGAGCCCGTGGCTGCTTGTGATGGTTCTTTCCAAATAATTTCTTCAACCACCGTGCGACGCAGCGTGACATCGTCGCGCTGTTGGCTTTGCGTGGCGCGCGAAACTTCGACCACCTTGTCGCGCTTGACGGGCGTGCGAATGGCGTTGACCACAATTCCAACCGCTTGGCCCAAACTTCGCATCACGCCAATCCTTGCGCTCATGCGTGGCCACTTCCAGAAGTTGATTTTTGCGCGGCGTCAATCAATCGATCAACGCCTTCAATGGTCAAGTTCTCGTACAACTTGTCGTTGAACAACGCCACGGGCGCGGTGTCGCAACTACCAAGACATTCCATGGCCAGCAATGTGAACTTGCCGTCATCGCTCGTCTCATGCGGCTCCAAATTCAGGCGCTTGCGCACGTGGTTTAAAATGGCGGAATGCCCGCAAATTTCGCAGGCAATGCTTTGGCAAATGCCAATCACGCACTCGCCCATTTTTTCCGTGGTGAACTCCTCGTAGAAAGTCACCGTGTCAAGCACATCCGCGGGCTTCAGCGACAGAAACTGCGCAATCTCAATCATGGCCTGGTACGGCACTTGGCGGTACGCGTGTTGCACATCATGCAGAATGGGCATGAGCGCGCCGTGCTTGGTGACGTAGCGCGGAAGGATTTCTTTTTCCCACGCGGCCTTCATCTGCGCCGTCACATACGGCTCGGCGCGGCGCTCAATTTTTTGTGTCGATGATGCTTTGGCAATCCATGCCATGGTTCTGCTCCTGAAATAAATTAACGATCAAGTTCGGCGGCGATGATGTTCAAACTTCCAATCACGGCCACGGCGTCTGCAAGTTGGTGGCCCTCCAACAACTTGGCGATGCTTTGAAAATTCACAAAACTCGGTGGACGGCAACGCGCGCGCCACGGATATTTCCCGCCGCCGCCAACCACAAAGAAACCCAGCTCGCCATTGGGGCTTTCAACGCAGGAATAACTCTCGCCCAGCGGAACATCCCAACCGCGGTTGTGCATGACCAATTCAAACAACTGAATCGTGCCTTCAATGCTGCCGTACACATCGCCCTTTTCGGGAATCACGGTCTTGGAATCGGCGCCCACATTGATTGAGCCGCCAGGAATCTTGTCGATCAGTTGATCAATGATGGCGATGCTTTGCTTCATCTCCTCCATGCGGATCAAGTAGCGCGAGAAGCAATCGCCGGCGCTGGCCACGGCAACATTAAACTTCACGGCCTCGGCGCCTTGCCCGTCCCAATTATTTTCAAAGCACAAGTACGGTTCGTTCTTGCGCACATCGCGGCGCACGCCACTGGCGCGCGCAACGGGACCAGTCAAACTCCACGCAATGGCGTCCTCCATGGAAATGGCTCCAACGCCTTCAAGTCGATCGCGGAAAATGCGGTTGCGATTCAGCAGCGACTCCAAATCAGCCAACGACTTGGCCATGCGCACATGGATGAAATTTTTCACCATGCGCTTGAACACCTCGTCATCGGGCAAATCGCGCCACGCCCCGCCCACGCGCGTCCAATCGGGGTGGTAGCGCTGGCCGCTTACATATTCAAGAATGTCGTAGATAAATTCGCGCTCGTTGAAGCCATACAAGAAACCGGTGAACGCGCCCAAGTCCAGCGCCGCGGCGCCAGCGCACAGCAAATGGCTTTGCAAGCGACCCATTTCCGCCATGATGGTGCGGATCACTTTGCAGCGCGGGTTCACATCAATGCCCAGCAACTTCTCAACTGCATTGTGCCACGCAATGTCGTTCACAATTGGACTGGAATAATCCATGCGGCTGACGGTGCACACATATTGATTCCAATCGTGGTGCTCGCCCAACTTCTCAAAGCCCGAATGCAAATATCCAATGTGCGGCGTCACGCGCGCAATGCGTTCGCCGTCTAGTTCCAGCACCAAACGCAAAGTGGTGTGCGTGGCGGGATGAGCTGGACCAAAATTCAATATCCATCGATCAGGCGACTGGATATGGTCCTTCAGGTAATCCGTATTTTCGACATCAAGACCGTAAGTCTCGTCGGGCGACAGTGTGTAAGGCATGGAACGGCGAGTATAGACAGGAATATGCAATGAGTCGTGCCGTGAATTATAAAAAATGGCCAACTGCACACGTTCGTGTTGCATCCCTTTCACGCACGCGACATGGGACAGTGCGAGGGATTTTAAATTGTAATTTGGACAGCAAATTAGGCTCGAAACAAGGCGCCCATTTTTTTACCAATCATGCTGCTGGCGCCCAACAATGTAATGGTCAGCAGCGCCATAGCCCACACGCCCATCGCGCTTGCGATCAATTCGCCATCGCCTAGGCGGTCGTACAAAGTGTAAATGGCTTTGGTGATTGGATAGTCGCGCTCGCGCTGGGCCAGCAACAAACTGTCGCTGACTTCCAGCATGGAAAAACTAAACGCAAGCAACGCGCCCGCCACCAAGTTGGCCGCGATCAACGGCACAATAATTTTTCGCATGGTGCGAAAAAGTCCCGCGCCCAAACCTTGCGCGGCTTCTTCCAATGACAAACTGGTTTGCTTCAACCCAGCCACGGCGGCGCGCGTCACATACGGCATGCGGCGAATGGCGTAGGCCACCACAAGCAGCGGAAATGGATTTGGATTGGCGCCCACAATATCCGCCACCGGCCGCAGCGGCGCGTTGCGCAACCAATCGCCCCATGTCTGTGGAAACCAGTCCGCCACGCCATTCAACATGCGCGGCATGACTCCGCCAAATGGCCACTCAAGACTCATGGCGATAAAGCCAAACGCCATCACCAAACCCGGAACCGCCAGTGGCAACATCATCAGCGCGTCAATCATGCCGCGACCGCGAATCGTTCCGCGCGCGATCAAGCGCGCCGCCGCCAAACCAATCACAAACGCAACAACAGTGGCGCATAGCGATAAAATAAAACTATTGCGAATGCTGGAAACCGCCAACGGGTGCTTCATGGCCGTGGCCCACCCTTGCAACGTGAAGGACCGCGGCAGAATTGTTCCGTACCACTCACCTGGCAGTGAAAGACTTGCAAGAATGGTGCTGATGTGCGGCAGTCCCGCCACGCACACCACGCCGCCAACACCAATCCAGCACAACAGCGTGCCAAGAAATCCCACCTTTTTTTCGTGACGGCCAACGCTTGCCTTTGATTGCATGGCATGCGCCTGCCCGCCCACCATGAATTTCCCCGCCACATATATTGCGATCGCTACCACCAACATCACCGCCACCAATGCGAATGGGCGCCGACTAGATTGCATGTCTTTCAATCCGTCAAAAATTTGCACGCTGGTGACATTGCGATATTCAAACATCAACGGCGTGCCTAGTTCCGTGAAACTCCAGATGAACACAATCACAGCGCCGGCGAACGCGCCTGGAGTGACCAGCGGCAACGTGATGCGTCGAAATCGTGTCCACGCGCCAGCGCCAAGATTGCGCGCGGCCTCTTCAAGCGCGGGATCCACGTTGGCCAACGCGGCGGTTAAATTTAAATACACGATTGGATAGAGCGAGACTATTTCAAGCAACACCACGGCCCAAAATCCGCCGCGGCCCGTGAAATCAATTCCATCTTCAAGCACGCCAAGTTTGCACAACACGGCGTTGAACGCACCTTCGCGCCCCAGCAAATGGCGCAAGCCAATCGCACCCACAAATGGTGGCAACACCAAAGGCAGCAGCAATAAACCAGTCAGTAATCCTTTGCCTGCGAAATTAAGCCGCGCCGCGACCATGGCCAACGGTGTCGCCAGCAACAGCGTGCCCACGGTCACACAACACGCAATCGCAAGCGCGTTGAACAATCCCGCGCGCGTCACTGGATCGCGCACCACCTCCGCCACATGCCACAGCGTCCACGATGATCCATCCAGCGTCAGGAACGCGCCACGCAACACCAACCACAATGGCCACAACAGGCAACTTGCAAGAATTGCCATCAAGAAAAAAAGTTGCGCGCGTTGCCAGCCGTGTCGAGTCACGCGGGCAGTGTATGAAAATTCGCGATCAATTCATGTTCAAAAGAATCATCGCCACATCCGCCGAGTCAACCAATCCACTGAGATCGACATCGCTTGCGGGATCGTCGGTTCCCATATTCAGCAACACCAGGGAGACATCACCCGAGTCAATCTGTCCGCTGCCATCAACGTCGCCTTCAGTGTCAAATCCAATTGGATCAACTTGCCACGCCGCGGATATTTGCGCCGCTGTCGAACCACTGTCCATGCGCGTGATTTCAACAACATATTCCCCTTGTTGCAGGTCCTTCATGTGAACAATTTCAATATTGTCGACAGTGGATTGGCTCAATACATTGCCGCCGCCAAAACTGGCGCTGCCGGTATCGCCTTCAATGGAAAGCAACGTTGTGGCTTCATGTATGCCCCGGCGCACCCGCAAATCAAAATTGGCAAGCGTATAACTAGCCAAGTTGGTTGCCACAACCCGCGGCCATGTGATGACAAAGTCAAGCGTGGGCGTTGGTCGCGTGACGCGAAAGCGCCAATACAAATGTTGCGCGGCGCTCATAGTGAAACTTCCAAATCCAACCGCGCCAGAACGCACGGCATTTCCCGAAATAGCGTTGCCATTTTCCCTGGCGGCGCTGATTATTTTATGCGCCATATCAATGTTCAACGCGCCAGCGCCTCGTAATGAATCCAAAGGCTTGGCAGTGATCCCGCGTTGCGCTCCGCTTTGCGGCGCGTTGTTGCTCCAACTTGCGTCCCGCGTCGCGCCCGCAAGCAACGCGGCTTTGACAACTTGCTCCCTGGCCATGGCGGACAATCCAGCGGTGGGCGCGCCCGCAAGTTGCGCCTGCTGAAACAGCAACGCCGCAGCCGCGCCAACCGTTGGCGTGCTGTAACTCGTGCCTGAACCAGGCGCGATTATTTCCGGCTTCATTCTGCCAGGCGTGTCACTGGCCGACGCCGTCACGCCCGCGGAATGTTGTAAATCCAATCGCCCAACTGAAAGACCATTGAAGCAATCCCCCATCAATGGATAGCGAATGCTTCCTGTGCCATTGTTCTCACCATTGACCGCCAACACGCCGTCGCGGTACATGATGTAATCCATGCGGCGAACCGCCTCGCGGTCGTAAGTTTCCTTGCCCATACCGTAGGAAGCCAGCCAAGAATTATTGTGCACGCGCACCGATGAATTGGGTTGAACAGCGGGCAGCGTCACGCCGGTGTTAATTTTTAAATTATCCGTAATCCAATTACTCAGGTTGTACGCCCACACAGTGCTGACTCCTTTGGCCATGCTTGTATTGGCGCCATATAAATAACTCGCGACATAAGTCGCATGGGAACTGATCGCATACGGCGTGTTCATGCGCGTCACGGTTTTTCCTGTGAACTCACTTTGTGAAACATCGGGCGAGTACGCGGTGGAATTCGTCGACAATGGGGACTCCACTTGCACAACACCAATACCCGCGCCAGTTGGAGTTGCGCTACCCAGGCGCGCGACAAGCGCGCTATAGCCAGCGCTGTCAGCCAATGCGTTGCATGGCGCAACCATTGATGCCATTAATAGAAGTGTGTGGCGCGTGTCAAACATCAAACGAGTTCCAAACGTTGATTCAGAACGGTCATTTTAGCCAAATGCATAACACTTTGACCTACTCACTGAACTATGCCACCGTGAACACCGTGTGCAAATTATTTTTGAGCAAAAAACTGTATTCATGCCAAATAGATACCTTTACAGCATGAAACCTTTGGTCATTGTCACGCAACCGCTTTCAAATCAGCCCATTCAATGGCTTGCCACCAAGTGCGAGGTGGTTCAGGCGGCCCCTGGCCATGCCAATTTCATTGCCGCTGCGCCACGCGCCCAAGGTCTGGCCATTCGAACTGCCACTTGTGTTGACGCGAAATTATTGGAGCAATTACCACAACTGAAAGTAATCGCGCGCGCCGGCGTGGGCTTGGACCACATTGATCTTGCGGCGTGCAAGTCGCGCAACATTCGCGTGGTGCATACTCCCGACGCCAACACGCAGGCCGTGGTTGAATATGTGCTTGCGCTTGTGTTTGACGCCATCCGTCCGCGCGTCTTTCTTTCTTCACCCGTGGACGCCATCAAATGGGAGCAAGTCCGCAACGAACTCACCGCCACGCGGCAATTAAATGAAATGACTTTTGGAATCCTTGGCTTGGGTCGAATTGGCAAACGATTGGCGCAAGCGCTGAACGCTCTTGGCTGCAAAGTTGTATTTCATGATCTGCTTGATATTGAAAGCGCGGCTCGCCAAGGCGCCGTGCCCGTGACGGCGCAAGCATTGTTTGCGCAAGCGGACATTCTTTCCATTCACATTGATGGCCGCGACAGCAACTGTGATTTTGTCAATGCAAGTTTGATCAAGACAATGAAACCCAACGCGACATTCATCAACACCAGTCGTGGCCGCGTGGTGGAGCACCACGCCTTGGCGCAGTTTTTACATGCCAACACCGCGGCGCAGGCTCTGCTGGATGTGCATGATCCAGAGCCATTTCTTGCTGATTCCCCCATGCTTGGCCTAGCCAACGCGCATCTGGCGCCGCACCTTGCAAGCCGAACGGAAACCGCCGTGCGCAACATGAGCTGGGTGGTGCGTGATCTGGTCGCCGTGCTCAGCAATAGTGCGCCACAATTCGAGGCTTGAAATCCACGCGATGCAAATTCCGTAACCGACTTATAGTGTCCGCTCGCAACCACAATTCGCAATCGTTCATGTGTTGAAATTTTATACAAGCGTCGTCCCGCAAACTTGCTCACCCAATCAAACGTGGAATAAAATGAAGTCAGCAATACAACATATTCATGCCCGCCAAATTCTTGACTCGCGCGGCTTTCCAACCGTCGAATGTCAAGTCACTCTTGCCGATGGAACGCGAGGTTGCGCAGCGGTTCCCTCCGGCGCCAGCACCGGCGAAAATGAAGCCGTGGAACTTCGCGACGGCGACAAGAAAAAATACCGCGGTAAGGGCGTGCTTCAAGCCGTCGAACATGTCAATGTAAAAATCGTCGGCGCGCTGAAGGGCTTGAACGCGCTTGATCAATCCACCATTGATCGGCTCATGATTGATCTTGATGGCACGCCCAATAAGGCCGCTCTTGGCGCCAACGCCATGTTGGCCGTCAGCCTTGCCAACGCGCACGCCGCGGCTGCCCACTCCCATCAACCCCTGTACAAATATCTTGGTGGCGATGGCGCAAAAACTTTACCCGCGCCCATGCTGAACATTCTCAATGGTGGAAAACACGCGGATAACACTGTGGATTTTCAGGAATTCATGATTCAGCCCATTGGCTTTGACACCTTCCAAGAAGCTCTGCGCGCGGGCGTGGAAATTTATCACGCGCTCAAGGATGTGCTGCATGAAAAGCATCTTTCAACAGCCGTCGGCGACGAGGGCGGCTTCGCGCCAAATTTAAAACGCAACGAGGACGCGTGCGATCTCATCGCCACAGCGGTGGAAAAATCCGGCTACGAGCTTGGTCGTCACATCATGATTTGCCTTGACCCAGCCACCAGCGAATTGGTGAATGAGGCAAAAAAAGAAAATAAGATTGGCTACAAGTTTTTTAAGAGCGATCCCAAGCGCGTTGCCACCAGCGAGGAAATGATTGACATGTGGAGCGAGTGGCACAAGCGTTGGCCCATTCGATCCATTGAGGACGGCCTGGGCGAGGATGATTGGAGTGGGTGGAATTCACTGACAAAGCGCCTGGGCAAGACCACGCAATTGGTCGGCGACGATTTGTTCGTGACCAATCCCAAGTTTCTCTCGCGCGGCATCGCCGAACATTGCGCCAACGCAATCCTGGTCAAGGTCAATCAAATTGGCACGCTCACCGAAACATTGGAAGCCGTGGCCATGGCGCAGAAAGCTTCGTTCAACGTCATTCTCAGCCATCGCTCGGGAGAAACAGAGGACCACACCATCGCCGACTTGGCTGTGGCCACCAATTGCGGACAAATTAAAACCGGAGCGCCGTGCCGCAGTGATCGCACCGCTAAATACAACCGTCTTCTTCGCATTGCGGAGGAACTTGGCGCGCACGCCCAATTTGGCGGCCGCTTGCTGCGCTAAACGCCGGACTTCGTTTCCAATGTTTACCGCACTTTAACCCGTGAATGCAATCAGGCATCGTCAACGGAAACAAGACTTACAATAACATTGCTCCACGCGATCTTTTGAAACCATATGTCCACACCAATTAATCCAATCGAACAACAGGAACTGAAAAATGTTCCCTTGCAAGTCATCACCAAACTACTTATGGTGTCGCGGCGCTTGTCGGAGTCCAGCGAACTGTCCGCGGTGCTTTCAACCGTCATTGACGCGCTGCGAGATTTATTAAACGCCGAACGCGCCACCGTCTTTGAATTTGACGCCGATGCAAATCAACTCTTCACGCAAGTCGCGCACGGCATTTCAAAATTCGGCGCCGGCGTCATTCGCATTCCAGCCAATCGCGGCATCGCCGGCGCTGTCGCGCAATCCAAAGAACCCATTCACAGTCCAGACGTCTATGCGGACCCTCGTTTTATTCAGGACATTGATAAAGCCACAGGATTTCGCACGCGCAACATGCTCGCCATTCCATTGATTGATCACGAAGGCAACTTGATTGGCGTGGCCCAGGTGCTGAACAGTCTCCACGGTCCATTCACAATTCAAGATCAGGAAATTGCGCTTGGTCTTTCCGCGCAAGCCGCCGTCGCTATTCGCCGTGGTCGACTCATGGAAGATCGCGTGGCGCGCGAACGCATGGAACGCGATTTGCAAGCAGCCCGCATCATTCAGCAAAGTTCATTTCCGCGCGCACTGCCGCCCATGCGACATTGGCAAGTTGCCGCCGCGAGCATTCCCGCGGAGCAATGTGGCGGCGACGCGTTTGATGTCATTCCCTTGTTGCAAGGACTTATAGTTGAGCCAAACGTATCACCAGACGAAATTGTTTTGCTGGTTGCTGACGCCACCGGCCATGGCATTGGATCCGCGCTTTCCGCCATGCAAGTGCGCGGAATGTTGCGTATTGGGCTACGTCTTAAGCAAGGCGTGCGCCGCATTGCAGAAGAGGCCAATCGCCAACTCTGCCAGGATTTGCCCATGGGTCGCTTTGTCACGGCGTGGTACGCACGTATTTCACTGCACAGCGGCATCGTTGAAAATTACGCAGCCGGTCAAGGACCCATCATTCATTATCGCAGGCGCGAGAACGATTTCATTACGTTGCCCACCGACAACGCTCCGCTTGGCGTGATGATCGACGATTTGAACGCCGAGTCCACCATGATCACAATGCATGCAGGAGATATTCTGATTGCCCTGACCGATGGTTATTACGAATCCGAAGGCAAGGATGGCCATCAATATCAGGAGTTACCCGTGCTTGATTTAGTGCGCAAGCACCGCGATCAAAGCGCGGATTTTATTTTACGCGCCATCAATGAGTCGCTCATGGATTGGACCTCCGGGGTGCCCGCTGCGGATGACCGCACGGCGATTATTTTAAAGCACCTTCCCGCATAAGCGCTTCATTCATTGGCGCCTGCTCGGGTTGGGTCCACATTGAAATTTTAAAAGTACGGCCACGCGCCCAGAATTACATGCTGTCACATGCCACGATTTATTTGGCGCGCAATCGCAACACCCCGTCACGCAAATCCTCTGGATTGTCCAGAGCGTCCATGAAAGCGTGTACAAGTTTTTTGGATCCTGGAAGCGTCTTCAGTAGGTTGGCCAAACTGGCGCGGCACTCGTCAAATTGACATGCGGTGAATAAGCGCACCATGGCCTCGGTGGCCTCAATGCGCGCCGTGGGGTCATCCTCCAAACACACTTCGTACAAATCAATTGGAATAGTTTGTCCAACCACAACCACGCGACCAAGCGAAAGCAGCGCCAAACCCGATTCTTTTGACAGTTCCGCGGTTCGCCCGTCAATTAAAATGGCGCTGCCAAATTGCTTGTTGGCGCTCTCCAATCGTGCCGCCAAATTTCCTGAGTCTCCAATCATTGTGTAATCGTTCAGGTCTGGCGGAGCGCCGCAATCACCAATCACCACTTTTCCAGTGGCCATTCCCAGTCGCAACGAAATAATTGGCAAGCCTTGTCGATCGGGCCTCTTGCCAATTTCAGTGACAATTTTCTGGCACGCCAACGCCGCCTCAATTGACAGTCGCCCCTGCTCGGGCTCCTCGCCAAAGGCGCTCCAGAACGCAAGAATTCCATCGCCAAGAAATTTATTCACATACGCGCGCCGCGAAATTAATTCCTTAGTCATTGCGCTCATATATAAATTCAAAGTGCTCACTACGGCTGGTCCACCCAGAATTGCGTTGATGGCAGTAAATCCAGCAAGATCTCCAAACAAAATAGTCGCCTCACGCTCAACTCCGCCCATGGACAACACCTTGGGATTTTTAGACAACATTTCAACCAATTGCGGCGACACGCGCGCACGAAACTGCCGTGTCACGCGCTGCTTTTCGCGCTGAGTGATCACCGCCACTATCACCGTGGTGACAATCCACGCGCCAATACCGCTGGACACCGGCGCGGCCATTGGGCAAATCCAATTGCCCCAGTCAAAGCCAATAACTCCCAGCACGCCGATATAAAAAGCCAACACAAAAAACACCACGATTGCGGCAATTCCAGCGCCAAACCGCGCACCGGTCAGCGTGGAGATAAGGCCAAGAAGAATGATCGCCATTGGCCCAACCCAATCCGGAGCGAATTCCAATGAGCGTCCATTCAGAACCATGTCGGCCACAATGATGCTGGCAAATATTCCCGGCGTTCGTGCATCAAAGATGGTGGAAATCATGTCCGCCATAACGCCCGTGGCGGTGAATCCGACAAACACTAATTTCCCACCAAGCGTCTCACGCAACTTTATGTCCCCCGCATTCAGGATGGCTTTGCCATCTTGAAATGCCTTCTCCGCAATCATCCATTCTCGCAGACCGTCACCCGCCTGTTTCAGCCTTGGATCCAAATCGGGGTCGTTGACATGCTCTTCATAATCACTTTTCCAGGTGTCAAGAATTTCTTTCTTCAGTCTTCCATCGCGGCTTGCACTTTGAAACCACTCCTTGCTTTTTCTTCCCAACACTCCAATCGAAATTTCTTCACCCAGCAATTGCAACCTCTCCTCCTGCCTTTCAAGTTTCTTTCGCTCAATGGATTGTCCAATGACGCGCCCCATACCTATGGCGGCTTTAGAATCTGTTCCATTTCCATAGCCCGCCAGAAGTTTTGTTGGCCAATTCAAAAGTAGTTTTCCATCCCGAATTGGAATGGAACAATTGCGCAACTGCAAATAGTTTTCATGTGCAACAGCATCATTGACAGTTTGATGTTGAAATACCAACGCCGCCGCCAATCCAAACTGTGGAGCTATTCCAAAGTCGGTTGGAAAATATGTGGAAAGTCGACGAAATTGACCGTCAAATTTGCTAGACATTGCGTTGACAACTCCCACCCCCTTGACGGCTTTGGCGATCAATCCAATGGGCGGCAAATCTTGCGGAGTTCCTTTGGATGTTGCGTCGGAAATTAATGTGCCTTCAACAGCCCGCCAACTTTCGCCACGCAACCAAATTCGTTCAAGCATTTTTTCCTCACCAAATTCTCGAGTGTGCTCCGCGCGTTCATTGCCACCAAGCATCACTGCCGTATACTCCTTGAATGTCTTAGGCAACTTGCCTTGCGCGCGAAATCGCTCCAATGTGCGCCAAGCCGCCACCTCTTTCAAGGCAGTGGGTCGCGCAAGAACCTGCGCCTTGTATGGCTCAACCAAAGCCGCCTGCTCAATAATGACATTGATATCCCTGTCGATGCCCGCCTCGACGGCGTTTGTAAATGCGGCAAGTTGCATTTTGCCCAGTGGAGTTTCCCAGACTGGATCCAAGACTATGTCCAAGCGTCTGGTCAAGGCCACAACACATTGCGATTGCGACATGGCCTTCGCCAATTCAACATCACCTGTGGAGTCCTCTTCTGGCTCCGTGAACAAAATATCAAACGCAATTGTCTGCGCACCCGCGCGCGCAATTTCCTCAGTGGCTTGCGCTAACAACGATCTCTTCCAGGGCCAACGACCAATCGTGTCTAGGCTGGCATCATCAATCGCAACCAGCGCAATTTGCTCCCCAATGTCCTCGATTTGCCATCGGACATAGCGAAATCGAAGGTCAATCGTCCAATCTTCTATCCATTGAAATGAACCAACTGCGTTCAACCCCAGCGTAATCAAGGTGATTATGCATCCCACCACAATGGCGACGGAACGAACGTTTTTCACAATCGCAGTCTATAACAAATTGAAAGATACAACGCGCAAGCACCACCATGTGTTGAAGGGGCACCCATCTGGTTTTCAACATGCGCTTTAGTAATTGTTAGAAATCGAGTGACCCCCCAAGTGAATTGTACCGCTCTTGGGCTTGGTTGTAATTAGTTTGTATCAAGCTTCCGTTGCTGATCACATGCAACAAGGCCAAGGTTGCAGCCGAATGAATGTTCGCGGCGCGACTCATTTGTGTCGCTACAGCGTTCATATACACCATCCGCCCACGGCTACTGGCATTGGCGGATGCGTTCTGGGCGGCTTCCACGGCGCTTTGGGCTTGCGAAACAT
>SIAM01000074.1 GCA_009691785.1 Phycisphaerales bacterium
TATGACGGCAATGGATCGGGCAACGGCGACACCAGCCGCGATCTTGACTGGATTCATTTTTCAGTGGCGCAGGATTGCTCTTTGTCGGTGACTTTAAGCATGGCGGACAAGAACGGTATTGCTCTGAACGGCACCGATCTATTTGATTTACTTTATATTGCGCAAGGTAGCGATCCTGACACAGCAACAGACTTGTATGGTGCATACGGGGTCGATGGATGTCCGCATAAAGCGAGCTATGCAAATCCGGACGGAACAAATTTGTATCTGATTCCGATGGATGCCGGGGATTGTCTGATCATCGTGACAACGCCGCTCAATGGGGAAAACGGATCGCCACCACTTGCCTATCACGGACCCATGTCCTACGGATTGGATGTCGCAATCGGTCCTGCTGTATCAGACTGCATCAATCCATGGGCGGGCGCGCCAAATGATTGCGTGTTCAATGCGCAACTTGTGACGCAATTTCCCGCAAGTATTGCATTTGATTGCACGCAAGCGGACACGGACGGCCCAATTGATTCTGCGAATTTGTGTGGGTCCAATACAAGCCATGATGTGTGGTACGAGGTTGGTCCAGTTCCTGCCGACGGCGATTTATTGATCAGTATGTGTGGGCAAGGAAATCACGGCGATGCGGTGTTGAGTGTGTACAAGATTCCTGAGTTTAGGGAAATATTGACCCGCGATCAATTACCAGGCATGTACGTGTCATGTCGTGACGATTCGTGCGATGATGATGGCGATGGAGTGATCGATGTCGCTGGTCCAGCGCACATTGAATTATTTAGTGTGGGGGCAGGGACATATTGGCTTGTTCGTCTGGGATCATTCTTGGATGAAAACAACCCAAATGCCTTGGGATTTGCTGGAACTTTAGAGATTTCGTTTCGCGGCATATTGGTGAATAATGGCCTAGGGAAGTTTGCCATCAACGCAGGAACCAGCACCAATCTTGGACTTATCTCTGGCTACGCTTCAGCAGCTAACCCAAAGCGGTGGTCCCTGATTCCCTTTGAAATGGCAAAATCCGGAACTGTTGATGGATTTAATTTTCCGGCCTTCGATGTTTCAAGTCCCGACATGATTGCTTGGAAGATTGTTCACCGTGATTCAAGCGGTGGTGCCTACGGTCTAAACGGTCGTCCATTTGGTTCATCAGGCAACTTTGATCAAAGCCAAGTTGTGGCTGAAGGTTCAGTTGCTCATGACTTTGTGAATGACTGGAGAGCTGTTGGCGACAGTAATAACGAGCGCCACTTCATTGACATTGCGGTTCCATTTCAACTTGAAGCCGGAAGTTATTACTTCACCTGCTACGGTGAATACGCTGATGGATCCGCGGGCGCATCTTTTGCATGGTCCTTATATGGCGCCAAGTCAATGCTTCAACAGACCACTGCGCAGGTTGTGATTGACGCAGACAATGCGGCTGGTGCGTCTTCAGTTGGCACTTGGCCAGCGGGCACGCCACACGGATGGCGTGGTACTGGCACTAGTCCAAAGATGTGCTTCTACAGCCTTGGCGTGAATTACACCACGCAAACTGGGGACGCGCAGGGTTTGCTCTACAGTTGCCCATTTAATTTGTCTGGATTGTTCAACGCGCCTTGCTTCGGTGATCTTGACGCATCTGGTGAAGTTGACTCCAGCGACGTAGCCTTGGCTCTACTTGACGCAGGTCTGTGCCCAAGTTGCGCTGCCGATCTTGACGGATCTGGTGAAGTTGACTCAGGCGACATCGCCCTGATGCTCTTGAACGTTGGTGCCTGCCAATAAGTTTGACGCGGCTATGAAAGCCGTAACTATTTCAGTGCAACTGAGCCCCCTCGGCCATACGGTCGGGGGGGCTTTCTTTTGGTGACAGGTTGTCATTCATGGGCTATTCTTGTTGACCCACCAATGATGGTGGTTCTTATGCGAAAGCCAATCATTATTTCTAGCGTCTCGGTTGTGGTTCTGTCCCTTGTGGCGTATTGGATGTGGCCTAATTCCGACGCCAATTCAATTCCGGTGCGCCAAGGGACGGCAAAGAAGCAGACCTTGGTTGAATCGGTTTCCGCGCCAGGCACTGTGGAACCCAAGCGCAAGGTGGATGTGAGCGCGGAAGTAAGCGCGCGCATTCTTGAGTTGCCGCTGCGCGAGGGGGCGCAGGTGAAGAAGGGCGATGTGCTGGTGAAATTGGACGGCCGTGATTTGAACGCGGCGTTAACCAGCGCCGAGGCGCGCCGTGACGGCGAAAAGTTTCGCTTGGGATCCGAGCGCTCGCGAATTATGGGCACGCAGGAAAATTTAGCCAATTCAAAATTGCAATTGGCGCGTCAGCAGAATTTGTATGTCACAGGCGATGTGAGCAAGCAGGCGCTGGATGACGCGCAAACCAAGACCAAGGATTTGGAATCGCAGTTGCTTGCGGCGGAGCAAACTCTTTCTCAATTGCAGAAGACCATTGAATCCAGTCAGGCGCAAATTGAGCAGGCGCGCGAGCAATTGCGCAAGACAACCATTATCAGCCCAATTGATGGCGTGGTGACGGTGTTGGCCGCCGAAGTGGGCGAACTGGTGATGGTGGGAACCATGAACAACGCGGGCACGCGAATTATGACCGTAGCCGATCTTGGCGAAATGCGCTTGAACGCGCGCGTTTCGGAAACGGATATCGCGCGCATTGCCGTTGGTGTGACCGCTGAGGTTTTTATCAACGCGTATAAAGATCAGCCATTCGCTGGCAAAGTGGAGGAAGTGGCCCTGGCGCGCACGCTTGAGAAGGACGGAACAAGCACCTTCAAGGTGCTGGTTTCCCTTGATTTAAAGGGCAAAGTGATTCCGAGTGGTTTGTCCGGCAATGTGGATTTAAATGTGGCAAGCACCGACGGAATTGTGATTCCAAGTCAGGCCATTGTTGATCGCAAGGTGGAGGAGTTGCCCAAGGCGGTGGCCAAGGATCCTTTGGTGCAGAAAACTAAACTGACAACGCCCATTGTGTTGGTGGTGAAAGATGGAATTGTGTCACTGCGACCAGTGGTCAGCGGCGCTAGCAACATGTCAGATACCATTGTTGTGGAAGGTTTGAAAGAGGGCGAGACCGTGGTCACGGGTCCGTACCGCTCGCTTGAGGCTTTGAAAGAGGGCGACCGCGTCAAGGAAGAAGAAATGAAAGATGGATTCCGCATGAACGGCGGTGGCGGCGGTGGCGGTGGCGGCGGCGGCGGTGGTCGCCGTGGCGGCGGCGGTGGAATGCGCATTGGATAATCACATGAGCCAACCACTCATTGAGATTCGAGGACTTACAAAGGTCTACCGAGTTGGCATTGAGACCATTCATGCGTTGCGTGGCGTGGATTTTGATTTACACCAAGGTGAAATGATGGCCATCATGGGCGCATCTGGTAGCGGCAAGAGCACGCTTATGAACACGCTTGGTTGCCTTGATCAACCAACCGCGGGCACGTACAAACTGGGCGGGCGTTTGGTGAGCGAACTTGATTCCAATGAATTGGCCACCGTAAGAAACAAGGAAATTGGCTTTGTTTTTCAGAGTTTTGAGTTGTTGCCGCGTTTGTCGGCGCTGGAAAATGTTGAGTTGCCGTTGCTGTATTCGCAAGGGCAAGGCTGGGGTTGGCGCAAGCGCAGGCGGCAGATTGCAATGGATGTTTTGGATCGCGTGGGCTTGGCCGATCGCATGGATCACAGACCAAGTCAATTGTCTGGTGGACAGAAGCAGCGTGTTGCCATTGCGCGCGCCATTTTAACTGAGCCAAAGATTTTGATGGCGGATGAGCCCACGGGAAATTTGGACTCCGTCACCACGGGTGAAATTTTGGAACTGTTTAAAAAGATTCACAGCGATGGACAGACAGTGGTGATTGTGACGCATGAAAATGAGGTGGCCGCGCATTGCCAACGCGTGTTGCGGTTGCGCGACGGACTTATTTTAAGCGATCTTTCCTCCGAGCAAGATGAATCGGTGGGACTATTCGCCAAAGCGCGCCGGAGCATGGGCGCATGCTAAGTCCACTGTTTTATTTTGAGAGCATTCTGTTGGCCTTCCGCCAAATTTGGGCCAACAAGTTGCGCAGCGCGTTGACGGCGCTTGGAATTATTGTGGGCGTGGCCAGCACCACCGGGGTCATTGCGGCGTTGACGGGCTTGAAGACGCAAGTGCTGAAGGAGTTCGAAACATTCGGCGCCGCACGTTTATATGTGTGGCCAAGTCGGCCAGACAACGCTCCGCGCAATCGATTTCCATGGGAAAAGGTGCGTTTGCGCGCCAGTGAAGCCAAGGCCATAGAAGAGCAATGCCGCAGCGTGAAATGCGTCACGCCAATTAGTTCAACCAGTTTAAGCGTGCAAAGCACCAACGAAACTCTGGACGGCGTGAGCGTGACTGGCATGTGGCCGGCGTGGCATATGACGGAAAATAGGCAGGTGATCATGGGCCGGCCATTCAGCAACGCCGACATAGATAACGCGCGCCAAGTGTGCCTGGTGAATGACTTGGCCATTCGAGATTTGAAATTAAAAAATGATCCCGTGGGCGAGCACTTGGTGATTGGTGGTCGGCGATTTTTAATTGTGGGCGTGGTGGAAACCATCACTGAACGCATGACTGGTTTCAACACCATCAGCGCGGAATTGTTCATACCGTTTCCATTAATGGAGAAGTTTCAAGACCGCGATTACTTCATGCAGATTGTGGCCATGGCCAACAGTCCTGACGAGGCCGAGGACGCCAAGGTGGAAATTACGCGCGTCATGAAAAAAATCCGCGGGCTTGGTCCCGATGATCCCGAAACTTTCCGTGTGCAGGCGATCGATCAATTCATTAACCAGTTTAAAAGTATCGCCAGCGGAATTACCGCCGCGGCGGGCGGCATAGTGGCGATTAGTTTATTGGTGGGCGGCATTGGAATTATGAACATCATGTTGGTGAGCGTGAGCGAGCGCACGCGCGAGATTGGTTTGCGCAAGGCCGTGGGCGCCACGCCAGCCGCTATTTTGCTGCAATTTCTGCTGGAAGCCGTCACTTTGTGTTTGGTGGGCGGTTTGGTGGGCGTGTTGATTGGCCAAGGATTTGCCATACTTGTTCGCATGATTCCCGGAGCCAGACTGGAGCAAGCCACGGTTCCTACATGGGCCATTGCGTTGGCGTTTGTCTTTAGCGCGGTGGTGGGTGTTGTGTTTGGAATGTTCCCGGCCATCAAAGCTTCTCGTTTGGATCCAATTGAGGCGCTGCGACATGATTGATGCAACGCTAGCGGTTGGTGGCGTAAAGAATTATCGTGGCATGAAGAATGCGCCGCGCCGCGGCAAGAGCGCTCGGACACAATTCAGCCGCGGCTATGTAGCGTTCCTGATCACAATGGCGGCGGTATTGAGCGGCTGCCAAAATGAATTGTTCCAAGATGCGGAAACTCCATACACAGCGCCGTCGAAACGGCTGCATGAAGTTGGAACTTTCAATCCAATCAAGGAATCGTCGGAGACACCGGAAACGCTTCAACAAGTTGAGAAAAATTTGGCGGCCGACAAGTTGCCCAAGCAAGAAGTGAATCCAACGCGCAAGTTGTCATTGGCGGAGTGTCGCTCCGCGGCGTTGGAGCGCAATTTGGATTTGAAGGTGCAGTTGTATGTGCC
>SIAM01000028.1 GCA_009691785.1 Phycisphaerales bacterium
ACCCGCGAAACACCCGCCATGAAGCAATATGACCGCTTCAAACGCGAGCATCCGGGCTGCCTGCTTTTCTTTCGCATTGGCGACTTTTACGAACTCTTTGACGAGGACGCCGTCACGGCTTCACGCGCGCTTGGCATCACGCTCACCGAGCGCACCAAAGGCGTGCCCATGGCTGGCGTTCCCCATCACGCCGCCGAGGGATATTTGCGCCGCCTTGTCGAGCAAGGATTTCGCGTCGCGGTGTGCGAACAAATCCAAGATGCCAAAGATGCAAAGGGCGTGGTGGACCGCGCGGTCACGCGCGTTGTGACCCCGGGCACTTTGGTTGATGAAGCGCTTCTTGACGCCGGTTGCGCCAACCGCGTTGCCGCCGTGGCCTTGAGCGCGGACGGCGCAAGCGTTGGCATTGCGTCCGCGGAACTTTCCACCGGCGCGTTTGAAGTGTTCACGGTTGCCGCACATGAGTGGCTTGATCTGATCGCGCGCCTAGAGCCCGCGGAATTATTGTTGCCCGAAGGATTTGCGCACAAGGAACACGCGGCCACATTGGTGAAGTCATGCCAAGAACGGCCAGCCTGGAACTTTGCCGCGCACGACGCCGCGCAATTGTTGCAAAAGCACTACAAAGTGGCGGCTTTAAGTGGTTTTGGATTAACCGATGAGGGCGCCGCCACGGCCGCCGCTGGCGCCCTGCTGCGCTATTTCATAGAGACTCAAGCCGCGGGCAATGGCGCCGCGTTGACGCATCTACGACCGCCGCTTCCAGTTGAGCATTCACAATCTCTCATCATGGACGCGGCGTCGCTGCGCTCTTTGGAAGTGGAGCGCACCATGCGCAGCCAATCCACCGAGGGCTCATTGATCGCGTGCTTGGAATCGCCGCGCACCGCCATGGGCCGACGACTTGTGCGCGCGTGGTTGGTGCGACCATCGTGTGATCGAAATCAAATCATGCTCCGCCATGATCGCGTGGCGTTGTTGGTGGCTGACACCCGCCGCCGCGACGAGATGGTGCAAACACTTGACATTGTGCAAGACATCGCGCGCATCGCCGCGCGCTTGGCACTGGGCCGCGCCACTCCGCGCGACTTGCTGGCCCTGGGCCGCAGCGTGGTGGCCACGGAGCAACTTGTGGCGCTTCTGCCCGCGCACGCCGTGTTTGATCAGGATCGACTTGCGCTAGAAGAACCCGTGCGCGCCCTAAAGGTGTTGGCCCAAAAAATTGTGGCCGCCTGCGTGGACGCGCCACCCGCGCACATGCGTGAAGGCGGCTTGTTTCGCAGCGGTTTTAACGCCGAATTGGACGAGTGCCATGTCTTGCAACGCGACGCGGATAGCTGGCTTGCGGACTATCAGCAAAAGTTGATTCAGCGCACTGGCATTACCACTTTGAAGGTTGGATTCAACCGCGTCTTTGGCTATTACATTGAGGTCACCAACTCGCATGTTGGAAAAATTCCACTGGACTTCACTCGCCGCCAAACCGTGAAGAATGGCGAGCGCTGCATCACGCCGGAGCTGCGCGAGTTTGAAGTGAAGGTGCTGGGCGCGGAGCGGCGCGCGCTTGACTGCGAGCAAAAACTTTTCGACGCGCTGTGCGTGGAGATCGCCTCGCACATTCGCTTTATTCAACGCGTGGGTGAATGCGTGGCGGAAATTGACGCGCTCACATCATTTGCCGCCACCGCGCAGAAGCGCAATCATGTGCGCCCCACCATGGTGGACGAACCACTCTTGGACATTGTCGATGGCCGCCACCCCGCCCTTGAAATTTCGCTGGGACGAAAATTAATTCCAAACAGCGCGCGGCTTGGTCCCGCAGAGCAAGCCAACACACCCACTCTGGCGCTGATCACCGGTCCAAACATGGCTGGAAAAAGCACGTATATCAGGCAAAACGCGCTGATCGTTATTCTGGCGCACGCCGGCGCGTTCGTGCCCGCGCACAGCGCCACCATTGGAATAACCGACCGCATCTTCACGCGCATTGGCGCGTCGGATGAATTGCACCTGGGTCAATCCACCTTCATGATTGAAATGTTGGAGGCCGCGCGCATTCTGCACCAAGCCACGGCGCGCAGCCTGATTGTTATGGATGAAATTGGCCGCGGCACCAGCACGCTTGATGGCTTGAGCTTGGCGTGGGCGATTGCGGAGGGACTTGCCGAGCGCGGTTGCCGAACATTTTTTGCAACGCACTATCACGAGATCACTTCGCTGGCGGATCGCTTGCCGCGCATCACCAATCTGCACGTGACAGTGCGTGAATGGGACAATGGAATTGTGTTCCTGCACAAGATCGCCGTGGGCCACGCCGATCGCAGTTATGGAATTCATGTGGCGCGGTTGGCGGGCCTGCCACTTGATGTTGTGGCGCGCGCCGAAGCCATTTTAGATTCACTGGCAGTTGAAACAGAGAGCCAGACTTCGGCCCCCGAAAAAATAAAGCGCGCGGGCAAGAGCGCCAAAGAACCAACACCCGCCCCCACCCCCTCTGCCGCTGCCGCCTCCACGCAAGCCCCCGATTTGTTCTGGCAACTGCGTGAGCCTGACACGCAAGCACGCCAACCCGCTACTCACAAAAACATGGAAAAACACCTTCAAATACCAACGTATCTACCTAGCCAAACGCTCACAGATCTTCAATCCGTAGACCTGAATCAGCTCACGCCCCTGCAAGCCTTTGACACCCTGCGCCGCCTTCACGCCGCGGCGCTGCAAGAGCGTAAGACAACCAAATCTTAAACCACGCAAGGCGCCACCTTTGAAATTTTTAGATGCCAGATTTGCTGTGCCACGCTACGATCCCGTTATCAATGCAATTCCGCTTTCTTAAACGCTTCTCTACCGCTTCGCTGATTGGCAGCGCGCTTGTTGGCTTGAACGCCTGCAAGAGCGACGACCCGTGGAACGAGGAGCGATTTGAAAAACTTGTTTCGGAATCCTCGTCAACGCCTTGGAACTTGGACACAGATAAAAATTCTCCGCAAGACGCCAAGGGCCGCGCGGAAACCGAAGCGGAAAAACAATTCCAAGCGCTGCCAAAAGATGGCCCCAACAATTTGCCGTCGCTTGTTGAATTTGCGCTGGAGAACAATCCAACCACTCGCGGCGAGTGGCTGAAGGCCAAATCGCGCGCGGCGCAACTTGGCCGCATTGAAAGTTTGTATCTGCCCACCCTTTCCGCCTCCGGCTTTGGCGGCTATGTGCAGCAGGTCACCTACATCAACACGGAACGATTCACCAACACCGGTTCACAAATCCAAGGCTCATTGAATTTGGCGTGGATTTTGGTGGATTTCGGCCGCCGCGACGCGCAAACTGAATCAGCGCGCCGCGCCTTGATGGCGTCCAACTATTCGTTCAACCGCGGCATTCAAAAAGTAATCTTTGAAGTGCAAGACGCCTATTTCAGCGTGGACGCAAAAATTGCGTTGCAAGAAACCGCGGAGCAAAATCTAGAAACCGCGCGCGTGCAATTGGAGGCTGTCGAAGATCGCCTGTTGGTTGGATTGGCCACGCGCCCTGAAATGCTTCTGGCCAAACAACAATTCACGCAGGCGCAATTCGCGCTTGAAGCCTCAAGCAGCGCCACCTTCGACGCGCAATCCACATTGGCGCGTCGCGTTGGCTTGTCCGCCGAAACAGAAATTAAAATCACAAGTTTGCAGCGCCTTGCACTTCCAGAAAACATGAGCGCGCAAGTGGATGAGTTAATTCGAACATCCATTCGTCGTCGCCCCGATTTGCTTGCCGCTGTTGAAAGAGTGCGTGGCGCCGACGCGGACATTAAACTTGCCGAGGCGCAATTCTTGCCCATTGTGAACGTGGGCGGCATGGTTGGACAAACTCGCTTTTGGTACAAGGGACAAACCACCTCTGGTGAAGCCCCCATCAACCAAAATTTCTGGGGACCCGAGTACGCCGCTGGCCTGAACGGTTCTTGGTTGCTTTTTGATGGTTTTGAGCGCACCAACGCCGTGCGTCAAGCGCGCGCCGACCGCGCCGTTGCCGCCGCCGAACTTGAAAAGTTGCGCCTTGAAGCTTCGAGCGAAGTGTGGGACTCCTACTTTGTGCATCTTGCCGCCATCAAGCAATTCGCATTCGGTGAATCGCTGCTTAAGGCCAGTCAGGATTCCTACGACTCCGTGTTTGAGTCCTACGTGAACGGGTTAAGCAATATCAACAATGTCCTCTCCGCGGAATCCGCGCTGTTCACCGCACGCTCAACGCTTATCCGCACGCGCGCGGAATTGCTGGCGTCGGCCGCCAAACTTGCTTTCGCCGTGGGCTCACCAGATGACACATCGCGCTGGACCCGCAAGACCAAAGTGGCCGCCAAATCCAGCGCCGCCACGCCAAGCGAATAAATTGCGCTTGCCACAAACACCATCCGTGTGAATCAATTTCATAATGTGATTGTGGTTCTGAACGCTTGCGCCAGCCACATAAACGCATTCACTTCAATTTTATCGCCTTTCAAATGAATCCCCCGTAATTTCACGCTCGATTCTTTTTTCGTGATTGCATACCCTTGAACCATGAACGCAACCCTTTTGCAAAGCGCATTTGAACAATCACTGCCCTACGACCGCTATTTAGAAACTGATCCCGGCCGCGCCGGCGCGTGGCGCAGTGTGGAAAAAAGCGTGCACATCACCAGCGCGCAGGAAACATTGTTGAAATCTTTCGTGCGCCACATGCCAGTCCTTGTGGTGAGCGGCGTGTGGTGCGGCGACTGCGCGCAGCAAGGCCCCATGCTTCACGCCATTGCCAAAGCGTGTCCGCAGATTGATTTGCGTTGGATTGACCGTGACGCGCGTCCTGATCTGACCGAGCACACCAAAGTCTGCGGCGGCGCGCGCGTTCCCGTGGTGGTGTGGATGGCGGAGGATTTTGCATTTGTCTCCATGCTTGGCGATCGCACATTAAGCGGCTACCGCGCCTCGGCGCGCAAGCAACTTGGTCCCTCGTGCGCCATTCCAGGCGTGGCCCTTCCCGCGGATGAAGGCGCGCAAGCGCTGCAAGAGTGGCTGAATGAATTTGAGCGCGTGCAACTTTTGCTGCGGCTTTCAGGTCGATTGCGCCAAAAACACGGCGATTGATTCGCGCGCCTTTGATTCAATGTCGATTGCGCCAAAAACACGGCGATTGATTCGCGCGCCTTTGATTCAATGTCGATTGCGCCAAAAACACGGCGATTGATTCGCGCGCCTTTGATTCAATGTCGATTGCGCCAAAAACACGGCGATTATTTTCAGCGAGCGCATTCAACAACAAAAATGTTTTAAGAAATCGCGCGCCACGGAGCGGCCACATCATGCTCCGCAAGTTTCCAACACGCCTCAAGCATGTCGCGCAAGCCTTCGCCCGTGGCGCCGCTGACCACCACGCGCCGCGCCGCGGGCACGCGCAACGCGTTGCACATTTTCATGACTTTCTTGGCGCGCTCCGCCTCCGGAATTAAATCCACTTTGTTCAACACCAACAACTCGGGCTTGGAACCAAGTTCGGCGCTGAATACCGCAAGCTCATTGCGGATCAACTCCACATTGGCAATCGGATCAGAACCATCATCGGGAACCATGTCCACCAAATGCAAGATGACACGCGTGCGCTCAATGTGGCGCAGAAATTCATATCCCAAGCCGGCGCCTTCGGATGCGCCCTCGATTAAGCCTGGCAAATCCGCGAACACAAGACGCCGATCGCCTGGCAATTCAGCAATGCCAAGTTGCGGCGAAAGCGTGGTGAATGGATAGGCGCCAATCTTGGCCTCGGCGCGCGTTAAAGCGCACAGCATTGTGCTTTTACCGGCGTTGGGCAAACCAACCAAGCCAACATCGGCGATCAATTTCAATTCAAAGCGCAACATGCGCTCAATGGCGGGCTCGCCGGGCGTGAACTCCGCGGGCGATTGATGCGTGCTGGTTTTAAAATTCTCGTTGCCAAGACCACCTTTGCCGCCTTTGGCCACGACCAATTCTTGATCAGGCTGCACCATGTCGCACAACAACTCGCCGCTGGTGTCGTCAAACACCAGCGTGCCACACGGCACCCGCACAATCACGGAATTTCCGTTGGCACCGTGGCAACTTTTGGAAAGCCCCTTCTCGCCATCAGTCGCAAAGAAATGTCGTTGATATCGAAACGCAAGCAGCGTGTCCAAGTGCGCGTCGGTCACAATTGTAATGGAGCCGCCGTCACCACCGTCGCCGCCGTCGGGACCCGCTTTGGGATTGGATTTTTCGTGGCGCATGTGGCTAGCGCCATTGCCGCCCTTGCCAGATCGCACCATGATTTGCGCACGATCAACAAGCATGTTTCATCTATCCGACCCTAAGGGTCAAATGTGGTTGGCCCAAAGTCTTAAACCAAAGTGCTGGAGCAACCACAATGTGTAAAATTTAGTTTGACGGAAGAATGTCGACAAAACGTCCGCGAAACGCAACCTTGCCATCGGCGCCCGCCATGATGGCGTCGTCCTTGGCGCGGAACGCGTTCTTGCCTGGCTTCCACTTGGTGCCGCGCTGATGCAGAATGATGCAGCCAGTTCGGGCAGCTTGACCGCCATAGAGTTTGATGCCCAAGTGTTGCGCGTTGGAGTCGCGACCGTTTTCAGTTGAGCCTTGACCTTTTTTGTGTGCCATAGTTTGGTTCCTTCAAATGCGTTGCCAGAAATTCTAGGTCGGGCAGTTTAGCGAACATTCGCGCTTTCGCCAAGCCCTGATTGCGCATTTCACTTTGCACGCGCTTCTGACAATGGCGCCACTTTCAACACCGGCAAAATACAGGCGAAATATAGGCAAAAAACCATTCAAAGCAAGAAATGCCATGCATCACGCTTAGCGCATGATCCAGCGCGGATTCTGCTCGGCGCCAGCGGGAACCATGGGTACCTCGCCAATCAGGGCGGCTCGATCGCATGCCATTTGATAATCAATGCGACGCGTCTTCTTTAATGAAATTGGCTTCTTGGTCACTGGATCTTCCGATGGTTTCTTTATGTTGGAAAGACCAGATACCAAGATAGAGAAGCGTCGCACTTCGGGACCAACTTTCCAAATGGCAACTCCGCTCTTTGCATTTTCCTCGCCAGTCATAATCTCGCCAATGACGGCGGTTTGATCTTCATGCAACGGATTGGCCAACAATGTTTGCACCGCGCGCTGCACACGGCGTGGAACACCCTCTCCCGCGCTGAAGAGGCGCCCCTCTTCGTCAAGAATATCCCACTGCGGAGCTATGCTTCGATCACGACTGGTTCGATTGATAATTGTGTATGTGGCGTACCAAAATGCCTCGCCCGATTCGCCATCTTTGAACAATCGCAAAGGTCCAGCTTGGTATTCAAGGTCCCATTGATCTGCATTGCGAACGCGCCCCGCGGAGGACTTCGCGGCTGGCGGCTGGGCGCCGGCATCTTGTGGAATGGTGGCATCGATCGCAAACATCAAAAGAAATACAATGGAAAGCATTTGGGTCATGGTAACCAATACGCAAGAAACATTGAATTGGTGCTAGGCTAATTCCGTGAGTTCCACCCAGTCAAACGATGCCCGTTCGCGGCCCGCATTGCCCGCCGAGCGCCTGATGGTTCTGGAAAAACTGCTGGGAAAGCGGCGCGCCGAAAGTAGTCGATTTCTGAAAGAGGCAAATCGGGAGGGTTTGTCGCTACAGGACTTATGGAAACGGGTTGATGCCCGTGGAATGCTGGTGGCCGCTGGACTTTTGGCAAGTAATCCCGGCCGCACCGCCGCTTTGGCCATTTCGCCCATTCAAGGACGCGAACAGGCCAGTGAAATGGTGGCGCTGATTCAAGCCATGACGCGCCACGCGTTGGGCCCTGGGAACATTGACCTCATTCAATTTTTGGCGGAGTCCAACGATGATTTGGAGCTTGGCGTTCTCAAAGCCGCTGGGTTTCTTGATCTCGCTGTGCTGGTGTCCATGGAACGCAACAACTCGCGCAACGCCAAGGCGCCACATCCAATCGCAAATGTTGCGCTGACTTCACAATCTATTGCCGATGCGGACATGCTGGCGTTGTTGCGCGCGACCTATGTGGATTCACTGGACTGCCCTGGCTTGTCAAAGTTGCGCCATGAAAAAGATATTTTAGATGGCCACCGACGCGGCGGAAATTTTGATCAACAACTGTGGACCGTCTTGCAGATTAACGGCGTCAACGCGGGTGTTTCCATGGTCAATCGCACTCCCACCGCGGATTGCCTTGAGATTGCGTACTTTGGTTTGGCAAAATTCGCGCGTGGCCAGGGGTTTGGCGCGCATTTGCTTGATCACACCTTGTTTCTTGCTGCAAAACATTGTGAACGCAGCATTCTGCTGGCAGTTGATGAGCGTAATTCCCCTGCTTTGCGCCTGTATGTCTCCAGAGGTTTCCGCGTAATTAGTCGCAGGGTGGCGCTTGCTTTGTCAAGTTTGAAATACTCCACATGATGTTGACAGTTGTGAATAAATAGAGGTGTACAAGTTTTATTTTCTATGAACTCCAACAACTGCAAGGCTTTGCAAGCATGGAACATTTTCAATGCAATTTATCCCTTGCATAACAAAAAACTCACACTACTCTGCACTGACTTCGCAGGACGCGGAATAGTTTGCGACGAACCACAAGTTCGCCGCGGCCTAGGAACGGATGACGCCACGCACGATGGGGAACAACTGAACTCAATTCGGTTGGCTGTCCTATGCGCGTGTGGTTCCACTGAATTGGCTTGACTTGATTGGGTGCGTTCGCTTGATCGCCGTGTTTGAAATTCGCCCGTGTCTACAATTTCTTGGAGTTGCCCGCCCGTGTCCCCAGAACGCACTTTGGAATTACCCAGTCGAATTCGCGGCCTGCTCAGTGAGCGGCTGGGCAATCGACGTGCGGACATATGGTTTGATTCGGCGTCCACGGTGCGCGTGGAAAGTGGAAAGCTGGCTGTTGAAGTGGAAAGTTCATTCGCCGCGGATTGGATTCGCAAGAATTTCGGCAGCGACCTGCGCGCCGTCTCGCAAGAAGCGCTTGGACGAGACGATTTCGACCTGCGCGTGGTGGTGGCTTCATCACCGCACAGACTAGAAGCCCCCGCTGCCGCTAGCGACACCTGCGTTCCTGCTTCGGTGCGACACCTGGGCGCGCCTCCGTTGGCCCGCGCCCACACCACGCAAGCGTGGCGTCGCTTGGAAGATTTTGTGGTGGGTCCAACCAATCAAATGGCGTTTGACGCCGCCAGCACATTTGCCACCAGCAACATCATTGGAAATTGCCTGGTCATTCACGGAAGGTGCGGCGTGGGAAAATCTCATTTGTTGCAGGCGCTCTGCCGTCGTCGACGCGAGTCGCGCACGCAGCAACGCGTTCGCTATGTCACGGCCGAGCAATTCACCAACGAATACATTCAATCCGTTCGCCATGGAACCATTGACGCATTTCGCGTGCGTGTTCGACGCGTGGATGTATTGGCGATTGACGACGTACATTTTCTGGCGGGCAAGACCGCCACCCAGACCGAGTTTGTACACACTCTTGATGCGGTGCAACTTGCGGGATCACAAGTGGTGCTCGCCTCCGATGAGCACCCTCATCTTGTGCGCCGACTAAGTCAATCAATCATCAGCCGCATGCTCGCGGGAATGGTGGTACGTATTGACGCTCCAGACCTTGCGCTGCGGCGAGCGTTGGTGAAATCCGCGGCGCTGCGTAAATCCATTGTGCTTTCCAATGAGGCGGTTGACTCCATCGCTTGCCACTGCGTCAGTGGCGCGCGCGAAATTGAGGGCGCCATCTCCACTCTGGAGGCGTTGCGTCTCACCCAGAACGCGGACTCCAACGCAAATCCAAATTCAAGCCAGCACGCGTCCAATGAAATTTCCTGCGGCGTGATTGATTCGCTCTTTCGACGCGAAGAAGTCAACCGCGGCACCAATCCTGTGCGCATCAGCGAGATCATTGATCAAGTATGTTCGCTCACTGGCGTTGACGCGGAGCAACTTGAAGGAGCCAGTCGGCATCGACGCGTCACCTTGGCGCGCGCGCTGATCGCTTGGTTGGCGCGACACCATACCGTCATGAGTTTTCCTGAAATCGCGCGGGCGCTGAAGCGAAACTCGCACTCGTCCATTCACGCCAGCGCCATCCGTGTCGACGCGCTGATTCAAGACAAGGCGATGGTCGATGCGGGCGCCGCTGGCGAATGCATGATTGTGGAACTTCTTGAGCGCCTTCGGCACACGCTGCGAGATGCCTCGCGAAAGCGCCGCGCATAAAGCGCATTTTACATTTCTCAATGTGAATGAGCGGGCTGCTTCACCAAATCGAAAGCGATGCGGATACACTCACCACATGAAATTCTCGGTCACTTTACTTTTAGCGGCACTATGGTTTTTCTCGCCCATGGCCAGCGCCCAATATGCGCACGCTGACCCCTACGAAACCGCTGTCACTCAAATTCAAAAAGCAATGTATCCAAGCACCACTGGCATTCAACACTTTCGTTGGTTGTCGCTGCGGTTGCTTAATGATCCAGCCATGAATCCGTTATTTGAATCTTTGACCACGCAAAAAGATGTGGCGCTACGTGTCGATGGATTCATGGGAATAGCCCTGGTTAGCGCCGACAAAAGTTTGGACGCGGCGCGGGTGATTCAGTTGAATGACCCGGCGCTACGACGCATTCTGATCACCGAGGCATTGGGGCTTGATTTGCTAAAACCCGCGGCGCTCAATGGACTTTTTAAATCGACCGATCTAACAAACTACGAACGAACACTGCTTGTTGCCGAACTTAATCGACAAGGGCAACCGTGGGATAAATCACTTCTGGCTGACGCGCCTGCGGATCCCGCCGCAGAAGTGGCGGGCCTGGCGTCTATGCTTTTATTGGAGCGCGCGGACGAAGGTGGTTGGCAAAGATTTTTACGAACATGCTCGCAACTTACCCCTGATGATCGGACAGCGTTGCTAACGCAACTCGCCAACGCGGCGCGTCAATATCACATTGTCGCCGCGGCGCGGCCATTGCTGGAGCTCACCAACACATCAACCGGCCCAGATCGAATGGCAGCCATTGCCACCGCCGTGAGTGTTGTACCCGAGGCAGGTCGAGAGCTCTTGCTTGAAAAAATTAAAACAGATCGTTCGCAATCCAACTTGGTTCGGATGGGTTTGTTGATGCTGACCGCGAAAAAGGGAATGCAAGCAGCCGACTTTGAGCAGTTGCGAAATGGTGATCCACTTGTGGAAGCCATGGCCACCGCGGGTGCCGCCATTGGAACTGCGCCGGCCAATCAAGCGAGCGCGTTGGCCGCTTTACTTGAAAACGGAAATCGCTCCACAACTGCATATGTGCTGAATATTACCCCAACTTTACCACCAGAATTTTCTCGTCCGTTGCTCTTCAAAGTGCTCGCGCGCGTCTGCAAGAACAACGTCATTCGCTCCGAAGATCAAATTTCCACCATACAAGCGGTGCAACAACTTTTGCGCATGCCCGCTGCGCAGCCAGAACTTCTCACTTACATACTGCAAAACTCTGAAAAGAATGTGCAACTTTTAGAGATCGCCATGTCCATCGTTGCCGATTCATCCGACGCAAGTGCCGCCGCGTTTGCGCGCAACATCCGGGGGAAACTTCCTCGACGCGGGGACTCCATGGCGCTTCTGGCGCTCGCAAAGAATTTTACCCCACTGACCTCGAATGAAATTGTCGAGCTTGGATCAATCGCTTCTGGCGGCGGCAAAGTGGACGAATCATCGCAAATCCAAGCCGCCTGGCTCTATCTCAAATACACTAAGCGGGAAAAAGATGCCATTGCACAATTGACCCGTTAAAGCATGCAAAGCCATTCGCTGTTACTACAATTTTTAAATCTCTTCTCATGGAGAAAAACTTGTGATTCCTCTTTACAAACCCAACTTCACGCAAACAGATTTTGATTCCGTGCTGCAATCACTGCGCTCCGGCTGTGGAACGATGGGTCCCAAACTGCTTGAATTTGAGCGGCAAATGGCCCACAAAACCCGCCGCCCCCACGCTATTGGCGTGAATTCCGGCTCGCTTGCCATTGAAATTTCATTGCGCGCGCTAGGCATGTGTCCGGGTGACGAGATTCTTGTCAGCGCCTTCGCCTACAGCGCCAATGTGAATTCCGTTTTGCATGTCGGGGCCACTCCAGTTTTTGTGGATATCAATCCGAGCACAATGAACATGGATCCAACCGCCGCCGAGAGCAAGGTCACACCAAAAACCCGCGCCATGTTGGTGGCGGAAACATTTGGCAACCCTGCCGGCTTTCCCGATCTGATCGCATTGTGCTCGCGTCTTGAAATTCCCATGATTGAAAATGGAACCGAGGGACTTGGTTCCACATACGGCGCGGACAATGTCGGACGCTTTGGCCGCATTGCGTGCTTCGGTTTTTTTGCCAGCCGGCCAATCACCACGGGCGAAGGCGGCATGATTGTTACGCATGATGATCACCTTGCCGCCACGTGCCGCGCAATGCGTCACCAAGGACGGGTCGATCGAATTTCATTCCCACATCAATCCATGGATCTGGGAACTAAAATGGAGCATGTCTACGACGGCTACGACGGCCGCCTTCCAGAAATGAACGCGGCGCTGGGGCTCAGTCAGTTGCAACGACTTGATCAAACCATCGCACGGCGCGCCGAGGTGGCGCAGAGTTACACCAAGCGTCTTGGTGGCGAATCCGACATTTTGCTGCTGAATCCCCCTCAAGACTGCACAATGAGCTGGTCTAACTTTGTGGTTCGCCTGTCCGATCGCTTCACCAAAGACGACCGTGATCAAATCATTGATGGCATGCATCGCGTTGACATTGGCGCCGCGGATTGGTGGCCTTGCGCCGCGCTGCTGCCCCATGTGCGAAAAATTACACGCCATCAAATTGGCGACTTTCCGCTGGCCGAACGCCTCAGTCACAGAACCATCGCGTTGCCTTTTTACGAGACCATTTCCGAGGGCGAAATAGACGATGTCTGCCAAACGCTCACGACCCTCATAGGCCGAGTGGGCGCGAGTCGCCAAGAGAAAAAAGATATTGGTTAAAGATCCAAACCCGCGCACAATTCTTGGTCTAGACACATTATGACTTTGAAATCTGCACCACGGACATGCCACGGGCAATTACGAACCACGCGATAATTTTCCCCCCGTATCCGCGGAGACTCTCAGCAACAACAGCGCCAACAGCGTGGCACGCTCCGACAAACTATCAAGTTCAATGAACTCATCGGTTCTATGCAGATTGCCGCCGCGCACGCCCAAACCATCCAAGCAAGGAACACCCGCGGCCTGAATTAAATTGGCGTCGCTTACGCCACCAGTCTTTCCAGTTGAAAGTTGCAAGCCCAAGTCTTTCCCAACTGCCAGGGCAATGTCCGCCAGAAATGAAACTTGCGCGGTGCGTGGTTTGGGTGGCCGATTGAAAGCCATTTCCACCGTAATTCGCGGCAAATTCTGGGCGTCACCACAGGCTAAGGTTTGAATCGCAGCGGCTAGTTGCTCGCCTTCACTGTCGCTTGCAAAACGAATATTGCCCCAAGCGCGCGCGTGATCAGCGACAATATTTGTGGCGTCGCCGCCTTGCAGTGGACCAATATTCACAATACGTTGACGCACCACATCACTCAGGCTTGCTGCTTTGAGAATGCTTTGCGCAAGCGCGTTTACGGCACTAATGCCATTGGCAAAATCGCGCCCCGAATGCGCGGCGCGGCCAACCACATCGATCATAAATTGCCCACTGCCAGGTCGCTCTACTACAAGCCCGCCATTGGGCAGCGCGGGCTCCACAATAAATCCGGCGTCACATTCCTTGGCGATCTGCGCCAAGTGCGCCGCGGAGCGAAAACTTCCTGCCTCCTCGTCGGCGTTAATAACAAATATCCAGCGCACTGTTGGAGCGTATTTTTCCAGCGCTTCCAAAGCGCTTAGCGCCACTTCAAGTCCGCCCTTCATGTCCGCAGCGCCGGGACCCGTGGCGCGTTTGTGTTCTAGCCGCGAAAGTTTTTGAAATGCTCCCAAGGGATCATGCACCGTGTCCATATGGCCGGCGATCAACAGCGTGGGACCACTTCGACCTTGAACATGCCGCGCGACCAATGTTGGCGAACCGTTGTCAACGCCGTCATTGCCCGTGATCCATGCTGCCCGTGGCGCCGCGGCCAACTCGCTGACTTGCGCGCCCATGGATTTCAATCTGGCGCTCAACAACGCGCGCATGGAATTCAAACCGACCTCATGATCACGTCCAGTTGCAATGGCAACCATTTCTGCAAGTCGATTCTCCATGGCAGATTGCTGGGCGCGGACACTATGGACAATTTCATTTTCGATTGATTGCAAAGGCATTTATATGGCTTTCTGAAGCAGTTCGTTGGACAATTCTCCGCGGCACACTTCGACGGCTGGACCAGTCATGATGACCGAATGTCCAAGACCCGCCCACTCCACTTGCAACGCGCCGCCAGGCAACACAACTTCGCATTTCGCTGACAACTTTGCTTCAAGCACACCGGCTACAACCACCGCGCACGCGCCGGTGCCACACGCCTGCGTCATGCCGCTGCCGCGCTCCCAAGTTCGAACCTTCACGCTGTTCTTTCCCACTGGCTGAGCAAATTGAATATTGACCCGCTCTGGAAATGTTGAGTGGTGTTCCAAACTTGGACCGACAATTTCAAGTGGAACTTTTGAAACATCCTCGCACCAAAAAATTGCGTGTGGATTTCCCATGCTGACAAGCGACAACTTTCCATCACAACCACAAGCATGTTTCCAATTTGAAGCACGGTCAAATGCCCACCATGATGCTGGCAAAGACACGCCAACCACTTGGGCTTGAGCGGAAAAGCCTTCTATTTGCGCAGGAATTTGCACCATTTTTAAAATTGGCAATCCCATGTCCACTGTTATCTCTTGCACCTTCCCATGGGTATCCGCGCGCCAAGACACCAGCAATGTTCCCCGGCCAGTTTGAATGCGCAGCGGATTGCGGCTGGCCAACCCGCGCTCAATGGCAAACTTGGCGACACAGCGAATTCCATTGCCACACATTTGCGCCTCGCCGCCATCGGCGTTAAAGATTCGCATGCGCACATCGGCATCGACATGCGCTTCGGAGGGGCCAATCAAAATCAATCCATCGCTTCCAATGCCGGCGTGGCGATCGCTGACCGCGCGCGCCAACGCGGCAGGATTTGCAACCCGCTCTTGAAAGACATCTATGTAAATGTAATCATTTTGAAGTCCATGCATCTTGGTGAATTGCATGTTCAACCATCTTTCCCTGGACGCTTGATGCATCCTAAATCAACCACCATTGGTCCATGTCGATAAAAATCCACATTCAATTCTTTGCGTGAAACAAAGGTAAAAACAAGGCAATTGGCTCGCGTGCTTTCGGCATAGTCGAAGTCGCCCAAATGCGGGCCGGAGTATTGGGTGTTGTCATAACTTTGGCAATGCAAATGAAAATGAAACAACCCCGTATAGGCGTTGTCAAACATTTTTTGTGAAGCCTCATAGCGCAAATCATTTCCTTGCACTCGCGGTTTCATTTCATCAATGGCTGGTTTCCCATCGCTCTTGATGCGAATGACGCCCCCGAATTCCGTGTCACGATCCGCCATGTCCCGATCGGCAAGATCAAACATTTGCTGGCGCAGAATGGGCGAGTCAAAAATTTCCATAGCGATAGCCATGGACGCCAAGTCGCCCCATGAAAGTTTGTCGCGCATCAGATACAAATTTTCCGTGTGCTCCCCACCGTAGCCCTCGAAATTTGGACTGACAATGCGCGAGCCTTTTGCTTGACGCCGAACATCGACTATTTGATACAACTCTGGCGGCGTTTTTGCAAGCAATTCAGGCTTGAATTTGAACGCAGCCACCGCGATTGGTAATTCGCGAATCTCCAATTTCAGACGCACCTCGGGTGGCAACTGCATGCTGGCGGTTTTTGCTTGCTCCCAAAATGCTAAATTTTTCGTATCAAGCAACGCTTGCAACCATAAAATTTCCTCTTTGGTGGTTGGCACAATTCCAAGTTCGCCAGCGCAACTACGCAAATTAGAAAGCAATCGATCATCTGGCTTAACCGTGGCGTCCGAAAGCAACTTCACCAAGAGCTCTCGCTGCCCAAGTTTTTGCAGCATTTCCCAACAACGCAATCTCAGGTTCGCCTCAGTAATCGGATCCGAATTCACCAACATCTTCACTAGCACATCCGTGAGTTGCACATTGCCGTTCAGTTGTTCAATGGCTATGCGTTCCGGTCGCTCCTTGTCATCTTGAATCCACGCCGCCATTGGAACGCTCCACGCGCGCACAAGTGTGGGCGTCATGTCAACCCAATGCCGAGCGGCGATTTGTTCACACAATGTGCGCCGCCAAGCCAACGCTTGCATCTTGGGTAATTGAAGCCGCAGAATTTCTTTCAGCCCTGCCTGGTCCAATTTCACCAATCGTTCAAACGCCGCCAAGCGTGTCTCCTCGGAAAATCCTGGTTGCCACATCATGCGCTTCAACGCCGAGATGTACGCGGGCGTTGGCGACTCATCCAGTTTTTCCATTGCCGCCATTTGAACTACTGGCAATGACTCGGGGTTTGAAAGCGATTTCATTGGATCTTTGCCCGCCGAAACCGCGCACGCGCTCACTACGCAAATCACCATTCCAAGGGCAAATATGTGCAACCACACTTGGCCAAATGAATTTGAAATGTGTTGGGCAAACCGCGTGTTCAAAGTAGTCGGGGCAAACTCACGCGCAATCGAAGTCCATCCACATGAATGCAATTTCATGGTGCAAGTCTAGCGGCGAATACTTGCCATCAACAACGCGCGTTGCTTCTTGAACCTATGTCAATAGAAGAAAGACATTCAAGCCCGCATTCAAATTGTTAGGTAGTTTCGCCGCCCAAGGTTGGGCGAATTTGTCAGCCAATAGGACCGCCGTCTTCGCCAGACTCGCCCAAGTTAATTTGATCAGCGACTTCGCGTCGATGCACAGGAATCTCGCGCGGAAACTCAAAGGCAATTCGGACTCGGTCGCCTTTGATAGATGCGATGCGAACAATTCCAAGCGGAGCCTTGGGATCGCCGATCACAACTTCTTGACCTTCTTTACGGGTAATGACCAACATTGCTTAGGACCTCATTGCCTTAGACCATCTCGCTGCGGTGCTCCGAGCCTCCGCGAATCCGTGCGATCAAGTCTGCCTTTCGGGAATTCCCGAACGATGAGTCTACCCAAACACTGTGCATTTCAAATACAAAACGCCCCCGTACCGGGTCTCGGTACGGGGGCGACGACGGATAGAACCCCAAAAACAGGGTTCTAGAGTCCTTCCCGCCATCCTTGGCGGATCAAACCCTTCTCAACGAGCCGTCCCTGGCTCGTTTGTTCTTTTCGAATGGCTCTCACTTCGCCGTCCTTGGCGCAGTGAGGGTGACCATTCGTTGCTCTCCCGCGTTGGGCCATCCTTGGCATCAACGCAAGTCTTGAATCAAACCGCCGCGCAATGCGACGGATTAAAAGTCATTCCAAAGATCAACTCGAAGGTCTGTTTCGAATTGTCTCGCGAGCGCGTCGCCAAATATCCGGGGCGGCGGGCTCAAGTCGTTCACGTTCTTCCTTCCACTTGTCCGTGGTGCACAGTTCCAAATGATCTCGAACACCAAGAATCATTACGTTTCCCGCCAATCCGAAGCGTTCTAGCATTCGATCTGGAATGCGCACCCGCCCCGCTTTGTCCAGCGGACAACGCGAAGATTGACTGAAGAGCAATCGCTCGAAATTTTGAACTTCCTCGTCGCCCAACAATGAACCGCCGAGCGCGTTGGATAAATCCGCGAATATTTTTTCTGGCCACAACCACAGAAATCCATTGGGCCCAGGCGCTGAGACAAACACCGCGTCGTTGCCATCGTCGGGCAAACAACTGCGAATTTCCGATGGAATAGCCAGTCGCTGTTTCGCATCGAGTGAGTGTTCGAATTCGCCTAGGAAGAGCATGATGCACCTGTGGCGATAGCATAACTTCATTTCCCCACTTTGCAACACTTTGCCCCACTTCTTCTATAAAAACTTCAAATTTTTAGTCTTAGAACAATTACAAACCCCACCAGAATGCGTCCTATATTTATATAAATACTTGTAATTATTATATTTACACTAGAAATAAATTTATTTCGGGTTATTGTGTGTTCAATGGCTTCCAGAAACGATTGGACCCCGATCGAGCGTTGTGGCATTGGCGATCTTTTGGATCAAATTCCAAGCGGCGTTTTTCTATTAACTGGCGCCTTTGGCGACATGCGCGGCGCCACGCTGGTGCGTTGGGTGCAACAAGTCGCTTCGCAGCCGCCCATGCTTGTTGTTGCCATTGAAAAAGGTCAACCACTGAGTCCAATCATTCGCGATTCACGGGGCTTTGCATTGTGTTTGATCGCCGCGAACGATCCAGTATGCACGCGTCTGTTCAAGCAAATTCCTGAACATACGCAAGACCCAATGATTTCTATTCCATGCCTGAAGACACCGTCGGGCGCGCCGGTTCCGCTGCGCGCAACAGCGTGGTTTGATTGTGAAATTGTGCGCCACTTTGATATTGAAGCGGACCACGAGGTTTACATTGGATGCATTCACCACGCTGGCCGCAACGCGACTTTGCCAAGCGCTGCGACGAACAGCGTGGCTAAAAAACGCAAGTCGCAAACTCCAAAAACAAAATCAGCGGGCGCGCGTCTGGCCACTCGAAGTAAATCACGCCCCCGCCGAGCGCGATAATTCTTGTCGTGAAATTGAAACACGCGCTAAGATTTATCGCGTGGCGAATTCAACACCCATCCAGTCGCAGCACAGCGTGAATCCATCCAATCGATTTGGCTGGAATTATCGCGCTCTTTCGGGGCAATTGACCAAGTTGCCCTTCGCCATCACGGACGCGCATTCGCATGTCAACGGCGCGCGCGCTTGCGCAATTCTGCGCGAGGCCATGGACCTGTATGGCATTGGCTCGATTTGGTCCATGACCTATTTGGAACAAGTGCCTGCGGTGCGCGCGGAGCTTGGCGATCGACTTCGCTTGATCGCCGTTCCAGATTTCGCCTCCAAAGATCGCAAGCATTCTTTGGGCGCTGGATTTCTGGAGCGCATTGGGAAATACCACGAACTGGGTTCGCGTCTTTGCAAAATTTGGGCGGCGCCGCGCAGCGTTGACTTGGCGATTGAAGCAGGCGATCCAACCATGTTTCAACTGAACGCGCCGCTGCGAGTTGCCGCAATGGAATTAGCCAGCAGCTTGGGCATGTCACTCATGGTGCACATAGCCGACCCCGACACATGGTTTCAAACTCGCTACAGCGACGCCGCGCGTTACGGAACAAAGTCCGCGCAATATCTTCCCCTTGAAAGATTGCTTGATCGGTTCACCGCTCCATGGCTTGCGGCGCACATGGGTGGATGGCCAGAAGACCTGCAGTTTCTTACTGGAATTCTTGATCGCCACCCCAATTTATTTTTGGACACCAGCGCCACAAAATGGATGTTGCGGGAAATTTCCAAACATCCGCAAGGCGCGGTTGAAACATTTTTAGAGCGCTTCCGCGGACGCATTCTTTTTGGAAGCGACATTGTCACCACCGACGAACACATGTCCGCGGGCGAAGCCAAGAGCGAGATGGCCGCCAAAGCCAGCCGCCCGGAAGACGCGTTTGATCTGTACGCCAGTCGGTATTGGGCTTTACGAACAATGTGGGAAAGCGCCTTTGATGGCGAAAGCCCGATTGCGGATCCCGATCTTGCAATGGTGGACCCAAAACATTTCACCGCGCTCGATGCGCCGCGCATGCGTGGACAAAATTTGCCAGTGAGTTTGCTGAAATCGCTTTATGTTGACGCGGCGGCCAATTTTGTATCCGCTGGAAATTGATCAAGCACAGGCGACTAGGCCAATGCCTCTGGACAAACACGCTGCACGCTTTCGCGAATAGCAAGCGCGAAGGCAGCACGAACATTTTTAGTCGCATACTTCACGCGCGCCGCGCTCACAATTTTTGCAAGCAACGCGGGGTTCTTCGCAGCGTGAATCATTTCAAAGGCGCAGGCATTCACCCCTTCGCCAGCGATCAGTCCATCCACTTGATGCTCGATTGCAGCCGCGGCGAAACTTCCACTTTGCGCCAAAATGGGCGCGCCCAACGCGGCCGCCGAGCAAGGATGCAACGCCGTCTCGTCGTATTTAAAATCATGTAAAGAAACCCACAAATCAACCGCGGGCGAAATTTTCCAAGGGCACGCGATCGCGGAATCAAAATGCACACGTTCATTCAAATTCAATTTGCGCGCAAATGAGCGGACCGCGTGACTGTTACCCAAACTCGGATCAAGAACCAAATGCGCGCCGTGCCCAGCCATGACGAATCGACCCATTGCATGGAACGCAAACAACGCGTCCGCGGAATCCGCTGACAAAGGCAAAACGCCAATCACAAAATCATCATCGCAAGCGCTCCATGCTCTGCGTAATGAATTTCGATCCATTGAAGGAACGTGCTGCCACGTTGGCATTGCGGGGGAAACCGAGCGAATTCGAATTGGAAGCCAACCAGCCGCGCTTGCCTGATCGGCCAAATACTCGCTCATACACAACACTTCGCAAAGTTCGGCATGACGCACATGCTTCGCTTCGCATGGCGCATCTAGCACAACCACCAACGGCGTATGTTGTGCTAGTCGCGAAACCAACTGCGCCGCTCGCGTTCCAAACGCCAGCACAACACTTGCGGGTTGGCGATCAAACATTCTTTCCAATGAACGCTCCGCAAGACGCAGATTTCCACATGGCACTGGAATTCGCCACGCCGGAGAAATACCGCCTTGAACAGCAAGCTTTCCGGCGTCGCTTATTCCCAGCACACCCACATCAACCGCTATGTCTTCACGTTGATCTTGTAACGCGCTCACCGCCTGCAAACATGTGGCCATTGTCAAGGTGCCAGCGCCAGGACCCAACGGATCCGTCACGCAAACAATTCGTGGCGCAAGACTCACTTACGAACACCCAGATTTTTCCCTAGTTCAGTGGTCTCGTGCTTATAAAATAATTTTGCTACCTCGGCTCCAATTTCCGCCGCAAGAGTGTCCTCAATTTGTCGGCGTCCCGAAGTGCTTTGATATAAATCATTTTCCACTTCGCGCATATTGGTAGTGACCAATTGCCCAGTCAGTTCGCTTGCCGGTGGATACAGCCTAGAACGCCCCGTGACATCGATCACCTTTACGCTTGCAAGCGCCGAAGGACGCGCCAGTCCACCAGGCTCCGAAAGCGCAAACTCCCGAATTTGCACGTAAATAATTGTTTCTGCGCCAACACGTTGACCAATTTCACTAATCGGCATTGGTTTCTCAATCGTCTCATCTTTGCGGGCAATCGAAAGCGCGTCGCGGCTTGCGATCGTTTCAGTAACCAAACCTTTTTTCATTAAATCGGTCGCAACCTTGTCGCCAATCACCGCTCGCAATTGTGTCCGACTAAGAATATTTGTTCGGTCATCCACAAAGACAACGGTCTTTTGATCTGGCAACGTGTATTGAGCATCAATGGAAGGCGGCCCATCAATCATATATGCGGCGGGAACCAGGAAGTTGCATGACGAAGCAACAATGACCATGGGCAACAACGCTATGGCGCGCATCAACCCCGCCAAGCTTGGTGTGATTGGAATTTCATTTTTCATTTTTTGACATCCGGATACTTTTCTTCAATGTGATCATAAAATACCCAAGCAGAATTTCGAACAAATGTGGTCAAGAGGCCCCTTTGCACCACAGCCATACTCATGGTCTCACGAGTCACTCCCGCATCCAAAGGAAACTGCGCTGACACATTCCATTGATCCACTGTTTGATCAGAATCCAAGCCATCGCGCTCGGCAACGCCTATATTTCCCGCGGCCACACCTTCCCAAAGATAGCGATTTCCAGCTGGATTCAGGCGATATTCATAAAGATCAAGTATGACTAGACGATCCACGTCCAACTCTTCAGCAATCTGACCAAGTGGTTGCGCAGACCAATTTGGTGTTTGATGCTGAAAGTTCATGCAAACTCGCGGGTCCATCATTTTGATTCCGGGAACATTCTCCTGAAGCCGCTGCGCTAAATTAAAAGAAATATTTGAAACGGCGGTTGGATGTTCGTAGACCGTACCCATATCAGCCTTCACAAGAATGGCGACGCTCTTATTGTCCAACCCCGCGTACTTGGCCAGCACTTCAATTTTTTTCTCGCGCTCAATATTTTGACCAATCGCGGATGCAACACCAATGATTTGACAACTCATGATCAAGCAAAGACACAGCGCACCGCATAAAGCGAGTTGCGCTCTCATCAATCCGTGCTTTGAAATAATGCTCCTCATTACGTCCATCCCCGCATGCAGGAGAATTTCCAAAACCACGCCACAAAAAACAACAGGACCGCCGCGCTTAAACACCACTTGTTCAAAATCGGATCGAACAATCTTTGAAATTGATAGCCCGTCAACGACACGCCCAGGGACACCACGCATCCAATCGCCGCGGCAATGGCAAGCAACGCCCCCATGGGTTGCGTCACAAATGCTCTAGACAAATCCGCGCGCGCGGCGTAGGCGAATGCGGTGGTCATGCCGCAACTTGGACATGGAATTCCCAGCGCCGCGGGCCACGTGCACACTGGCAATCCAAGTTGTTGATGGGTGCCAAGTCCCCGCGGATCAGGCGTGAGCGTGGCGGCGACAATCAACGGCGTAAGAAGCGCCGCCGCCAAAAGTAAAACCAATCCGCGGGTCGATGAATTGATTGAGGCAACTTCAGACATGACGCATGAGTGTAACTACAGTCGCGGTACGCTAGACACCGCGCACCCAACACGGCAGAATGCCCCTATGCCGAACACCGCAACCCACGATCGTATTGATGGACATCTTGATCTGGGATATTTGACCATGCAAGGAATTGATCTTGAATCGCAATCACCGGAACCTTCTCGATTTGGCGTGAATTTTCCTGCTCTGCGAGCGGGCTCATGCAAAATGGTTTTCGCAACGCTGTTCACTGAAGTTGGTTGCGATGAAGCGTGGGGCTACGCCAATTTTGACGATGTGGACACCGCGGCGCGCGCCGCGCGATTGCAATTGCGTTTGTATCAAGGTCTTGAATCACGTGGAGTGATTCGCATTGTGCGCACACAAACGGATTTACTGCAATGGAATGCCGCGGGTCCAACGCGTGTCGTTATTTTAATGGAAGGCGCGGATCCAATCGAGTCGCCCGAGCGCGCCAAGTGGTGGTTTGATCAAGGCGTGCGCATGGTTGGCCTGACGTGGGCCAAGGGTTCGCGCTACGCGGGCGGCAACGCTGCGCCGGGCGAATTAACCGCCGCTGGACATCAAATGATTCAAGCCCTTGATAGTGTCGGCATGATCCACGATCTTTCACATTTGTCGGATGAATCATGCGCGCAAGTGATCGCGCTTTCCAAGGGTTCGATCGCTTCAAGTCATTCCAATTGTCGCAGCCTTATGCCTGGAAATGAGCGGCACATCACTGACGAAACCATTCGCGCCATCGCCGCGCGCAAGGGCGTGTGCGGCTTGAATTTGTATGGAAAGTTTTTGGCCAATGACCGCGTGGCGACCATGGATGATGTTGTGCGACATATCAAACATGTCCGCGATGTGGGCGGCGCGCAATGCCTTGCGCTGGGCAGTGATTTTGATGGCGGCTTCACCCCCGAAGATTGTCCTGTAAACGCGCGGCGTCCGGAGGACTTGCCAGCGATCGAAACGGCGCTTGCCCAAGCTGGCTTGCAACCTCAGGAAATCGCTGGTTTTCGCAGTGAAAATTGGCTACGCATGCTACGGGCCTCGCTGCCAAATTTGTAATGCGTAGAAGGTTTCACGCCCAGTGGTTGCACGCGTGCGAATGATTTGTGCGCGCCAGTGAATATGAACAATGGCCGTGGGCGATCAAGGCTTCAAAGTGCGCTCATCATTCAGCGACACATGCACAAACTTTTCGTGCGCGCGAATGACTAAGTCAAGCCTGACTCCGCAGTGATGCCAGTCAACGGCTTGCGTGGCGTCGGTGAAAATAATTCGCTCCACAATTGGAAGCGGGTCCGCGGCCAAGCCGGGGAAACCTAAGCGAATCAATGACGCGTTGCGCAACGCCCATGCGGCGGCTTGGCGAATGGCCGCGGCTTGCTCCACTGGCGCGATGACATGCAACTGCCCTGCTTGGTCGGTTGCAAATTCAATCAACACGTTGTGTGGATAAGACAGTGCAATGGGCCACAAACCGGAAATAATCGCGGCGTATGAACCAGGTCGCATTTGCACTTGAAGCGGTTGCTTCATGGCGGCGCTTGAATGCGCCGAAGAATGCGCCGAAGAATGCGCCGGCGGTGCTTGTGTGGCGTTGGTGGGCGCCACGCTTTTGGTCGCTTGCACTCGTCGACTTCCATCCACTGTTTCTTCCGCGGCGCGGATGGCCTGGAAAATTTCCGCCACAGAAAATCCGCCAGGGAAAAAAGCTTGCTGCGCCACATTTGTTCGCTCAAGCCGTTGATATGTTCCAGCCAACGGAACTGGCTGTTGCAAAAACGCTTGCGCCGCCTTGGAAATAGTTGAAATAGCTTCGTGCGCGGATTCGTTTGAGCAGCCAACCATTGCGATGGGAGTGAGCGGAGGCACGCGATTATTTTTGCGCGCGCATTCCACAATCCTGCGCACCAGTTGATACGCGGCAACGGTCGCGGCCTCGTCACCGCCAGAGGCGATGACTACTTCTTCCACATCCATCACGGCAATTTCTTCGGGGCCGTGGTTGGTTGCGGGCGTGACGAACCAATGGCGCACCATGGCCGCGGCGCGCAATAGCCACGCTGCGAAATCCTTGTCCTCGCTTTCGGCGGGACCTTTGGCCTCTAGCAGCGAGCACTGAATTCCATCGGCGCCAATGCGAAGCAAGGCGGCTGGACCCTCGCGCAAGCGGGCCGCGACATGCGTGAGCCACGGGTGCGCCATCACCGGCAAATTTCCCGCAAGCAGCGGCGTGATCAAACTTTCGCGCGGCGGCGCTTGCTTGACTGGTTCATAGCGCGTCTCGTTGACATCAGCAGAAGATGTGTCGCCCAAATACAGCGAGGTCAAACGGTCAAATCGCTCGTCAAATTCGCTCATTTTTGATCTCCATTCACTGGAGATTCAATCCTCGTCACGCTTTCAGCGGGCATGGCTGGCGTCATGGGCGAGCTTGGCACATTGGCTTGTTGACGAATGCGCGCCAACAAATCCGCCATGCGCTCACCACTTGTCGCCGCGGGGCTCACAGGTGCGGCATCATCCAGCGCAAGTTCACCGCGCGGAGCAAGCGCCGCATTTATTTTTTTACGCGTGCACGCAACTGGATTCGCTTCAAGCCACTCCACCAACAAAATAAAATCACGGCACGCCTCCGAGCCCGGCGCGTACTCGGTGATGGGTTGACCAAAGCCGGCGGCCTCGCGCAATGATTCATGTTCACGAATCACAAGCGGCATGGTGAGCATTCCGTGGCGGCGCTCAATGGCCGCCAACAAATCGGTGGCCAACTTGGCGCTTGGCCTGTGCAGCGTGGGCAAAATTCGCAGCGGCAATTCGCGCTCTAGACGCGTGGACATGGCTTGAATCGCCGCGGCTTGGCGCTCGCTGCCTTTGAGCGAAAAGAAGCCAGTTTCCACTGGAATAATCGCCTCATCCGCGGCGCGCAACGCGTTGAACGTGAGCAAGCCAATGGTTGGCGGGCAATCAATCACGCACCAATCAAATCGATCCGCCACACGATCAAGAAATTGTGAAAGACGCGCGTCGCGGTCGGGTAAATGCGCCAGACCGCCACGCGCAGCTTCAAGGCCAGCAAGAGAAAGAGTGCTTGGGGCCAAACGTAAATTTTTTGCAACTTCCCACAGCATCGCGTCGGGATCCGCGCCGCCTGGTGGATCGGCCAACAACGCCTCAGCCAAACCATGTTCAATTCGATCTTCTGGAACACCAAGACCAATTCCGCAATGACCTTGCGGATCCATGTCCACCAGAAGCGTGCGGCGATTTTTTGCCGCCAGTGTTGCCGCCAAATTGATAGCGGTTGTGGTTTTGCCACAGCCACCTTTCTGATTCACAATTGCGACGCTACGCATCCTGCTCAGGTCGTTTCAAGAAAGTCAGCCAAACCCAGGCCGAGGGTCGCACACACTTGAAGCCTCCGGCTCCGCGTGAGTGCCCTGCTTTATCGGTTGATTTGGTCCAAGTTCTTCCAAGTTCTTCCCCGTTCAATTAGCCCGTTCACATGCCCCGTTCACATGGCCCGTTCACATGGCCCGTTCACATGGCCCGTTCACATGCCCCGTTCCCATAGCCCGTTCACATGGCCCGTTCACATAGCCCGTTCACATGGCCCGTTCACATGGCCAGTTCTGTGGACCAGCTCTTGGGCTTTGTGCCCAGGCATTTGGCCACGCCGTGGCGCCGCGTTACTCAAGCGCCAATGGCGTCAAGACCAGCGTTAATCACGTGATCGCTTGCCGCGTCAAGCACGCCGGGGCGGCCAAGACCCTTTAGAAGCACCAAGCGAATTGCGCCAGATTGCCCCTTTTTGTCTAGTTTCATAGCGTTTTTCAGTTGCGCGCGATCAACTGCGGCTGGCACCTTGATGGGCAAACCCAGATCAGTCAGCCGCTTGGAAAGAGCAAATGTATCGGCGTCCGGCCACCAACCCGCCGCCTGACTTGCCGCCGCCATGGCCACCAACCCAACGGAAACAGCCTCGCCATGGTGAACCTGTCCGTGCAACAGTGATTCAATGGCGTGGGCAAATGTGTGGCCCAAGTTCAGGTGCGCGCGCTCGCCCTGCTCATGCTCGTCGCGCGAAACAATGGCGGCTTTCACGGATGCTGATCGATGGACAAGTTCCACAAGCCGCGCTGGATCCATGGCGCGCAAACCTTCGCGGTGAGTTTCCAGCCATGACAACATGGATTCATCCGCCAGCAGCGCGTGCTTCACGCACTCCGCAAGCCCGCTGCGAAACTCGCGCGCGGAAAGCGTTGTCAGCGTGCGAACATCGCTCGCCACCCAAGCGGGCGCGCAAATTGTTCCCGCCATATTTTTTGCCAAATTGCTAGCCAAGTTGTTTGCCAAGTTTGTCGGCAAGTTTGTCGGCAAGTTTGTCGGCAAGTTTGTCGGCAAGTTTGTCGGCAAGTTTGTCGGCAAGTTTGTCGGCAAGTTTGTCGGCAAACTTTGTGGCGAGTTTTTCGCGCCGCCACTGTTCACACCTGCATCAAGCGCGGCGCTGGGCATTGGAAGATTCACCGCGCTCTTGCCCCCAATCGCCGCGTCCACCATGGCAAGCAGCGTGGTTGGAATCATCACCGTGGCAATGCCGCGCATATATGTGGACGCTGCAAATGCAGCCATATCGCCCACAATTCCGCCGCCCATGGCGCACAGCACATCGCCGCGTTGCACTCGCTCTGCAAGCATGCAGCTCCACACTTTTTCAACTTGCGCGATGGATTTATTGGCCTCGCTGGCATGCACCACAAGCGTGACCACGCGCAACCCCGCCGCCGCAAGCGATGCGAAAACTTCGCGCGCCCATGTCTGCTCAACGGCCTGGTCCACCACCAACACCGCCACGCGAGCCTTTGGGATTTTTTGCGCAATGACCGCGCCCACGCTTGGCAGCAGCGCGTCACCAACATGAATGTCGTAATGGCCTTGCGCGCTTTGCACCGAGATCGCTTGCATGGGCGCATACTCGCCCCTTGCGATCAATTCGGCAAGGGGCGAATTTTAAATTCAGTTGGCATCAGCGGGCACGCGCTTGCGAACACATGCAGGGTTCAAGAACCTCATTGCGTAGCGCGCTCTTCAAGCAACCGATGCGGCGGCTCTGTTGTGAAACGCGCGGTATTGCTCGGCCTGCTCGTGGCCAAAGTAATAATCCTGAATACGCGTGGACATTTGCCGCAAGTCCATGAACATGAGCCCATCCACCACATTTCCAAAGTCCGGGTCCACATTGAAGGCAATCAAACGCGCGTTCAGCTTGAGATATTGCCGCAGCAACACCGGCATCTTGCGGCCATGGGCCTCAACTTCTTGAATAAGTCGATCCACATCGCTCACATTGCGAACCGCGGCGTGCATGTGCGCGGGGTCCCAATCCAAAAACGGCTCCACCACCGGAGGATTTTTTGGCTTCACATCATTGGCGAATCGATCAATGGCGTGATGCGTTTTTAGAAACGCCATGATGAGCCGCTTGGACATGCTTTGATAGGCGTCTGAAATACTGACCGGCCCAAGCAGGATTGCGTACTGTGGTCGCAGCAAAGCAAAGCGCGCAATTCCGCGCCACAGCAACAACAACGGCAATGGCTTCCTTTGATGCGCGCGCGCCACCCAACTTCTTCCCAGTTCAAGCGCCGGCCCAAGCGATTTCAACATGCTGGGCGAATAATCAAACAGCGTGCTGGTGTACAGACCATCAATTCCGTGGGCGGCCAAAATTTCATCGGTCAAGCCCATGCGATAGCCGCCCATGACTTCTTGCGTGCGCGTGTTCCACACGATCAATTGTTGGTAGTAGCGATCGAAGCGATCAATATCAATCGCCTTGCCCGAGCCTTCACCAACGGCGCGAAAGGCCTCCTCACGCAAGCGGCCAATTTCAAGCATGGTCAATGGAATCTTGTCGCTTTGTGTGCACCAGACTTCGCACTCGCCTTGCTTGAGCAACAGATCCGATTGTGGCAAGCCAGAAATTTCCGCGGCCAGTTCCTCCGGCGCGTGTTGCGGTTTTTCCAGCAACGGCGTGGCGTAGTTCACGGCAGTGGAACGCGCGGCTTTTTCAACCAACCGCGCGCGCAACACATAGGTTCGTAAGCGGAAATATCCAATCAATTCTGCGTCGCTCTTATAGGCGGCAAACTCGCTGGCTTGAATAGGCGTGCCCACCGCCACAGAAATTTTTTGACCAAACTGAAGTGGATAGCAATGCGCCAACAACACCGTGCGCAACATTGGATGAATCAACCCCGCCAGTTGAAACCACCATGGATTTCGCCCCGCGATAAACACTGGCAACACGGCTGGCTGGGTAACGCGCGCTAACTTTGCGATTTGCGTTTGCCACAACCCGTCCACGGCGCGCCAACGACTCCATGTGCTATGGCTCACCTCGCCCGATGGAAACACGCACAGACATCCGCCGCTCGAAAGCCAACGCAACGCCTCGCGCAGCGTGTTCGTGTTGGTGGCGACGGTTGACTTGCCAATAATTTTCACGCCCAGCGAACGCTCCGCCACAACTGGAATTTGACACAAGAGTTCGTTGGCGATGAATTTCACATCGCTTCGAACTGAATCCATCAGCGTGGAAATAACCTGGGTGTCCGGCGCGCCCATTGGATGATTGGCCATCACAAGCAGCGCGCCAGTTTTTGGAATGCGCTCGCGGTCCTCCGCCAAACAATCCGTGTACATGCGCGTGGCGCGGTTCAACGCGTCGATCAATTTTCCATCACCCACAATTTGGTGCGACTTCTCAACCACATGTTCAACGCGGTAGACGCCCGTGATTATGCGAATGATGGGCCAAAGAAATTTGGCGATTTTTGCGCGTGGTGGCCGGATGCGAAATGGTTTTATTTTTTCTGCCATTTGAATTACGCCCATGATCATGCACGCAACGGCGCGCGGGTATTGCGCAATTATAAAAATTGCGTGAAATTCGCGAGTGAAGAAATGACCCCAAGGGGATTTGAACCCCTGTAGCCACCTTGAAAGGGTGGTGTCCTAAGCCAGGCTAGACGATGAGGCCAGCGAACAACGGACTATAGAGCGAACGAGCCAAATCGTCGAACGACTCTTGCAACAGTGAAGAGAAAGTGACCCCAAGGGGATTCGAACCCCTGTTCAAATCCTCGGGAAATATGAACATACCACACTTGGGCAGCGCAAAAAGCGGCGCATTTTTGAGCGATTTTACTTCTGAGAATGCGGCCAGCCCCCCCTGCGAAACACCCGCTCCAACTGATCCCGACCTGTCAGCCGTGGTGAACGCATGGTCGAAATTGCCCAGCGCACTTAAGGCTGGAATTGTTGCCATGGTGAAGGCGGCGGAGGATGCCAAGTAGAAATTGGTGGCGTGGCGTACTGCTGCTTATTGCCTAGCGGACTTCACTTTTTCACAGCAGCAGGTTTCGCCGCTTCAATTGGGAAGATCATGGGTTCTTGTGGCTGCTGAGTTGTCAGCGAAGAAGAGCAATCGCCCATGTTGATCAACAACAAACCCAAGTCTGACGAATCAATGGTTCCGTTGTTATCCAAATCGCCGTCGCAACTT
>SIAM01000075.1 GCA_009691785.1 Phycisphaerales bacterium
CGCTTGGAGCGGATGATGGTGGAACTGTCAACTTGCGGCGCTTGAAACCACGCGCGGCCCGTGTACAAATGCTCGCCCTTTTTGGCGCGGTCTTGGGCTGGGGCGTCCACCAAAACCTCAAGGCGGCGATTAGCCTTGGCCATGGCGGCCACGTGTTTAAAGGCTATTTCCTGCTGTAAAAGCATCAAAGCCTCTTCGCGTCGCTCGGCTTCTTCAGGCGGCACGCGCAACTTGGGATCAAGATTCATGGTGCCGCTTGGAGTTCCATCCTCGTGGCTGTACTTGAAGCAGCCCGCCATTTCAAAGCGTTGCTCGCGCGTAAAATCAAGAAGTTGCTGGAAATCTTTTTCTGTTTCACCTGGGTGGCCAACAATAAATGTTGTACGCAGAGCCAAGGTTGGAATTTTCTTGCGCAGGCGCGCCAACAAGTCGCGCGTTTGATCGCTTGTGATGTGTCGGCGCATCAGCGTCAACATGGAATCGCTGGCGTGTTGCAATGGCATGTCCAAATATTTCACCACGCTTGGAAGCGTGGCGATGGCGTCAATCATGCTGTCGGTAAATTTACTGGGGTAGGCGTACATCAAACGGATCCATCCGCCGCCGCGCTCTTGCGCCACGCGGTCAAGACCGGCAAGCAAGCCAGGCAAGCCGCGCTCATCGCCAATGTCAAAGCCCCAACTTGTGGTGTCTTGACCAATGACATTCAACTCAAAGGCGCCGTCGTCCATCAGCGCGCCGGCTTCGGCCACCACATCCTCCATTGATTTTGAGCGCATTTTCCCACGAATTGATGGAATTGTGCAGAAGGCGCAGCGTTGATTGCAACCCTCGCTGGCGCGCAGATAGGCCCAGTGCCGCGGCGTAAGGCGGTAGCGATTGGCGTCGGATTCAAAGTAGCCAACGCCTTTGCCATCGGCGCCATTGACAGTGAGGCCAACGGTTTTCATGCCGCGCTCTTTCGCCGCTTGCAACGCGTTGGCGGCAATCCAGTAGGGGGGACGGTCCGCGTCGCTTCCCAGATCAGTGCGCGAAGGAGTGATTCCAGTCACGGCTTCCACAACGCGATCGCGATCAAACACGCCGATCATTGAGTCAACGCCCGGCGCCCACTCTAGAATCTTCGCGCGGTGTCGCTGCACCAAACAGCCAGCCACCACCACGCGCTTCAACTCGCCGCGTTTCTTGCGCTCCAGCGCCTCGTGAATCACTTCCAAACTTTCTTCCTTGCTGGCCTCCAAAAATCCGCACGTGTTCACCACGATCGCGTCGGGTGAATCGCTTTCATTCACCGGCGTGAGTCCGCCTTCGCGCAAATAGGACAACATTTTTTCGCTGTCCACCAAATTCTTGGGGCACCCCAGGCTCACAAACGCCACGCGTTCAATGGATTTATTTTTCACGGCGCGGGGCATTGGGTCATCTTAGACGAGGAGCGATTTGAAATCACTTCAAATTGTGGGAAATAACAGCATTTTTTGCAGGGTAGGAACAAGCAGGAATCACCGCGCGCCCACGGAAATCTCTTGTTCTTGCGCAGAAAATGCGCCAAGAAGCCGCCGCCATTCGTCGTAGCGATAAGCAATTTCAAGGTCGGTGTGCAATGATCGAATGCGCCCCAGCCACGATTCCGTCATGGCTTCTTGCCAACCGTGTCCCGCTTGATCGCAAAAATAAGCGCGACACCCAAGTGGCCGTGCTTGATGAATACCGCACATGCCTTGCGCAAGAAACGGGCAATTGCCTTGGCGCACGCTGGCGGTGACTTCACTAGAAGTTGGCGCGGATGGAAGTTGCGAAAGTGTCCACGCCACTTCCAAACCAGTCAGCCACATGGAGTGGCCATGTTGTTCAAAGTTGCAGCACTTTCCACTAGCCAGGCACACGGGTCGATGAACGCGAAGTTGTTCTTGCGCTTCCAATTCAAGTTCACGCATGAGCGCGCCCACGCGTGGGTTGCGCGCGGCGGTGCGCCAGGCTTGAATGTGTTGAGAAAGTTCCACCGCGCTGTTGCCAAAGCCCGCGCTCTTTTCAGAATGGCTGTGTGAACTTGCGTTTTTATTTTCGCTGTTGGACACGCTCGCGTCGTCGTTCGCCCTGGCGCCTTTCACCACGCGCCGTCCGTACCGAGGGCGCGCTCCGCCACAAGCGCCTCAAGAATTTTCTGCGCCGGAATAAGCGGACCGCTTCCCATGCCAGGGCAGGGCGTGGCTTTCTTGGCTTGCTCCCAAGATTTTTTAGAACTTATGTTTTGATCCCAAAAAGGCCATGTTTTGCACTGATTTGGACGGTCTTGATAGACCTTGCACAAGGCTTTGCCGGGCACGCTTTGGCGATCAAGCAAAATGCAATCATGTCCGCGGTGAAGATCGGCCGTACTAGTGATTTCCTTCAGCGACCACTTGGAGCCAATTTCCCTGGCGTAGTCGCGCAAGAAATCTGATTCGCTTACACCAAGACGCGCGGCCATTTGTTGGCCTTCTTCTTGTGCGAACCACACGGCGCCGGGCTCGCCACTACAGCAATTGCCGCAGCATGTGCATTCAAAGCGAAGTCCATCGCGCCACCAGGGCAAGCCACCACCTGGCCCTTGTGGGGTGGGTGGTGGGTTGTGATTTTCTGACACGCTCAATGCTTATCCGAGTCGTTGCCGGCTTCGGACTCTTCAATCGCGATCAATGTCCCTTGCTCGGAACTTTCGTTGAGTGCCGCAACGCGCTCGCCAACAGTTGGGCCAGACCCTTGACGCTCAGCGCCCAAGGATTCCGCTTCCTCAGCGGCGGCCTCAAGTTCAGTCAAGTCATTGTCCTCATCGCCCATTGGTTCTTCAACCAACTTCTGAATGCGGATGGCTTGGTACGCCTTGTAACCAGTTCCGGCTGGAATTAAATGTCCAAGAAGAACATTTTCCTTCAGGCCGACAAGTGTGTCGATTGCGCCCTTGAGAGCCGCTTCGGTGAGAACCTTGGTGGTCTCTTGGAAACTGGCGCCCGAAAGGAAGCTTTCGCTTTGCAAACTGGCCTTGGTAATTCCAAGCAGAAGTGTGCGGGCCGTGGCGCGCTTGGGCTTGCGGGTCTTGGCTTTCGCCTTGTCCTGACCCTCAGCGGTTGCGTTGGCTTCTTTGACTTCATCCTTGGTGAACATCTTGCCGCGGGCAAGAGTGGTTCCGCCGGAATCCTCGATGATAAGCTTGTCATCAAGAGCGATGTTGATGTTCTTCAAGGTGAAGCGATCCATCACGTCGTTCAGAAGCACGCCCGTGTCACCCGAACTGGTGATCTTCATCTTGGAAAGCATTTGACGCAGAATGACTTCAATGTGCTTGTCAGAAATTGGCACGCCTTGGGCGCGGTACACGTTCTGCACTTCATCAAGCATGTACACATACAGCGCGTCTTCGCCGTTAATGCGAAGAATGTCGGCTGGATCGCGCGGTCCTTCCACAAGTGGATCGCCGGCCGTGACATTGTCGCCAGCATGCACCAACAAATGTGTTCCCTGCGGAACATGGTGCTCCATGAATGTTTCGGCTTCACCCAGAACGCGAATGGTCATCTTGCCCTTGCGCTTGTCGGAAAGCAGTTCGACCTTGCCGGAAATTTCGGCGAGAACGGCTGGCTCCTTGGGCTTGCGGGCTTCGAACACTTCGGTCACGCGTGGCAAACCACCGACGATGTCCGCGGAACGAGCCGCTTCTTTCGGGGTGTGCGCCAACATTTGTCCGGCCACAACTTTCGAGCTATTTTGCACTTCAATACGCGCCTTGGCTGGTAAATGGTGGAAGTCAAGAATTTGGCCGTTGGCATCGCGCACTTCAATGCGTGGATGTCGCTCGCCCTTGTGTTCAATGACGATGGTCTCGAGCGTTCCACCAGATTTCTTTTCAATCTTGATGGTTTCGCCGTCGATGATGTCCTCGAACTGAATGGTTCCAGACTTCTCCGCAAGAATTGGAACACGATGCGGATCCCATTGCATGAGCAATTGACCCTTCTTCACGTTCTCGCCGTTCTTGGTCATGACAAACGCGCCGTAAGGAACCTTGAAACTTTCAAGTTCACGATCCTTGGCGTCGCGCATGCGAAGCAAACCAGTCTTCTTCAACACCACGCGTCGGGTGTTGCCCGCTTCGTCGGTGACATCAACATCATTGCAGTCGACAAGTTCAACGCGGCCAGCATTGATGGCTTTGTATTCACTTTCGGCAGCGGTGGTGTACGCAATTCCACCGGTGTGGAATGTGCGCATGGTGAGCTGAGTACCAGGCTCGCCAATGCTTTGCGCCGCGATGATGCCGACGGCCATGCCTTCTTCAACGGCCTTGCCGGTGGAGAGATCCATTCCGTAGCAGGTGCGACAAATGCCATGTTGCGATTCACAGGCCAATGGACTGCGAACTTGGAACACGCCGTCTTCGCCTAGGAAACTCTCAATGGTAAGCGCGATCTCAGGATCAATCATTTGTCCAGCGTCGACAATCAACTTGTCGGTGCGTGGATCGATCAACGCCAAGAGCGCCGTACGGCCACGAAGCACATCGCGAAGTGGAACTTCAACGTCCTCGCCCTTCATAACGGCCTTCTTTGGAATGCCGCGCTTGGTGGCGCAATCTTCCTCGCAAATCGTCACGCTTTGGGCCACATCGCACAACTTGCGCGTGAGGTAACCGGAGTCGGCGGTCTTGAGGGCGGTATCGGCCAGACCCTTGCGGGCGCCGTGGGTTGAACTGAAATATTCAAGAACCTTCAAGCCTTCGCGGAAGTTGGAAATAATTGGTGTTTCAATAATTTCTCCACTTGGCTTGGCCATCAGTCCGCGCATACCAGCGAGCTGCTGCATCTGGCTCTTGTTACCGCGGGCGCCGGAGTCGGCGAACAGGTACACAGGATTCAGATAGCGGCGAAGCGCGTTGGCCTTGGTGGCCTCGGCGGAATTCTCGCGGCCTTCTTGATCGCGGCGATCGTTCTTCAGCGTCTCCATGAGTTTCTCGGAGACTTCGTTGCGGCACTTGGCCCACGCTTCAAGAACTTGATTCTTGCGTTCTTGATCCGTGATGGCGCCGGATTCATAACTTCGTTGAATCTTGGTCACGCGCTTCTGCGCGTCCTCGATCAACTTGGTCTTCTCCGCGGGCACGCGAAGATCGGCGATACCGAATGACAGACCACTGCGGGTGCTGTAGCGGAAACCAGTTTCCTTCATGCGGTCAAGCAGGATGATGGTGTGCGACTTGCCCATTTGACGGAAGGTGTCATCGATGACGCGCGCCGCGCCCTTCTTGCCCAAGGAGCAGTTGTAGAACGGCATTCCATCGGGAAGAATTTCGCTGAACAACAAACGACCCACGGTGGTCATCATGCGCTTGTTGG
>SIAM01000076.1 GCA_009691785.1 Phycisphaerales bacterium
TAGCCGCGTCGCCTTGCCATTTCAAATTTGCATTTGTGGAGACACATCACATGAAAAATATTCTTGCCGCGCTTCTTGCACTTGCTTGCATGTACCCGTGCATTGTTCACGCGGATGACACCAAGCCCGCCGCCGCCACGGACGCAAAGCCCGAAGGCGCGAAGGACGACGTCAAAAAAGATGACGCCAAAAAAGATGACGCCAAAAAAGATGACGCCAAAAAAGAAATCAAGTCCGTTGAAGTGCCAGGCAGCGTGACCATTGATGGCAAGGTCATCAACTACATCGCCAAGGCGGGAATGCTGCCAATTCTCAAAGCCGACGGCAAACCTTCCGCGCAAGTTTTTCACACCGTCTACACGCTCAAGGACGCGCCCGACGCGGCGAACAGGCCCGTGACATTTTGTTTCAACGGCGGTCCGGGCAGCAGCAGTGTGTGGCTGCATCTTGGCGCCTTTGGTCCCAAGCGCGTGGACCTTCCCGTGGACGGCCTCACGCCGCCGCTTCCGCCCGGCAACTTGAAGCCCAATCAATATTCAATTCTTGATGCAACCGATCTTGTGTTTATAGATCCAGTCAGCACGGGTTTCAGTCGTCCAGAAGATCTTGCCAAGGCCGGCGAGTTCTACGGCGTGCACGAGGACATTGACGCCGTTGGCGAGTTCATTCGTTTGTGGTTGACGCGCGAGAAGCGTTGGCGCTCGCCCAAGTTTATCGTTGGCGAAAGTTACGGCGGCATTCGTGGCGGCGGACTTGCGGAGCATCTTGCGTCGCGTCATCGCATTTTCCTGAATGGCTTGATTGTTGTCAGCGGTTTGTTTGACTACGACGTTCTGATAGATGGCGGCGTGAATGATTTGCCGCTAGTAGTGTTGCTGCCAACGCTTGCGGCCACGGCGCACTATCACAAAAAGTTGCCCGCCGATTTGCAATCGTTGCCGCAGAGCGAAGTGATTCAACAGGCGCGCGCATTTGCATTTGGCGAATATGCGCGGGGCTTGCTGCTTGATCATGAATTGCCAAAGGCGGAGCGCGCCGCGCTGGCCGCAAAAATTGCGCGTTTCACGGGTTTGCCCGCGCAGTTGATTGAAGACCACAACTTGCGAGTGGACGCCGGATTGTTCCGCGAAATGTTGCTGCGTGATCAAGACTTGGTGCTTGGAGCATACGACGCGCGCGTCACTGGCCACGATGGCGATCGTTCGTCGCAGCATCCGCAGTACGACCCGTTCATGGCGGTGGTGGGCAGCGTTGCGTCGGCGGGAATGAATTCCTATATCCGCGAGGAGTTGAAGTATGAAGCCGACACGCCGTACGAGGCGCTCGCGTCGATTGGTGGATGGAATCACGGCGGCGGCAATCACTACACATCGGTCACCGACAATGTGGCGCGCGCCATGATTGGCAATCCGCATTTGCAATTGTTGTGCCTTGTGGGTTGGCGCGACACGGTCACGCCGCCCGACAACATGTTTCATAGTTTGCGCCACCTTCGTATTCCTGAAGAATTGCGCAAGAACATTCATGTCGCCGAATATGAAGCCGGCCACATGATGTACACCAACGAACCGGACTTGAAGAAGATGCACGCCGACATCACGGCGTTCATCGCGGACGCGATCAAGAAATAGAGCGCTTGGCTTGTTCGCGCTTTGCGGCGGCGTTGCGCGTGTTCGCCGTCGAAATCAATCCCCGCCTTGCCAGCCGCGATTTTGTTTTTTCTTGCCTTCGCGATGCTTTGAATCAAGGCGCCGCTCCTTGCTAGAGCGCGAAGGCTTGGTCTTGCGCCGCACGCGTGGCTGAATTTCCGCTTGCTTCACAATGGCGCGCAGATGATCCAAGCACTCCTCGCGATTGGCCGCTTGGCTTCTATGTTGATGCGACGAAAAACTAGCCGTGCCACTGGCGGACCGATGCCCCATGAGCGCATCAAGTCGTTGGCGCGCGAACGGATTCAAGCCGTAAATGAAATTTGTGTCCACGCGCAACAGCGCCTTGGTGGCGGTCTTGTTCACATGTTGGCCGCCCGGACCTGGACTGCATGAAAAACTCCACGTGAGCGAGTCGGGGTGTACCCACGCGCGGCGGCCCAACACAATTGCGTTGGGTGATTGCTCTGGGTCTTGTGCGTGCGGCGTGTCCATGGCATCACGATACCCATTTTGCAAACAAGTCAAGTTTAAAAACAAACAAGGGCAGCCGTATGGCCGCCCTTGTGGGGTTGCAAAGAATGAATCGCACTTAGCGTCGACGACGGCTTACAAGCGCGGCCAAACTAAGAAGCGCAGCAGCGCCCGGCGCTGGCACCACGCCAAAGTACAAGTTGTCAACCGTGGGATAATGCCCGGCATCGAACGGGAACACCTCCACAATCAATTTCGTAATGGCAACGGATGAAATGAATCCTGAAAAATCATTCACTGTAGACACATATTGCAGACTTGAAGTTCCATTCTCAAAGAAAACGCCAATCAGCGCTGGAATAGTATTGAAGCTGGCATCGCGTGAGAAAAAGTTTCCGCCAACAGCAAACACGCCTGGCTCAAAGTTAAACACAAGGTCCTGATCGGGACCACTGGTGCTGAGCCAACCGGAGTTCGCTACAAGGTTTGATGGTCCGGTACCGTAAACACGCGCACTCGCAGTCCATTGAATCGGACCCGCGTTTCCAGTGAGACCATTGGCATATGGGCCGCTGCTAGGAGTTGAAATTCTCGCTCACAACGTGATTTGGGTGTGACATTAAAATGCCACTCTCAACACAGAAAGTCCAGGTGTCTTTTTGCTGGAACACGGCGAAGGTGGCATCGGCCGAAGAGGCGCAGGCTAAAACGCCAAACAAAAACGCAGGGGCGCACCGGGAAGATTTCATATTGGGGGAACTTATTAAAAGGGAAAGGGAACCAAGAAAGGGAACTACACTCGCACTTTGCATGAACGGGAAGTATGGGAGCCCCGGACGCGCTCTTTGAGAGTTAAGAGAACGTAGCTCAATTTTTTAGATTTACAATTGTTTTTTGATTTTTGTCAAAAATTAAGAGTTTTTAATAATATAGGACGCTCTGAGGCAACGCCAACTGTGCGTATTTCAACTTGGATTTGGGGTGGGTATTGGGTTTGAACCCTATTTTTAATGTGGCGCGGCGGTTGCGGCCATCTGGTTACCCTTTGATCATGAACCCCAAAACGCCATTGAGAAAATCCGCCGCCATGCATAGCCTGACTTTGAGTTGGGCTTTAGGGGCAGTACTGGCCTTGCCATTGTTCGTCGCTTCAACGGCTTTGGCGCAAAGCGATACAGCAGCGGGGGCGGTTGCGGCCAAGCCAGTCGTGGCTAAACCAGTCGCGACATCAACTGCAACGCCAGCGGTTGCGCCCGCAACTTCGGCGGCTAAAGCATCCGCGCCGCCAGCTCCCGCGGCTTCAACTTCAAGCGCAGCAACAATTGCACCCACAACCACTGCAATAAACGCGCCGTCAACGGCTGTAACGGTTGCGCCCGCAAATTCCTTTTTGCAATTTGAAGGCGCGCCAATTGAACTGCAACTGAACACGGGCTTGTGGCTGCCGCGCTTACGCGGCAATGTGACTTACGGCGGAGCAAGCGCGCCCAACTTGGACTTAAGCACCGCGCTCAGTTTGGACGCGTTGGAGCCAAGTTTTTATGGAGACATCAATGCCACTTGGAAAAACTGGACGCTGCGCGTCACGGGAACAAGTTTTAAATCCACCGGTTCCATTGGGGCAACAGGCGCGGGATCATTTGGATCCACCGCGTTTGTGGCTGGACAAAATCTCAACAGCAGTTTTTCCTACTGGACCGCGGGCGTTGAAGCTGAAAGTTGGTTGTGGCGCCCGTTCTCCAAGCAGGAATTTCCTTGGCTTGACGCGATCTCCAACGAATCGCTTCCGGTTGACTTGCGCATCTTCGGGCAAGTGGGCGCGCGCGCGTTTGGAATTGATCAATCGCTCACCAACGCCGCCACTGGTTCAAGCAGCTCGTTTAGTGAAACATTCGGCACGGCGTACGCGGGCGGCGGTTTCAATATTTATTTTGACACGCGCGAGGCGCTTGGATTTATAAAGCGCTTTGATGTTGATGTTGGCATTGAGGCCGGCCCCGTGTGGCCAGGCGACGGCGGTTTGTTCATGCAGATCAACGCCACTGGCACCGCGTGGTTGAACAACAATGTTGGCGTGTATTTTGGCTACGAAAATTTGCGCCAGAATGTGAACACGAATGACTACGAATTAAACTCATACATTGGCGGCCTGATCATGGGGCTTTCGGTCAAGTTTTAATCCGCCGCACAACACTTAACGCACAACATGCAACGCGATCGAGCAACTCATTGAAAAAGAAAGCCGCCGCGAAACATCAATCAAAATTGCGCGACGCGAATTCCGCCAAGGCTGGCGATCAATCTGGCGCAAAACCGCAAGACAAAGCTCACGCCAAAGCGCATCTGAAACTTCATTCCAAGACGCATCCAAAGCGAGGCGGAAAATTTCAGCGCGCCAAGTTGCGCCAAATTATTTTCACAAAGGCTATTGATCGAATCTTGAAGGGTCGCCTCACGCGCCGCCACTTGGAGCAGCCGATTGCGTTTCGTGAAATAGAAATTGCCGTTCCAAATTGGCCGCGCGCATTTGACGGACTTCGCATTGGCCACCTCAGCGATTTGCATTGGGGCGAACTTATGCCGTTGAACCGCGCCATTGAATTGGTTGAGCGACTCGACAGCGCGCGCATTGACATGTTGGCGTGCACCGGTGACGTGGTGGACCTTGAATGGAAAGGTTGCGAGCCGTTGCTCAAAGCCATGGGCGAAATCCGCGCGCCTTTGGGCCGCTATTTGGTGTTGGGCAATCACGACCATCTTGATGACGCGGTTGAGTTTGCCGCCGCGGCCGCGCATCACAAACTTGATGTGCTGCATGAATCAGTGGCAACACGCAGGCGCGCCGAACATGATTTGCGCGTGGCCGGCATTGATTGGAATAAATCGCCCAAGGCGCTTCGCGCTTCGGTTGAAGCGATCGCGCACACGCGCCC
>SIAM01000077.1 GCA_009691785.1 Phycisphaerales bacterium
CCCACAACCGCAAGCGTGTCTTTGGGAAAGCAACTTCCTCCGTAGCCAAGGCCGGGATAGAGAAATTGATTTCCAATGCGGCGGTCGGCGCACATGCCCTCGCGCACATTGTTGATGTCCGCGCCATAGCGCTCGCACAAATTCGCAATTTCATTAATGAAACTAATTTTGCACGCAAGCATGGCGTTGCTGGCATACTTCACCATTTCCGCGCTGCGAACATCCATAATGAAAATTGGATTGCCTTGGCGCACAAACGGCTCGTACAACTCGCGCAATATTTCGCCGGCGTGCTCGCTTTCCACGCCGCACACCACGCGGTCGGGCTTCATGAAGTCTCCAATGGCGTCGCCTTCTTTCAAGAACTCCGGATTGTCGGCAATATGAAACGCAATCTTGGTGCGCGCGCGAATGGCGTCGCGCACTTTGTGGCTGGTGCCCACGGGCACCGTGCTCTTGACCACAATCACCTTGCTCTTGGCGGTGGGACCGATCTTTTCAAGCTCCTCGGCAATGTCCTTGGCAACGGCCAGCACATATTGCAAGTCCGCGCTTCCATCCTCGCCGCTGGGCGTACCAACGCAAATGAAAATGACATCAGCATGGTGGTACGCGGTTGACTTGTCCGTGGTGAATTGAATGCGTTTGGCCGCAATGTTCTTGGTCAACATCTGGCTTAGTCCCGGTTCGTAAATAGGACTCTCGCCGCGGCGCAACATGTCAATCTTCTTGTGGTCAACATCCAAGCACAGCACGTCGTTGCCAGTGTCGGCAAAGCAGGCGCCCGTGACCAATCCAACATATCCAGTGCCGACCATGGTGAGTTTCATACAGATGCTCCTAAAAATTTGTGAAATTGATTGCGAAAGTGTGTCCAACAATTCAACTTGCAAAAACAAGTCCGCAGAGGATAGCTACCTCTTTATGTCGGGGGAAATGCGAGGTGACTTTGGTGTTGCCTTGCAATTTCTCGGCACTTTTGTCGCAAGAAGGCGCTTGTTTTTTTCTACAGGTTGCACGCCTTGAATCCACCCCTCACGCTGCAGCAGCCACAATTTCAACTTCATTTCCTTGCCGCGCGGGTTGTTGCTGCCAGCAAAGCCACCCAAACCATTGGCGGCCACAACGCGATGGCAGGGCACAATCATTGGAAGTGGATTGCGCCGCATGGCTTGTCCCGCCGCGCGAATAGCAAGCGGCGATCCCGCCGCCGTTGCAAGCCATCTATATGTACGGGTTTCGCCGACAGGAATTGTGCGGCAGGCGCGCCAGCAGCGCTCAAAAAATGGGGTGGCTTTTGGCGTGGCAATGCCCGTGAAACTTAATCGCTTGCCCGCGATATTTTGTGTGATTAATTTTGCCGCGCGACACGCAACGGCTAAGTCCATGCGCGAAGCGTCAATCACAATATCACCAGCGGGCGTGGGCACTTTCAGTTTCATAACTCATTTATACATGCTTGTTCAATCAAGTGTCCTGCTGAAATCCCGCGTCGCAGAAAGGGTGGCACCACAAGCGAGTTTAGCACCCACGCGAACCCCGCTTGCTAGGGGTGCGTTGTCTGAGCGACTGGTGCCACCCTTTCTGCAAAGCGTTCACTTGCTTGCAAAGTGAATTGGCAGCACCAAAGTGAAGCTACTATTACGCCATGAGCAACGCCGCCGCATCGCACACAAATTCTGCCATTCCTTTAGACGCGCTTTCGCAAGGTCTTCTGGATTTGCTGCAAGAGCAAGATTCAACTGTCGCGCACATTCTGGCGCGCGAAGCGGATCGCCAAGCCACCACGCTTGAGTTGATCGCCAGCGAGAACCATGTTTCAACCGCCGTCATGCACGCGGTTGGTTCGTGGATGACCAACAAGTATGCGGAGGGGTACCCCGGCAAGCGCTACTACGGTGGCTGCGCGCATCACGATGAGATTGAAAATCTGGCCCGCGAGCGCGCCAAGCAATTGTTTGGCTGCAATTTTGCCAACGTGCAGCCTCACTGCGGCGCCAACGCCAACATTGCCGCCTTCATGGCCACCATTGATCCAGGCGACACCGTGTTGAGCTTGCCTATTAAAAGCGGCGGCCACTTAAGCCACGGTCTCAAACCCAATTTCTCTGGCACGTTCTACAAGATCGCGGAGTATGGTCTTGATCCAAAAACTGAATTGCTTGACTACGACGCCATCGAGCGCGCCGCCATAGAGAGCAAGCCAAAGTTGATTATTTGCGGGTATTCCGCGTATTCCCGCGTGATTGATTTCGCGCGCTTTCGCGCTATTGCCGACAAAGTTGGCGCGCTGCTTATGGCGGACATCGCGCACATTGCGGGGCTTGTTGCAACTGGCGTGCACCCCAGTCCGTTTCCGCACGCGCATGTTGTGACCACCACCACGCATAAGACATTGCGCGGTCCCCGTGGCGGATTGATTCTTACCAACGATCAAGAGATGGCCACCAAGATTGATCGCAAAGTTTTTCCAGGCAGCCAAGGTGGACCACTCATGCATGTCATTGCGGGCAAGGCCGTTGCTTTTGGCGAGGCTTTGAAACCAGAGTTCACAACTTACTGCAAGCAAGTGGTTGCTAATGCCAAGGCGCTTGCCGCCGCCATGCAGTCGCATGGTTACAGATTGTGCACGGGCGGCACCGACAATCATTTAATACTTGTTGATTTGCGTCCACGCGACGCGTCGCTCACGGGCGCCGACGCCGAAAAGTGGCTGGAAGACGCGGGTATTATTGTGAACAAAAACGGAATTCCAAATGATCCGCGACCGCCATTACAGACCAGTGGTTTGCGTTTGGGTACGCCGGCGCTGACCACGCGCGGTTTGCGCGAGGGTGAAATGAAACAAGTCGCCGCGTGGCTTGACCGCGTCATGATTTCAAAGGGCGATGCCACGGTGAGCGGGGTGGTTCGTGAGGAAATCCGCGGGTTTTGCGCCAAATTTCCGCTGCCGCACTAAAGCCACGAACGCGGTTCGCCAACCACTGATGCGCCCAATACTTGCGCGTGCGTGTGCGCGTGCGCTTGGCGAACAGGTCGCCTTCACGATTGTGCCTGTCAGCACTTCACAAAATTTCAATGCGCTGGGCAATGTCGCGAGTTTCAAGGGCTATGACTAATTCTTCCATGTCGCCAGTGAGCAACTTTTGCAAGTTGAACGATTGCTCCACGCGGTGGTCAACGGCAATGTTGTCCTTGTAGCGGTACGTGCGAATTTTCTCCGCGCGCTCGCCGCCACCAATCATGTTGCGTCGCAATTCGCCGCGCTTGGCCGCCGCGTCCGCAAGACGACGCTCATGCACGCGCGCGCGTAGCAACCGCCACGCCTTGTCGCGATTTTGCAATTGACTGCGCGTCTCTTGCATGCGCACTTCAATGCCGGTTGGTTCGTGAATCAAATGCACGGCCGTGGCCACCTTGTTCACATTTTGTCCGCCTGGACCTTGCGCCGTGGTCAGAATTTCGCGCACCTCGGCTGGATCCACTTGCGACTCAACTGTTTCGGGTTCGCTCAGCACCGCCACGGTCGCGGTTGATGTGTGGATGCGTCCCGCTGCCTCCGTGGCCGGCACGCGCTTCACTTGGTGCACTCCGCTCTCGTAGCCAAGCGTGTTCCAACACCCTGTTCCTTCAATGCGAATAATGGCGTGTGTCACGCCGCCCGCATCGCCAGGTTTGATTTCCATTTCGTCCCATTGCCAGCCATGAAGTTGCGCGCCAAGGCGATACATTTGCAGCAAATCGCCCGCCCAAATCGCGGCTTCAAGACCGCCCACGCCGCAGCGGACCTCCAGAATTAGGCTGCCAATGGCTCGATCATCCGCCATGACCAGCGTGCGAATAAGAGCCTCCATGCTGGCGTCGCGCGTCGTTTGCAGCCCGTGGATTTCGCCGCGCGCCATGGCGGCTACATCCGTGTCCGTGTCCTTGGCAAGCAATTCGCACTCGCGCGCCTCGCGCTCCAAGCGCCGCCACTGGCGCAGTTGTTCAATCAACGGTTGCGCCGCCGCGCGCCGCTGCGAAAGCACTTTCACCTTGCGGTGATCGGACATGATGTCGGGGTCGCATAATTGCGCTTCGTCGCGCAAAAAGTTGGCCTCTATCTCATTGAGTTTTTCAAGCAGTCGTGGCGATGGTTGCATGAGATTTTATTTTCAATTGAAATATTTTGCGCGTTGCGGTGAATGAAGAAACGGAATGAGTGTGTGCGAATGAAACTGGGTTGTGCAACACATCGTCAACACAAAAGTCAATGCGGGCGCGGACACGGCGCGTGAAACGAAACAGCCGCGCTGGTGAGAGCGCGGCCGTGACAAATTTCAAATCAAGTAACTACTTCTTCTCTGGCTTGGCGGCAGCAGGCTTGGTGGCGGGGGCTTTCGCCTCCTTGGCGCCTTCCTTCTTGAAGTATTCGCCAGCGAACTTCTTTTGGAAGCGTTCAACGCGTCCCAAGGTGTCCACGAACGACTTTTGGCCGGTGTAAAACGGGTGTGAACCCGACCATACTTCGACATTCATTTCAGGAACGGTCGCGCCGACGGTCAACACATGTTGGCCACGAAAGTTCACTTTGCAATCTGCGTACCACTTTGGATGAGTTTCTTTTTTCATTGGTTGCTCCGAGGGACGAAGATCCTAGCGGTTTTGCCGCGCAAACTCAAGGGTGCAAGAGTGGCTGATTCTTAGGCGGGAATAGTCAACATTGCTGTTCAATTGGGCAAGTTTATGAAAGTCATAGTTCCGCATGCCCCAAGTATGAGGATGTGGCACCAACGAATTGCGCCGCAGGAATATGAAAGTGGCGTTTTATTTAGAGATGGGTATGCTTGCCTCTCCGAATCCCCTGTAGCTCAGTTGGTAGAGCGAGCGGCTGTTAACCGCTAGGTCACTGGTTCAAGTCCAGTCGGGGGAGTTTTGGAAGAAGCCGCATTCAAGCCCTGCTTGTGATGCGGTTTTTCTTTGTATAATGTGCAAAGAGAGTGCCAAAGCCCCTTGTAGTTCAGTAAATCATCCTAAAATGTATA
>SIAM01000029.1 GCA_009691785.1 Phycisphaerales bacterium
CAAGCTACAACTCCTTCAGGAACAGCCGGAAGCAAAACTGTCCAAGTAAAAACTGCGGGCGGAACGGTCACGGCACTCAGCACATTTACATACCTGGCGATGCCAACGATTAATTCTGTTCTGCCAAATTTTGGCGTGTTGGCAGGTGGGACACCTATCACGATCACTGGAACCAATTTGACGGGCGCAACTGTGACTATTGGCGGCGCAAGCGCCACTGGTGTGACCAGTAGCGCAACCTCTATCTCTGCGATCACTCCTTCAGGTGCGGAAGGAAAGACAACTGTGGTGGTAACAACCGCGGGCGGAGTTGCCACCCAAGGGAACGGTTTTGAATATACGAATCTATTAATTCCGACAATCAGTTCGGTATCGCCAGCGCTTGGTCCAGTTTCGGGTGAAACAACAATCACGATCACTGGAACTAATTTAACGGGAGCCAGCATCGTGACGGTTGGTGGCGTTGAGGCAACAAACGTTATGGTGAATAGTGCAGGGACATCTCTTACTGCGATCACTTCAGTGGGAACCGTGGGTCTGAAAGATGTCGTTGTGACAACATCCGTGCGTACGGCGACTTTGCCTAATAGCTACACCTATACCGCCAAGCCAATCATTTTCAGCGTCACGCCACCTTCCGGTTCAACAACGGTTGAAACGGTGATAAACATAACAGGCGAAAATTTTAGTGACGCAAGCAGCGTGACTATTGGGGGCACGCCTGCGTCTAGCTTCCAAGTGGTAACTGCCTCTTTAATCACGGCGGTTACCAAAATTCGAGCAACTGCCGGCCCGACAGATGTAGCAGTGACAACGGTAGGTGGAACGGGGACGAAGCCTGGCGCGTTCACTTATATTTCTAATGCGCCAACCATTACAAGCGTGGTTCCAAATTCTGGAATATTTAATGGTGGAACATCGATCACAATCAATGGAACAAATTTAACGGGTACGAGCAGTGTTGCCATTGGGGGCGTTGCGGCGACAAGTGTTGCTGTGAATGGTGCGGGGACATCTCTCACCGCGCTCACCCCACCAGGAAACAATGGCGCGCAAACTGTGGAGGTGACAACTTCGATCGGAATGGCCGTGAAGGAAAGTGGTTTCGAATATGTCATACCCGCTCCAAGTGGCGTTTCGGCAACTGACGGAACCTTGACCGCGTTTGTCACAGTGATTTGGTCCGAGGTGGTTGGCGTCAAGGGCTATGACATATTCCGCAATGGTGGCTCTACAAAGATTGGTTCTTCTGTTGGAAGCTCGACCACCTTCAATGATGAAACTGCGGTTGCGGGAATTTCGTACCTCTACACAGTAAAGGCCACCACCACCACTGGAAGCAGTCCCGCGAGTGTCTCTGACGCTGGATGGCGCAAACTGAGCCCGCCGACGAATGTCGCCTGCGCACATGCTACGACGGATGGTGTTCACCTTTCTTGGACTGCAAGCGTGGGCGCGGCCAGTTACAACATCTTCCGTGATGGCGGCGGGACCAAGATTAATTCTTCTGTTGTAGTGACAACGACGTATATAGACGAGACGGCTCCTGTTGGCGTGAGTTTCATCTACACAGTCCAAGCGGTGTGCGCGCAGGGTTTGAGCGAGCTAAGCGCTGGCGCAATTGGTTGGAGAGCTCCAACTGCGCCAACGAATGTTGTAGCGAGCAAGGGAACTTCAAGCACGCAAGTCACCGTGACATGGGGTGCGGTGACTGGCGCACAGGGCTACGACATCTTCTGCGATGGCCGCACGACAAAGATTGGCTCGTCTATTGGAACCGCAACCACGTACGACGACACGACCGCCCTTGCGGCGGCCAAGCACACATACACAGTCAAGGCCGTGACCGCCGCGGGTTCCAGTGAGGCAAGCGCGGGGGACACGGGCTATGTAGTGCTTGCATCTCCGCCGACCTTTGCCGCCACCGATGGAGCTTCATTTGCGCATGTTGCATTGTCTTGGAGCAGCGTTGCTAGCGCGACGGGCTACAACATTACTCGCAGCGATCTCCCAAGCATCTACCTGACGACAACTAGCGGAAATGCTTCGACCACTTTCGTGGATACAACCGCGGTGATCGGAAAAATTTATAGTTACAGCGTGATTGCGGCTGTGAGTGATGTCATTTACAACAGCAGTCCTATCATTGACAGCGGTCATCGCGCCATTGAGGCGCCGACATCGGTTGTGGCAACCGACAGCGTGTGGACCAACAAAATCTTTGTGTCATGGAGCGCCGTTGCTGCTGCTGAGGGATATCTAGTGTTCCGCAATGGCGCGGCCACTCCAATCGCAACACTTGCGGGTAATTCCAACACAAGCTTTGTCGATACCTCCGCAATCGTGGGAAACGTTTACACATACAGCGTGACAACCCAAGGACTAGATGTGGTCAGTTTGGCCAGTGTGGCTGACACGGGTGTTCGCGCCGTCGCCGCCTCGATCGTTCAAGGCGTGTCCGCAACCAATGGCACATATATCGACAAGATCGTGGTGACGTGGCAAGCTTCTCTTGCCTCGATTGGCTATCAAGTCTACCGCAGCGGTTTCGCGGGACCAATTGGAACCGTTATGGGGAATTCTTCCACGTCCTTCAGCGACACCACCGCGAGTATTGGCGTGAGTTACACCTATTATGTAAAGGCCTTCACAATACTTGTCAGCCAAACAGTGACAGACCCCGCGGGCTTAAGTATTACGAGCGACACTGCCGTTGGATTTAGGGCGCCTTCCGAGCCGAAGAATGTTTCGGCCACCGATGGAACGCACTCCGACAAAGTGGTGATTACATGGGATGTGTTGTCAACCGTTTCGGGATATCAAATCTCCAGAGATGGTGCGTACATTGGTATGACTGGACTCGACACGATCAATACCTACAGCGATTATTCCGCGGCAGTGTCGCAGGTGTACACCTACACCGTGAAAGCAGTCACAGACACGGGTCTGAGCGTGATAAGCAATAGCAACACTGGTTTCCGTTCCCTTCCATTAGGACCAGTTAATGTGCAGGCAAGCGATGGAACCTTCAGCGACAAGGTACAAGTGACTTGGACCAAACTTGTTGGCTCAACCGCGTATCAAATCTCCCGTAACAGCGCGCTTGTGGGAACGACCACGGGATATTCCTCTGTTCTGTTTAACGACACCTCCGCGGTTGTCGGCGTGGTCTACACGTACACAGTCAAGGGCGTATTTTATGGTGGTATCACAGCGGCAAGCAGCGGCAATGTCGGATTCCGCGGTGCTAGTTTGACCGATGGCGGTCAAGGCTCTGCTCCAACATCCAGCACCTCTGGCGCAGTTTTGGGAGCGCATCAATCCAGCGAGATTGGCTGCGGTCAAACTGGAAATGACTTGTCCGCCGACTCCACGCAAGGTGGCGGACAAGCTGATGATTCCATTGGCGACAGCGCTAGTGATGTGCCAACGGTGGCGCACATCAAGTGCGATGAATTCTTCTTTGATCTGTCGCAGCGCATGGAGCGCAGCGCAAGTTTTGCCGCGGCCATTGCGCCGCAACTTGGCGCCGATGATGACCTCAATGGCGTGATGGATATTTGCCAACGAAACCAAGGCGACATGAACTTGGACGGCGCGGTGGACCAAGATGATCTTGTGGCCCTGATGCGGGCTTTGCAAGCGCAGGACTACATCGCCGATATCAATCTTGACGGCGAGATTGATGGCGCGGATATTTCGTTGATCTTGTTGTCGCTTGATGACCAGGCGGAGCAGGCCGCGCTGGTTGGTGATTCGGCCATTGAGGCTGTTGTGGGCGAGATGGATAAAGTGAATAAGAACAGCACAAGTAATGTGCTGATTCGTGGTTCAAACTCCGAGCCAAATTAATTTCTTGAATATTCCAAACGTGATTGCTGTGGCATGCTGGATTGTGCTGCTTGTAATTTGGATGGCGGCGATTGAAGAATGGCCTGCGCTGCCCGCGAAATTTCCAATGCATTTTGACTTCGCGGGGCGGCCCGATTCATATGTGGACAAGAGAGTGGTGGCGTGGTTTCTTCTGCCCATGTTCGCCACCGTGCTCAATCTTGGACTTACATTTTTGGTGCCAATGATTCGCTGGATGACGCGCAAACATCCGGAGTTTGTCAACATGCCGCGCAAGGAGCAATGGTTGAAACTGGATTCCGCGGCGCGCCTGCGAACGCTTGAGCCCGTGTTTGGCGCGGCGCGGGTGCTGCAACTCATTCTCATGGGGCTTTTTTTATTCATGGTGGTCAGCAGCGCCAAAGTGGCCAGCGGGCAATGGAGCGTTCTGCCCATGTGGCCCATGTTTTCATTCTTGACCGCGATTGGCTCCAGCGTTGTATGGTTGCGGTTCAGGTCTGTCACTGCGGTCACAAAAGAAGTGAAGGTTTTTTCGGATCCGTTGTAAAAACCTATTGCGGGATGCGCCGTGGCAGGTCACTATGAGTCCATGAAGAACGCCTCTACCACAATTCGCGTTGCACTACTTGTCAGTGGTTTGGCAATGATGTTCAGTGGTTGCGCTGGCAACTCCGCGCAATCCACGCCAACAACTTCACCAGCTTCCACCACGGCGGATAAATCCAAATCAACAACGCAAGCCACGGCGACCACGCCCGCCACAACGGCATCGGGCGATGGTTGGATCACGCTCTTTGATGGCGGCGACGCGGCGAAATATTTTCGCGGCTTCAAGAAAGATTCTTTCCCAACTGGTTGGACCGTGCGCGACGGGTGCTTGGTGCGAACTGGTCCCGGCGGCGACTTGATCACGCGCGAGCAGTTCCAGAATTTTGATCTCACCCTTGACTGGAAGATTGTGAAGGGCGGCAACTCCGGCATCATGTACCACGTCAGCGAGGACGCCAACAATACATACGACACCGGACCAGAGATGCAAATTCTGGACGATGACGCCCACAACGACGGCAAGGATCGCTTGACATGCGCGGGCGCGAATTACGCCTTGTATCCCGCGCCCAAAGGCATTGTGAAACCGGTCGGTCAGTGGAATTCCATTCGCATTTTGTGCGTGGGAAACCATGTCGAGCAATACATGAACGGCGTGCAAATTTGCTCATTTGATGCGGACAGCGCGGATTGGAAAGCGCGCATGCTGGCCAGCAAATTCTCCAAGTTTCCGTTGTACGCCACCAAATCCACCGGACACATTGCGCTGCAAGATCACGGCGATGAAGTTGCGTTTCGCAACATTCGCATTAAGCCACTGCCGTAATGCATGGCTATGGGTGATGGCGACACACAACATGCGCATGTTGATCACGTGCCTGGATTTTCCAGTGAGCGCTTGGAAAGATATTTGCATCGCGCGCTGACATTGCCCATTCGCGACACGCTGTTGCGCGCGCTTGAACATATTCCACAGGTCGGAGTGGCAAGCGATCTTGGGTGTGGTCCAGGCAAAGAAGTTGCCGAGTTGCTGCGGCGCGGTTGGCGCGTGGAGGCAGTTGACGCCTACTCGCGCATGTTGCAAGCCACGCAAGCCGCCGCGATTGAGGCAGTGGGGGCGCAAGAAACGGCGGCGAGATTGTGTTGCGTGCACACGCAACTTGCGCAGTGGTCCGCGCCCGCGCGCAGTTTGGATTTGATTCACGCGGGTTTCTCATTGCCATTTGTGGCGGCCGCGGAGTTTGCGCAGGTCTGGAAAAACATTTGCTCCGCATTGAAACCTGGCGGCTTATTTGTGGGGCAATTGTTTGGACCCCATGATTCTTTTCTGCCGGAAAGTCCCGCGGGATCCATGAACGCCCATACGCATGCTGAAGTTGTGAAACTGTGCGGCGGCTTCCACGTGATCTTCATGACAGAAGAGGAGCGCGATGGAGTTGTCGGTGTGCCGCCCAATGAGCACCCCAAACATTGGCATGTTTTTCATGTCGCGGCGCGGCTTAATGAAGGGTGATATGAACTGCGCGCCCATGCGTTGCAAGTTGTATTGCCAAGTTTTATTTCAATGCGCCGAATTATTGCATTGGGCAACTGCAACGACGAAGCCATTGCCTTAGGCGCGCCATTTGATATTGCAACCAATGCTTGGGCGTTGAGCCGCGCTGGGCTTGGCGCCGCGTAGCACGGCGTCAATCGCGTCGCGTAGATTTTTTCCATTTATGGGCAGCGAGTTGCGTGGTCGACTGTCATCAAGCTGCCCGCGGTATGCAAGCGTGTGCGCCGCGTCAAACAGAAAAAAATCTGGAGTGCACGCCGCATGAAAATTGCGCGCGACGTGTTGCGTTTCATCAAAGCAATATGGAAATACATAGCCCGCATCTTGCGCCTCGCGCATCATGTGCTCAGGACCATCTTGAGGATGCGTCAGAATGTCGTTGCTGGAGATTGCGACCACGGCAAGCGCGCTGGATTGATAGTCCTTACCCAACTTCGCAAGCTCGCCGCGCATATGCAACACAAAGGGACAGTGATTGCAGATGAACATGACCAACACCGGACGGTTGGCGAAATCATCGCCGCGAATGATTTTCCCCGACACGGTGTCGGGTAAGTCAAAGCGGGGCATGGGCGAATCAAGCGCAATCATGTGGCTTTCTAGGGCGGCCATGTGTGTGTCTCCAAAAAAGGTGTGCGAAGCAAGGCATTCAATCGTAGACTTTTTGCATGTCAAAGTATCGCGAGGAAGGACCAAGCGCCGACGATTTGCGCCGCTATGGGTTGAACGCCCCAGACAACGAGGACGCGGTGGTGTACTGCCCCGATTGCGCGGCAGAGATGCATCCTAGCGCGGACATTTGTCCCAAGTGTTTTTGCTTTGTCACTGGAACGCGATTGCACAAGCACCCCTGGAAAGAGCGCGCTAAAAAATGGCGCGCTACGTTGATTATTGCGCTACTTTTATTCGCATTGCTCTTGCCGTTCATCCCTTGGCTGCGATGGTGGTGACTGCGAAACTTCGCAGCAAGAGTGCAATGCCCCGTGCAGGATTCGAACCTGCGACCCGCTGATTAAGAGTCAGCTGCTCTACCAACTGAGCTAACGAGGCGAAGGAAGAAGCGTAACCAAGCACGAACAACTCGGCAAGGCGATTACTGCTGAGATTGTTCCTGCGAGGCGGCGACTCCTTTGGATCCGTGGCAATGTTTGAATTTTTTGCCGCTTCCGCATGGGCACATTTCATTGCGACCCACCACCGCGGCCGCGGCTTGGTTGGGGTTGGCGGCGCGCTTGGAAGCAACTTGCGTGACAACAACGGGCGCTTGACTTGCGGCTTGATCCGTGGCGGCTGGAGCAGCTGGCAACGTGGGTGATTGTGGCGCAGGGGCTTGTTGCTGTGGCACTTGCGGCACAAGTTCACCTTTGAGCAGAATTTCGCTTAGGCGATTTTGCACGCCTTCGAGCATCTCAATATAAAGGCGCGACGACTCCTTCTTAAATTCAATGCGCGGATCTTTTTGGCTGAAGGCGCGAAAACCAATGGCGTCTCGGATTTGATCCATGCTGCGTAAATGCTCCTTCCAAGCGTTGTCGATGGTTTGCAACATGACCCAGCGTTCAAACTGCGAAAGTTCCGCTCGCATGGTTTCGCGAATTCGCGCGGCGACAGTTGCGCGGGGATCGCTTGCGAATAATTTTCGATCGTGGTTGGTGAATGCGACATGATATTCCTTTTCAAACCACGCGTTGACAGCGTTCGCGTCCGCGCCCGCGGCTAGGCACTGCTCAACGCGCGAGTCCAAGCGAGACTGGTCGAAATTTTTAGAGGCGTTGAAAAGAAGCTTGCGCAATTCCACGGGGTTTGAACTTGGCAGCGACTGCGGATTCCAACCCACTTGGTAGCGCATGTTGGCCCAAGACGAAAACGAGGCGAGCGCCGCTTGCGGGGCAGCCTGCAAATGGGCGGTGGTGTGCTTAATTGCGTAATCAATTGGATACATTCGCTCGCGTTCGGCGTAGGCCTGCAACGCGCGGCGCACCAAATGATCGGCGGCCACTTGCGCATCTTCGGCTTCGATGAATTCACTTGGCTCAATCTTCACCGCCAAACAGCGCTCAGACCACAAGCACAATTCCTTGGCGCTGTAGTCCTCCACCAATAGCGAATCAATCGGAGTCAAATCAATGGATTCAATATGTTTGTGCGATGCGGCCTCCAGAAATTGCAGCACTGCGGAGCGATCGCCTGATTTGATCAAATCTGTTTCAATGTTCGCGCCGAAGTTCTCCAGCGCCCATTTTTGCAAACCGGAAATATCAAACTCATCGCTCTGCATTCCTTCGGGCATGATTTCCGCAACCGCCAACTCAATTTTGTGTTGCGCCTCTTCCAGCGAGTCCACCACCAACATCTTGTGGATTTGATCGCGGTCCTTGCCACGCAAGCGCGACGGCTCTATTTGCAGGTTCATTTTTTCGCGCGCCCATTCGCTCACACAGTTGGGCACATGCAGTGGGCCAAGATACATCGCCGCCGCTTCGCGAATGGCGGGCTCCAGGAAGTGCCATGAAGCGCCGCGGATGTCCACGCCTTCCAGGATGGGTTGGCGCATGCCGTAGAAATTCTGCCGTTGATATTCCATGGGCTCGTCGTATTCCAAAATTTGCTTGCGCGCTTGGAAGTTTCGCTCCTCCACTTTGCGCTGCGCCTTTTCAACGGCGCGGTTGAGCATGGGGGCCTCAATGGAATCGCCCTCTTTCATTCCCAGGCGCGAAAGAAGTCCAAGCGTGGCTTTGCCCGCGAAGATCTTCATGAGATCGTCCTCAAGGCTGAGGAAGAAACGGCTGCTTCCGCGATCGCCTTGACGACCGGAACGGCCGCGCAATTGATTGTCAATGCGGCGGCTTTCATGGCGCTCGGTGCCAATGATGTGCAAGCCGCCCATGGCTTCAACGCTGGTCCATAATTGCAAACGATGAAGTTGGAAACTTCCAAGCTCGTCCAGTTCCTTCAGTAGTTCCGCCTCGCTGCCGGCTTGCGCGCGCTTCTCGCTGACGCCGCGAAGTTCAACCACCCAGTGGCGCAGCAAGGTCAAGCGCGCGGTGGAATCATCCATGGCCGCCACGGCGGCGCGTTCAAATTTGGCGCGGCGCACCAGCAAATGTTTGTCAATGGCCGCCAGAATTTTGGCGTCGGTCCATGTCGCGTCCACTTCGCGTGGCGCTATGTCGCGCTTTTTCCAATGCTCAATCAGCGCGGCGCGATCAATCTTGCCCAACTTAATGTCGGTGCCGCGGCCCGCCATGTTGGTGGCCACCATGACCGCCGCAAGTTGGCCCGCGTTGCTGACAATGTCGGCCTCGCGCTCATGTTGCTTGGCGTTGAGCACCTCATGCTTGATGCCCGGACCCTTGCTCAACATGGCGCTGAGTTTCTCGCTCTTGTCAACGCTGGTTGTTCCCACAAGAACTGGCCGGCCAATGTCATTCAGGCGCGCGATCTCATCAATGATCGCCTTCCATTTATCCTTCTCGCCCAGGAAAACCAAATCGTGGCGATCAGTTCTGCACGCGGGAACATTGGTTGGAATGCTTACCACATCCAGCCGATAAATCTCGTGGAACTCGGTGGCCTCGGTGTCGGCGGTTCCAGTCATGCCGGCAAGGCGCTTGTACAACTTGAAATAATTCTGAATGGTCACGGTCGCCATGGTTTGCGTTTCGTCCTTCACCTTCACGCCTTCCTTGGCTTCAACGGCTTGATGCAAACCATCGGACCATTGTCGACCCACCATCTTGCGACCAGTATTTTGATCGACAATCACAACTCCCATGTCGCCGTCGGCATCGGGCGCAACCACATAGTCGCGGTCAAGTTGATACACCACGTGCGCGCGGATGGATTGCTCAAGCAAGTGGGGCATGTCCATGTTCTCGCCCACATAAAAACTTCCAATGTTGGCGATGCGCTGCGCCTCGCCAATGCCGTCATGTGTGAGCACGGCTTTTTTCTTGTCCAATTCCACTTCAAAGAATTGCTTGAACTCATTGCGCTTGGCTTCAAGTTGGGGAAGACGCGCGCGCGCCTCTTGCATGACCTTGCGCATTTGCGGAATGCTGGTCTTGTCGCGGGCGTTGCGAATGTCGCCTTCAAGAGAACTCATTTCAACGCGGCAGGCCTGCACTTTTTCGTCGGCGGCGGTCCATGGTTTCTGCGCCTCGGCCAATTTTATGGCAATGGCGTTTGCCATTTCGTAGCGGGGGCGTTGCCGATCCGCCAAGCCACTGATGATCAACGGCGTGCGCGCCTCGTCAATCAGAATGCTGTCCACTTCGTCCACAATGGCGAAGTCGCGCGAGCGTTGCACTTGATCCTCGGCGCGCAACTTCATGTTGTCGCGCAGATAATCAAAACCAAATTCAGCCGTGGTGCCGTACAGGACATCGCAGCGATACGCGGCGCATTTTTCCTCCTGGCTTTGCATGTGCTGCGGATGGATTGCGCCAACGGTCAGGCCAAGCGCGCGGAAAAACGGAAAGGTCCAGTCGCGATCGCGCTGCACCAAGTAATCATTCACGGTCACCACATGCACTTGCTTGCTTTCGCAAGAATTCAAGTAGCACGCCAGCGGACCCACAATGGTCTTGCCTTCGCCGGTCTTCATTTCCGCGATTTGTCCCTCGCTCAACACCACGCCGCCAATGATTTGCACGTCGAAAGGACGCGCGCGAAATGGCGGCTTGCTTTGTGAATACGCCAGGCGCACCGCATCGTAGATCTGGTTTGGAATTTCGGTAAAGAGCCAACTCGCAACGGGTTCCTTGCCACCCAAGAAGGCGCCGTCAGGATTCGCGGCGGGCGTGGCGTCCATAATGGCCTTGGTGTCGTGGAATAATTTCTGAACGTCTGCGGGCAAGCACGATGGGTCGAAATGATTCGCGGAATTGAAAATATTTCGAATGCCGACAGCTCGGTCCATGGCCTCGCGCGCCGTGGCCAACATATCGGGCATCAGGGCAAGGGGTTGCTCGCCGCCACTGATGCGCTGGCGAAACTCCGCGGTGCGCGCCAACAATTGCGCGTCGGTAAGCGCGCGAATGGAGGGTTCAAGTTGATTCACCGCGCTGACCACGCGCAGATAGCGGTTGACCATGCGTTGATTGCGAGTGCCAAAGATTTTGCGAGCAAGTGCTCCGAAAATTGGTACGCCCATTTGGGTGACTCCTAGAAAAAGTGCGCTTCACAAAGTGTGTAGCGCCAAAAAGTATGGATTGTAAATAAAAGAATAACTGTACGAACTACTTCAACGCCTGCGAATGGAACTAGGCTGGCTGAAGGCCAATCCAATTCAACGCACGGGCGGAGGCAGATCCAAAATTTTCCAAGCCGCCGTGGCGCAAGGAATTTCTGCAACAGTCGAATCAATTGATGCGACATGAATTTGATTGGAATTTTTTTGTCCAAGCGGTGAACACGCGCGCTTGGCGTTGGCGGGAGTTTGCTCAAAGCATGCGAATGAACACATGGGGCAATTTGTGCGCGCTGTTCCCATGCCGGAGCTTGCAAGAACAGTGACGGCCATGGCGCTTAGGAACATCACGGCCACAATGGCGGCGGGACGCAAATGAACTTTTGAGCGCTTGGCGATCATGCCCACACATTATGAGTGAGAAATGCGCTTTGGGCAAGTGAAATTTGGAATTACTTCTATGATTTGCTGGTGCAGACCAACATTACCGACCCCAAATTGATTGCTTCTACGCAATTAGAAACACATGTTCTGCGCATCGACGGCATGCATTGCGCCGGTTGCAGCGCGGCCATCACCCAAGAATTGAAATCGCAACCAGGCGTGCGCAATGCCATCGTGGATCACCTTTCTGGAATGGCCACGGTTGAAACCGAGGCGTTTGTCACGGATCAAAAACTGGTCGATGTGGTTGTTGGCAGCGGCTATCGAGCGCAACGCATGGAGGCGATTGTTGATCCGGTGCTGATGCAAGCGGAGGCGGAGCGCGCGCAATCACGCGCGGAATTTTTGTGGCGCCGCCGCAGTCAAATTGGTTTCGCGCTGTGGCTTCCAATGGAGTCGCTGCACTGGATCACCATGGCGCAACATGTTCACAACAGCGCCGTGGATATTGCGTTGTTGATTGGCAGCACGCTGTCCATGGTGTTGGTGGGCAGCGGATTTTGGCGCAGCGCGTGGAGCGTGCTGCGCGTGTGGCGCACCAACATGGATGTGTTGATCGCGCTGGGAGCGACCACGGCATATGTGGCCAGCCTTGTGATATTTATTGCGCAACGCATGGGTGGGTTGCAAGATCAGTCGACATGGTTCAGCGAGGCCGCGGCGTTGCTTGCGATTATTTCCTTGGGACATTGGTTTGAGGCCAAGGCCACCAAGAGCGCGGGCGCGGCGGTGCGCGAATTGCTGGAATTGCAGCCGGAAAAAGCCGAGCGAATTGACGCGGCGGGAACGAGCGAGTTCATTCAATCGCAGGACATTCGTGCGGCGGACTTGATCATGGTCAGGCCAGGCGGGCGCGTTCCCATTGACGGCGTGATAGAAGTTGGCATGGCGGATCTGGACGAGTCCGTGATGACAGGCGAGCCGCTTCCGGTGCGGCGAACATTGGGCGAGCGCGTGAGCGCGGGCACCATGTGCTTTAGTGGAATGTTGCATGTGCGCGCCGCGACAACGGGGCGCGACACTTCGCTCAGTCGCATTGCGCGCTTGGTGCAACACGCGCAGACAAGTCGTCCACCCATTCAGCGCATGGCGGATCGCGTGGCATCGGTGTTTGTTCCGCTGGTGCTTGTGATCGCGGCGGCCACGGCGATTGGTTGGGGCATGGCGGGCTCATGGCCAACTGGAATTATGGCGGCCACAGCCGTGTTGATTATTTCTTGTCCGTGCGCGCTTGGTTTGGCCGGACCCATGGCGGTCATGGTGGGAACGGGCGAGGCCAGTTTGCGCGGCATTCTTATCAAGGACGCCGCCGCGCTTGAGCGGGCGGGGCGCATTGCCACAATTCTTTTTGACAAGACTGGAACGCTGACCAAGGGCGAACCCGTGGTGACCAACATTGAGTTGTTGCTCAATGATTCGCGTAGTGATTCTCGTAGTGATTCGCGCAGTGATTCGCAACCAAAAAACGAAACTTCGCAACACATTCATCCGCAAGCCGCAGCTTCTGCGAGCCCAACTGTGCGGCCCGCACTTTCGCTGCAACAAGCGCTGGCGCTTTCGGCCGCGGTGGAAAGCGGAAGCGAGCACCCAATTGCGCGCGCCATTCTGCGCCGCGCGGCGCAAGAGAATGTTGTTGTGCCCGCGGCGACCGGCTTTGAATCAACGCCCGGACTTGGCGTGCGCGCGCTTGTGAATGGACAAAGTGTTGAGATGCTTCGCGACGCCAGCGCCTCGTGTGTGTTGTTGGTCAACGGCGCCGCGGTGGCGCGCTTCACATTGGCTGACTCGCTGCGCGTTGAGGCGCCCAAAGTGATCAAGGCGTTGCGCACTATTGGAATGAAGACTGGTTTGATCACCGGCGATCGCCGCGTCGAGGCGCTGCGCATTGCCAATGAATCTGGCATTGATCAAACCATGGTCACCGCCGACGCCACGCCAGAAAGCAAACTGCAAGTGATTCGCGGTTACGGTGAGCGCGCCATGATGGTGGGGGACGGCGTGAATGATTCAGCGGCGTTGGCCGCGGCTGGGTTGGGCGTGGCCATGGGCGGCGGCACAAGCATTGCCAGCGAAAGCGCGTCGATTGTACTGGTGGGCGGCACGCTGTCGTCGCTGCCGGCGTTGATTGATATTTCAAAGGCCACGCTGCGCTGCATGCGCCAAAATTTATTCCTAGCGTTTGTCTACAACGTGGTCGCCATTCCGCTGGCGGCTTTCGCGTTGCTGGGCGCGTATGGTCCGGCGATTGCCGCGGCCGCCATGGCGTGCAGCGACATCAGCGTGGTTGGAAACGCGGCGCGTTTGAAATGGTCGCTCAAACGTGCGCGAATTCGCGCGGGTCGCGCGTTATCAATCAAAGCATAAGTTTGCGGCGCGCATGCAATCTTGCACGGGTTGAATTTGCGGGTGATCTCCGCGGACAGAGGCGCCTTATTCGTGGTAAAAAAATTATCGCCATGCAGCTCAAGCGCATCGATGTTCGCAGGGTTTATTTGCTTGCTGGCGTCTTTGTGTTGGCAAAATCCTTGGCGTCGGTGGCGGTGCCATCAACGCGCGTGCGTTTATACATGGCGTACGCCTGCGGCATTTGTTCTTGCAACAATTCAATACGCGTGCCTTCGCTTGGATGCGTTGAAAGAAATTCAATTTTCGCTCCGCCTTGCGATTGCATGCGCCGCCACAGCGTGATGGCCGAGCGCGGGTCGTAGCCAGCTTGCGCGGCGATAAACAAACCAAGTTCATCCGCCTCGCTCTCTTGCTTGCGGCTGTATGGAAGAAGAATTCCCGCTTGCAAACCCATGGCCGCGCCTTGCGCAATGGCTTCGCTGTCGGTGGCGACGCCAGCGGCGGTGGCTCCAAGTTGCGCGGCCGCGCCTTGCGTCATGCGCTCGCCACCATGGCGCGCAATGGCATGCGCGGCTTCATGCCCCATCACAACTGCGAGTTCATCATCGGATTGCACAAAATTCACAAGCCCCGTGTACACGGCGCCGTAACCGCCAGGAAGCATCCATGCGTTGATCATCTTGGGATCGTCAATCACGGTCCACTTCCACACCATGGTGTTGGCGATTTCTGGATGCCGCTGTTTCGCCGCGGTGGCAATGCGCGCGCCAACTATTTGCACGCGATCAAACACCGGACCGCTGCTGATGACCTTGGCGTTCTTCATTTCGTCTTGGTACGCCTGTGCTCCCATCGCATTTTCTTGGCTGGTGGAATACACATTGAATTGTTTGCGGCCCGTGCCTGGAACTGTTGTGCACGCTGTCATTGCGGCGCCCAGAGTGAGCGTGGCGCTTAGGACTAGCGCTGCGGTAATTGGTGATCTTGCACGCGTGCAATGCAACGAACATATTGAGCGGTTGGTCATTGCCTGCAAGAATATCCGACAGGCATATTGCGGGTTTGCGCAACAATTCAAGGCGCATCAACGCATCAACGCATCAGCGCATCAGCGCATCAGCGCATCAACGCATCAGCGCATCAGCGCATCAACGCATCAGCGCATCAACGCATCAACGCATCAACGCATCAGCGCATCAGCGCATCAGCGCAGCGACGTCAACCACGCCCGCCGCAAGCAACCACCAACGCATCCATGGGCGCGTGAAATTGCTGGTGGTGTCGCTCACAAAAATAGCCTAGCTCGGATTCGAACCGAGGTCTTTCCGATTATGAGTCAGGAGCTCTGGGCCACTGAGCTACTAGGCCGAACGAGAAAGGTAGCATCCAAAGTGTGAATCGTATCGACACCATCTTCGCGGATCTTCGCGCTGGCAATCGCAAGGCGCTTATGCCCTTTGTTGTGGCGGGATTTCCTGCGCCCAACACCTTGGCGCCAACGCTGCAAAGCTTGCAAAAAGCGGGCAGTTCCATTGTGGAAATTGGCATTCCATTTTCCGATCCCATCGCGGATGGTCCAGTGATTTCCCAGGCCATGCACCAGGCGTTGCAGCAGGGGGCCACGCCCGGCTCTATTTTGCAAGAGGTTGCCGCCATACGCTCCAAACTCACTATTGGAATTGTGGCCATGGTCAGCGTTTCCATTGTTCAGCGGCAGGGGAATGAGAAATTTGTGCACGCGCTGGCCGACGCCGGCTTTGATGGAATTATTATTCCCGACCTTGATCTGGATTGCGCCGCGCCACTGTTTGCCGCCGCCAAAGCGCGCGGCATGTCCATGTCCATGTTGATTTCGCCGCTGACTCCGCCAGAGCGCATGAAGAAAATAGTCGCGCTATGCCGCGGCTTTGTGTATTTGCTTTCACGGGCTGGCATTACTGGCGAGCAAACTGGCGCGCCCGAAGTGGCGGAGTTTGTGAAACGCGTGCGCGCTCAAACCAACTTGCCGCTTGCAGTTGGCTTTGGCATTTCAACGCCCGAACATGTTCGCGCCGTGGTGCGCCACGCCGACGCCGCGATTGTTGGAAGCGCGTTGGTCAAACTTATGGCAGGCGACAACGCGAAAGAAGCCGTGGTCCGCGCTGAAAAACTTACGCAGGAATTAGCCGCTGCGCTGTAAGACATTTGCATCAATTCACAGTTATTGAATTTTCAAGAGCGCTCTTTGCAACGGAACAAATGTCTAGTTGCGCTGATAGCGGCGCAACACGCCAACAACAACTCCCTGAATGACGCACTCTTTCACAATGATTGGTTCAAACTCCGGATTGGCCGGTTGCAGGCGGAATGTTCCATCGCGTTCCTTGTAAAAAGTCTTCAAAGTAGTTTCGCCGCCAGGCAATAGGGCCACTACGCGCTCACCGTTGCGCGCCACATTGCGCTGCTCAACAATCACATAATCGCCGTCCAAAATGCCCTCGTCGCGCATGCTCATGCCGTCCACTTGCAAGGCGAATAAATTGCCGCGCTGGCCAAGGCGCGTGCCAAAAATAGTGTCCAGACGCAGCGTTTCCGCTTGTTCGTATTTCTCAACGGGGTGACCCGCGGCAATGCGGCCAATCAGCGGCAACTCATGTTCATTGGCGCGCTCGTCGGGTAACTCCGCGTCAGTCGCAATCTCCAAAGAGCGAGCCTTGTTGGGCGTGCGTATCAGCGCGCCCTTTTCGATCAAGGCCTCGATGTGCTCGAAGACCGTGACCTTGCTCACGCCGAGTTCGTTTGCGATCTCCTGCATGGTCGGGGAAAAGCCCTTGCTGTTGCGGTAGTCGCGCACAAAGCGGAAGATTCGAATTTGTTGCGGTGTGAGGCTCATTGACATGTTGCAAAGTCCTTGCGAGAGTGTTGGAAATGGAAAGTTGGGCACACCAGCGACCATGCCGCCAAGGCGATGGACCAGCGTTGCCAGACGATGTGAAATTTGTTGAATTGAAATTGACCGAAGGCGAATTGTGCGAAGCCACTTGAGGCGCGCTGCAAGGTGGCGGCGCAATTTCCACAATCGGTTCTTGCACCGTGTGATTGATTGGCGAGGAAGTTGGCGCGCCGTGTTCCATCCAACGCCATCGACGGATTCCAAGCAGGCGTTCCATCCAATCTGAAACTTCGCGCACCAAGGATTTGTGGCCAGCAGGAGCCTGGCCCGCCACCACCATAAGTCCGCCGCGATAGGGGTGGTAATTGGTCACGAATGATCCGCCTGGACCAAAGCGCAGCAGTGGTTCTTCGGCTGCCGTTGATTGCGCCTGTGCATCCATTTGACGGGTTGATTTGCTTGTTCGCGCAAACGGGCGCTCGACAGATTCGACGCCTTGAAACAGGCGTGCGAGCCCGCCAAATGCTGCAAGGCGTGCTACTGAAATTGTTGTTGCGTGTGATTGATTCATTTGGGTTCTCCAAGGTGTTGAACTGAGCAGTTGGAGATGCATCGGCGTGTTCGGTATTTGTTCTGTACATTTGTTAGGCACATGTTAGCCAAACAAACCACTATCGTGTGAAAATGGCCAAATTTCTTTCAAAAAGTTTGTTAAAGTTAAAAAATGTCCAATGTACACCAGCCGCCGCCGTCGTTTGGACCAGAAATCAAGGCTCAATTTGCCTTGGAATCGAATTTGACCTTCTTAAATCACGGTTCGTTTGGAGCGCTTCCGTTGGTTGTTCGGCAAGCCCAAGAGGCCTGGCGGGTGCGGATTGAATCCAATCCAATCGAGTGGATTGGTCGGCGCAACATAGAAACATTGATGGCGGTGAAAAAACATTTGGCGCGCTTTGTGGGGTGCCAGCCGAATGATCTTGGATTTGTCACCAATGCGTCCGAGGGGGTGAACGCGGTGTTGCGCTCTTTGCGCTTTGAAGCGGGCGATGAATTGCTGACTTGCGATCATGTCTACAACGCCGTTCGGCAAGCCATGAAATCCCGCGCGCAAGAAACTGGCGCGCGCGTGGTTGAGGTTCCAATCGCGTTGCCAGTGCGCGATCAAGACCACGCCATGAATTGCATCTTGAACGCAATCACGCCGCGCACGCGCTTGATTGTGATTGATCACATTACAAGTCCAACCGCGTTGCGCTTTGATGTGCGCAAAATTATTGACGCCGTGAAAGGAACGCGTGTGCAAGTTTTGGTTGATGGCGCGCACGCGCCTGGCGCGCTACAACTTTCGCTGGACACGCTCGGCGCGCATTTCTACGCCGCCAATTTGCACAAGTGGACCATGGCGCCGCGTGGCAGCGCGTTTGTTTGGGTGGCGCCACAATTTCAGAAAGACATTCATCCCTGCATCATCAGCCATGAGTTTGCAAATGGTTTTACCGCCGAATTTGATTGGCAGGGCACGCGCGATCTCAGCGCGTGGAATACTGTTCCCGCCGCGTTGGCGTGGTTTGAGAAACTCGGTTCGCAGCGCGTGTTGCAACACAATCATCAACTAGCGGCGTGGGCGCATCAATTGTTGTGCGAGGAATTTTCTTTTGAACCGCTTTCGCCTCTGGACGGTTCCATGCTCAGTTGCATGGCCAGCATGCGCTTGCCCAATTCGCTTCAAGCCAAGTTCGACAAGCCCGAGGCATTTCAGAAGCAACTTCTCGACGCCGACCACATTGAAGTTCCAATCATTGAGTGGAACCAACACTGGTTGTTGCGTGTCAGCGCCGCCATTCACAATGAACCGGCGCACTATGAGCGCTTGGTCGTGGCGCTGAAAAAATATCTGGCGTAGCGCGAACTTGCGCGTGTTTTCGTCGCGCCTAGGATGACATGAATGCAACAGCCAACTCCAGAACCACGCCAGCCACATGATGTCGCGCCGCCAATTGCCGCGGTTGATCCCGCCGCCGAGCGCGCCGCGGAGCAAAGCATTTATCAACAACTGGGCGCGGAAAAATTCTGGAACATTGCGCGCGCTTTCTACGCGCGCGTGGATAAGCACGAGCGTCTTCGCCCGATTTTTCCAAAGGATTTACAGGAACCCATCCGCAATCAAGCGGAGTTTCTCATTCAATATTTTGGCGGCCCGCAAACTTACAGCGATCGCAAAGGGCATCCGCGTTTGCGCATGCGCCACGCGCCGTTTCCAATTGATCTGGCCATGCGCAATGACTGGGTGGATTGCATGCGCGGAGCGCTGCATGACGCCGCGATTGCCGAGCCCATATTCGCCACCATGATGGCGTACTTTGAGCGCACGGCGACCTTCATGATGAACAAGCCTTGATCCGTATGCGGATTCACATGCGGAGAAGGAATTCAATTTCATGCAATGTGAAAGAGAGGTTCACGCTCATACACATCGGGGCATGTATGCGCACGGCATGAATGCACATCGCTTAGTGTAAAAAAAGTTACTTGGGATTCGCAACCACCACGAGGTCTTTGCGTCCCAATTTCTTGATGGCTTTTTCCGCCTCGGCGCGCGTTTCGAATTCGCCCACGTACACGATCCAAATCTTTTGACCGCCCTTTGATTTTGACGCAACTACGTTGGGCGCTTCAATTCCGTTTCGAGAGGCGGCTTTGGAAATTTCTTTGGCGCGATTCTTGGCGCTGGTCTCCAGAATAAAACTTCCAGCATTGATGACAAACGCATCTGGGTCCGCCTTCTTCGCCGCGCCTTTTGTGGAGGTCTTGGTGGAAGCGGCGGTGGTGGGTTTCGCAGGCTTTGCCGCGGGTTTTTCATTGGCTAGTTTGGCTAGCTTGGCTGGCTTTTGGGGGTTGGTCATTGTGGGAGCGCTGGCATCATTTTCAAAGCCGCTTGAAGGCGCGTCAACCTTGGCCGCTATGGTCACGCTATTTACGGGGGCCGAGGTGTTGTGCGTGGGCAGCGAATTTCCATTGATGATCATGGCGGGTTCTGGCATTGACAACACATTTCCAGCGCGCGCGGGATCTCTAGCAGCCACGGCCAACTCCTTGGCGCGCTTGCTAGTCTCGCCCGAAAGTTTGTTCGCCGCCGCGTCGTAATAATTGGCGGCGTCGCCGTAGCGCTTTTTGTGAACCATAAGATCGCCCAACATGACCTTGCTTTCGCCCGCGGTTTGCGCATCCATGCTTTGCTCTGAAATGTGAAAGCGTGTTTGCGCTTCGGGGTAATTGCCCAATTGATACGCCGACAATCCCGCAAGAAACGCGGCTTGATCACGCACCGCGCCAGATGTTTCATTTTGCACCACGCTGGCTTGCTCAAGTGATTGTTGCCAATTCTTGGATTCATAACTATTGATGGCGCCATCAAGGCGGTCAGGCTGCGCGCTTTGGCACGCCGCTGCGCTGACAAGAGCCAGCATGGCCACCAAATAAATAAGCGATCGGACCACACCGCAAAGCAGGTTTGAGCTGAATATTTTCCGCCATGAGATTTCTGGGCCCCCAGCCCGGGACTGATTTTTGGCGCGCGCAGTATCTTGATTGTGCGAAGCGTGCGCGCAAGATGTCCATGCAAATAGCGAGTTCTCCAATTGAATTCCTTTCAAACAAGTTCAAGCAAGTGCGTTCACATTAGGTGGGGAAAAGTTCTGTCAAAATTCGATCAAGCAAGTCCAGTCAAATCAAATCCAAGTTCAGCAATCCGCCATTGTGCGCAAACCCACGCCCCTTGAGCGAGTTTGAGAAGCGCATTCTCTTGGCGTACTGTATCGCCACAAATGAAACTGCTGCTTGACATTCAGCGCCAACTTCTGCGCCATCCAGCGCATGTCTTTGTGCAAGACGACCAACGCGCGTGGAAGGGCATCACGTTGTTGGTGGCCGCGTGGCACATTGCGCGCGCTATTGAACGAACCACACAGCGCGAGCGGGTTGCAATCATGCTGCCCACCAGCGGTCTTTTTCCAGCGGCGTTGCTGGCCACATGGATGCTGGGAAAGAGCGCGGTTCCGCTGAATTATTTGCTGTCGCGCGACGACTTGGAATATGTCTGCCGCGACGCGGGCGTTGATTGCGTGGTGACGGTCAAGCCCATGCTTGATTTCATAGGCGGTCCAACCGCGTCCATGAAGCCGCTCTTGATGGAGGACATATCTTTCAAAGGGCTTCCGCCCGTGCGCCGCGCCAAGCGCCGGGGCGACAATGAGCTTGCCGTGCTGCTGTACACCAGCGGCACCAGCGGCAAGCCCAAGGGCGTCATGTTGAGCTGCGGCAATCTTGCCGCCAACATTGATCAAGTTGTGAATTGGGCCACCTTCACGCGCAAAGATATTTTGCTGGGTGTGTTGCCGCAGTTTCATTCTTTCGGATTGACCATTCTCACGTTGTTGCCATTGGCCATCGCCGCCAAAGCCATCTACACCGCCAAGTTTGTGCCGCGAAAAATTCTTGACCTGGGCAAGCAACATCAAGTCACTGTTTTTGTGGCCATTCCATCCATGTATCACGCGCTGGCCGCGCAAAAAAGCGGGGGCAAGGAGCATTTGGGAATGCTGCGCTACGCCGTCAGTGGTGGCGAGCCGCTACCGGCCAGCGTGGCCAACGAGTTCTTTGACAAGTTTGGCGTGCGAATTTCCGAGGGCTACGGTCTGACCGAAACCAGTCCCGTGACCAATTGGTGTTTGCCCGCGGAATATCGCGCCCGCAGCGTGGGCCGCGCGTTGCCGCGTGTGGAGCAATGGATTGTCGACCCGCAGGGCAACCGGCTTCCCGCCAATCAAGATGGCGAGATTCGCATGCGCGGCCCCAACATCATGCAGGGCTACTGGAATTTGCCGCAGGAAACCGCGCAAGCCTTTGACGAGCAAGGGTTTTTTCGCTCCGGCGACATGGGTCGCTTTGATGACGACGGACACTTGTACATCACGGGGCGCATCAAGGAAATGTTGATCATTGCCGGCGAAAATGTTTTTCCGCGCGAGATTGAAGAGGCGCTCAATAGACATCCAAGCGTGAAGGCCAGCGCCGTGATTGGCGCGGCCGATGAGAGTCGCGGCGAAACCGCGCTTGCGTTTGTGGAAATCAACGAAGGGTTCACCTTTGACGAGGCCGCGTTGCGCGCGCATTGCCGCGAACATGTGGCGCAGTTCAAGGTGCCGCGCGCCATCCGCGCTCGCAAGGAGTTGCCGCGCAACGCCACGGGAAAAATAATGCGCCGATTGTTACGCACTGACACGCCCGGCGAAAGCGTGTGACATCTGGGCCATATGCATTCACCCGCGAATTGTATGAAGGCGTGATGCAGGTTGAACTGCAATCAATATCGCGGGCACGGCGCGAAATTCTTATGGGCACCAACCAGAGTTGAGCAGAACCAGTGCAACATCGCCGCTATCAACTACGCCGGAACCGTCTAAATCTGTTGGACAACCAACACAATTGCCGTAATCCAGAAGCACTAGCGCAACATCGCCGCTATCAACCATTCCGGTTGAGTCCAAATCCCACAAGCAACAAGATATTTGATCGGACATGGCCGTGACATGCAGTGTGGCAAACCCGGTGATTGCCGTCACTGTTGCGAGCCGTATGAAATAGGAGACGCCACATTCCGATGAGATTGAAACCCGACTTCCACGAATTGGATCGCATAAAATATTGTCGTCCGAACACGCGACAAGCGTGAGATCCGAGCAAGACCCCGTGAACACTTCCATTCGGGTGTCAATAGTGGCGCCACACACATCAATTTGATAAGTGCTGTGGGAACTAGCGGGAGGACTCCATTGCAACCACACATCGCCACCGGTTGCAGTGGGATTGATCGGGCAAGAAAATGCGGGCAAACTTGCAGTGGAACCCAACAATGAAATTGAAGTCGAAGCCGCGGAAATACTGAGCGGTGTTGCGCACGAATCATTGCTTGGGGTTGGCGCGCCGCAATTCTGCGCCGCTAGGGTGGCGCAATCTTCGTCCCACTTGGTTTCGCAGCAATAGGGAATTGTATCGCACACCAGCGAGCAACACGCTGGATTGACGCAACTTGGAGTTGCATGCACGCTAAAGCAACTGCCGGTGGCGTTGGTGCAAGGAAGGTTGCACGCGGCCGCGGTTTGAACTTGGAACCAGTATTTGCCATCCGCGCACGCGAAGACTTGGTTTGAAATTATTCCATTGGTTCCAGGCGCAATCACAACCCAATACTGCAATGGCGCCACGCACATCCATTCACGACCCGAAGCGCAGCCGGCCGCGTTGACCAACACTTGTGCTCCAGGCAATGCGGTCTCCGTGGAATTTTGTGGAACAAGCGCCGCAAACACCGGACGAATTGCCGAAAGTGTGATGGCCACTTTGACAAATCCGTCGTGATCGGTGTCTAAGTAGCGTAGATCCAGGGAGTAGACATCAACATCCGTAACCAGTGTCCCGTTATTTGTAGTGAAGAGTGAACCGCAAATCGTGCTATTCAATCCGATGACTTGCGCAGTGTTGGGCAGAACCGTATCGGGTCGAATGATTGGATCATTGGTGCGATTGCCACATGCTTCTGTTTCCAAGCTTGTGTTCAGCGGACAGGAAAGCGTGCAAGAGGAGTTGCACAGATTGGACGCCACTACCGTGCAAATATCATCCCAAATCACGGAGCAGCAATTGGGCATGCCCGCGCACACGGTTGCGCAGCAGATTGGATCTGAACAACTGGAATTTCCGTGTGGGATCAAGCAATCTCCCGCCAATGGATCACCGCAAGCCATAGGCGGTGGCAGGATGCAAATATCTTGCGCGGTCTGGGAGCATGTTAAGTCCCACACCACTTCGCAACAGAATGCATCGAAAGAACACACCAGAGCGCAGCAGACCGCGTCAGCGCACGAAGCCCTATCCCGTGAAATAAAACATGAGCCCAGACCTGGAAGACCACAGATTTCACAAATTTCATTCGCCTGATCCAAACATTGTTGATCCCAAGCGATATCGCAGCAAGACGGAATCAATGAACAGACATTTGTGCAACAAATACTATCAACACAGCCACCGCCGGCATGGATTTCCCAGCACAGCCCAAATCCACATGCCTCTTCTTGCGCGAATGAATTGGTGCTCGATCCAAATCCAGCCACAAGGCACAGCAGCAAAAAAGTGCGCACGCGGTGAAACAACAACGCAGCGCCGGGGCAATATAGTAAATGAGATGTGGAGTATTTCAATGTATGAGTCTCAGACGAACGAAGGTCCTATCTAGAATAAAAAATCACAACCAAACGCTTTGGAACACTATAAGTCCGAACCCGTTTGATTCAAAGTTCCATAAATAATTAATTCATTGGCTCAGAACTGCATGCGCCCGCCGACAAAAGAACCAAGGCCAAGTCGCCGCTAGAGACTTCACCGTCGCCGTCTAGGTCAATTAAGCCATTTTGTGATCCTAATTCCATCAGACAGAGCGCGACATCGGACGAATCGACCTCTCCTGAGCCGTCTAGGTCGGCCGGACATGTGCATGAGATTGTTGATACTGGCGCAATTGAAAGAGTTATTGGTCCTCCAGAACCCCAGCCACCCACACGAATCAAAGCCGTGGCGCCGCAGTTCAATTGAAATTCGCAACTGGCGCCATTGTCCTCACACGCGTCGTCACTGCACGCCAGCAAGTTGCCGCCGCAATCCTCATACACCGCAAGACGCGAATCAAATGTTGGCGTGAGACAAGTGCTGGCTTGAAAAATGCCGGAAGCGTTGGCGGTGAAATTGAACCAAGCATCGTGAGTGAAAGCCAGTCCCGCGCCCTCGTCGCAAATACTTGGAAGCCATGTGGACTCGGTGGTGGCGTTGGTTGTGTCAGTGGCAATTTCACCAGCGCCAATTGGCAACGCCATGTCGCAGCGATCATTCACCAGACGATCAAGCGTGCAAGGCGAAAGGCTGCTTTGAATTGTGTAGAGCGAGCGATCATCTTCGCAGGAAATATTTTCAAACAGCAGCGAGCGCACAATGACTCGCGTGATGCCGGCGGGCACGCATACTTGCGTGATTGATGAGCACCCATCCACGCCCTCTGCCAGAGTGGTGGGCGGGCACTGGTCGTCCAGAATGGCCACGCCGATCGGTCCTTGCGTCCACAATTCAATGCTGAGTAATTGCGGTGAATCCAGCGATATTTCAAACCAATCCACATCGCGGCTGGTTTGCGCGCTCCACGCGCGCCCGCCCAATTTCAAATTTGGAATGAGCGTTCGAATATCTTCTGGTGCGGCGCACAGAACGGGTACATCCAGTTCACACATGGTGAGTTCTTGCAAATCCGCAAGAGGAACTTCGCAAGCACTGGTGGCGCGGCAGGAATCGCAGAGCACGCCAGCCTCCATTGCGCAGCGTTCATCCCAGGCCAATGAACAACAAAATGGATCCAGTTGGCAGATTGTGTCGCTGCATTCTTGATTCAAGCAGCCCATTCCCGCATGGGCTACGCAACAGGGAGCGACTTGAGCTTGAGCGCTTGTGATTGTAAAAACGCACAGCAATGCGAAGGGCAGTGGCCAAATTCCATTCACCCAACGGCACTTTGCGGCGGCGTGCATAACGTCACGACATTCGCAGTCAAGCCGCGATGTTTTTTCTAGGCGACGGGTCAGCCCCAAGGCATTGGGCAAATTGATTTCATTTTGAGAACTAGAGCTGTGACGGAATTGCGTGAACAACCAGAGGCTTTTGAGTATGCATGCGATGTGGCGATTCATCGAAGGCTCCATTTCTCCGCGTGTTGCGGTGAACGCATCATGAACAGCCGCAACGGCTGTTTACAAAGTTGCCGCCTTATTTCGGGATGATTTTTCAAATTGTTGAATTTCCATCCGCATCAGCCTGAAAGCGTGCAAATGTTATAATTTTTGTTGATAAGTGGTGCATGGGAGCGCATTTTGCTACCGTTGCCACTTCAGCGCCCTCAAATAGTCGGGACGCTTCGCACCTTCTTGGAGTTTCTTCAATGCTTATTTCTGTTGGTTCCAAAGCCCCTGCGTTTGCGCTTTCATGTCAACCTGGTCAAGTGGTTGATTTGGCTACCGTCATTGGCCATGAAAAAGTTGTGCTGCTGTTTTTCCCATTGGCGTTTAGTCCAGTGTGCACCACGGAATTGTGCCACTTTCGTGACACCTTTGTCAAATTGAATGGCATGGGTTGCAAAGTATTTGGCGTGAGCGTTGACTCGCCATTTGTCACGGCCAAGTTTCGCGAGTTGGAGAAAATTCCATTTCCGTTGCTGAGCGATTACAACAAGGATGTTTCGCGCTCCTACGGGGCGTTGCATGAAGATTTATCTGGTCTCAAAGGCGTGTCCAAGCGTTCGGTGTTCGTGATAGACGCCAAAGGCATTGTGCAATACGCATGGATTAGCGAGAACCCCAGCGTGCAGGTGGAATTCTCGGCGGTCGAAAAAATTGTGCAATCATGTTGATCTTGTGCAGATACATTCTGCCGCTGGCAGTGTGTGCTGGCATGCTTGCGCCGCTTGAAGGCTGCTCTGGCGGGGGACCGCCGCCCGTGATGGCGATTCGCCGCATCGCCAACTTGGGACAAAAACCTGCCGCGGAAAATTCCTCACTTGATCAGGGGGAAGTGTTGGATCTGGAAAATTCGCTTGATAAAACTGTTGTGGTGGGCGAAGAATTCAAGGTGGCTCTTGAATCAAACGCTGGCACGGGTTACGAGTGGCAATGTCAATTAACAAATGATCCATTCATTTTTGTTGCCGAGCCACCAGAAATTGCGCCCGTTGACACGGGTGTTGTGGGTGGACGAGTGCGGACCATTTTTGTATTGCACGGAAAAAGCGTGGGCAAAGTGAAGGTTACATTTGTGCTGGTGCGTGCTTGGGGAAAAGATGTCGCGCCTGTAAAGTCATTAACCCTGACATTGACCGTGAACGATGCCTCAAGCGCGCCCCACTAATGGTCGTATTGCATGACGCACTTTCCGCCATGGACGATAGGAAATTTCATGAAGTCATTGGGAAAATTTGTATTCCTCACGCAGATCGCCGCGGCGTTGTTGTGTGGGGGCGTTGGTGCGGAGGCGGCCGCCGCGGCGCAAGCGAATCAAACTACGCCGCCAACTTCACCAACACTGACAGCAACGCCTCCATTTGGCGCGCCTTCATCCGTGCCGGCGCCAATCAAGGTGATCACGCTGGATCTTGGCTGCGCCGACGAGCGAAATAAGTTGACGGATCAAGAACGCGTGGCGCGCGCGAAAAAAATTCTAGAAGATTTTCCAGTTGATATTGTCTTTGTCGCGCGCGGGGAATGTGCCGCCACGGCTTTGGCGGCAGCGACAAATAGAACATGGATCGCGCTTCCGGGCGCGGCCACGGGCGCGGGAGTGATCACTTCTTGGGCGCAATCGCCCGCCAAAGAAGGCGAACTTTGGAAGGGCATTGGCGTGCGCTTGGCGGCGCCCAATGGGCGCGAGGTAGTCGTCTTCGCCATGGCATTTCCATTTGCGCCCTATCAGCCATACCAACTTTGTGGCGTGCCCCATGATGAGCAACCGTTTTTAAATTCCGCCGAGGCCGCGCAAACCAGCGCCAACACCACGCGCGGTCTGCAAAGCGAACAACTGGCAATTGCCGCACGCGCCGCAAGCGCCGCGGGATGTGCCGTGATTGCCGCCGGCATGGTGAACGAACCCAGCGCCAGCGATTGGTGCGACCAAGCCGTTGCCGCCGAATTGTGCCCAATGCGCGTGGCGTGGCCCTGCGTTCGCAATATCGAGCGCGCCGGATTGCGCGACGCGTTTCGCGCGGCGCATGCCAATGTGGTGGAGTCCGTGGGCGCAACATGGCCCGCTCATGTACTCAAGCGCGATCGATCCGACCGCGTTGATTTTATTTTCACCAACGCGCGCTTGCGCTGCGAAGCTATTGACATTCTTGGGGAAAGCGGCGCCGCAAGTGTGCGCAATCCCAAGCCTCTCCCGAATGGTTTGCCTGGTGAGCATCGCGCGCTGCTTGGTGAGTTTCAATGGAACGAAACTTACCTGTTGAAATGAGCGCCGCAACTGAGAGTAGGGCCTTGCGGGGGTCGATCACATGCGCCAACATCTTCCGCGAACGACAAACCGACAAAAGCGGGAGACGAGACTTGAACTCGCGACATGCAGCTTGGAAGGCTGCCGCTCTACCACTGAGCTACTCCCGCATGAGAGT
>SIAM01000030.1 GCA_009691785.1 Phycisphaerales bacterium
AAGTTGATTTTGGATCTTAGGACTTAGTCCTCGGGTTGCTAAGAGTGGCTTGGTTGAATCCGCCGTGTTCTTCCATTGAAGCATGTGATCTCCCCATAGTGCATTATGCACATAGGAGGTATTGCAATACTGAGGAACATCCGTGTAGCCAAATATGGGGTCGGATTTCCTGCAGTCTCTTGTTGTGTCTATTGCATTGTAAGGTTGGCTCACTTTATCTCCAAAGTTATAATCCCAGTATTGATCAGTTGCGGGGTTATATTTTATATAATCGTAGGCTTTGGTTCCTTTGGTTCCCATTTCTATCACGACAGGATTTACTTCGGTTGGTCCATACATGATTTCTGGAGTAAAATATTCTCTAGCGATCATCATGGAATAAACATGTCGCGTATTATTAAGCCCATATGACTCTTCGCCAACCCCTTGTCCTCTGTTTCCTTGGCGGTCAACTTTGCCTGGAATTGGCAAGTTTCCACTTGACTGGCCGTTGGCAAAAATGACCATGCCGGCATGGATTTGTTTTTGTTGCGTGCGGTCCTTGGTTTCTCGCGCACTCTGATTTGCCTTGGCAAGCGCGGGCAAAAGCAAGCCAATTAAAAGAGCGATGATTGAAATAACGACCAAAAGTTCAATTAGGGTGAAGCCTGTTTTTTTACGCATCGATCGAATCTCCATAATGAGGGTGTATCCAAAACCAATCCAAGCTCGGTACGCATGCCCACTTCATTCTGTAAAGCAGTCATAGAAGTACGAATAAATGATCAACGGTTGAGCATTTATAATAAAGACCGTTTATTAGGAAGTGGGCAATTGGTTTCTAAGAAACCCAGCCCTAATTTCAGGGCCGCAGATCAACTTTGACTGACGCCGTACGAAGGACGCCAAGAAAGTGACCTTGGTATTGCCTTTCCACTTAGGATGTCGGCTGCCTCGAGCCGATGAACGGCTGGTTTCCCAGCCAAATAAGTGCAATTTACTTTCGGAAATTTCCGAATGCGGGTATGTGCACGAGGCAGTCAGTAACTAAAGTACCAAAGGAAACAATTTAGTCAAGAAGAAATAAAGATCTTGCCAAAGATTTGTTCGTTGACGAAACCCCCTCGGTTCCGCCAATATGCCAAAATGAATGAATCACCAACAGATCGTTTGCAGGTTCTTGGACTTACTCTTCCGCCCGCACCCAAGCCTGTTGCGGCGTATGTGCCGTATGTGCGTACCGGCAACCTTGTCTGGGTAAGCGGACAACTTCCATTTCAAGATGGAAAATTGATTGCCACAGGTTCTGTGCCCAGCACGACTTCGATAGAGGCCGCGGCAGCGGCCGCGCGACAATGCGCGTTAAACGGGCTTGCCGTATTGGCTGACGCGGCGGGCGGGCTGGATCGCATTCGCAAAATAATTCGAGTTGGTGTGTTTGTGTGCAGTGACGCTGGTTTCACGGAACAGCCAAAGGTGGCCAATGGCGCCAGTGAATTGTTGCAGCAAATTTTTGGCGAGCCCGGCCGCCACGCGCGCGCCGCGGTTGGAAATATCGCGCTTCCGCTTGGCGCCAGTGTTGAAGTGGAGTTTCTTGCTGAAGTAAGTTCTTGAAATGCAATGAGCGCAGTTTCGGCGCATTTAATGCCGCAACAAGAAGAACAATAGATTCCCCAGCAAACTTACCAAGAGCAATCCCCCGATAAACAACATTTTCCACGGGATGGAACTGGTTGCGCCCTCGAATTGTCGGACTGCTGTTGGAGAACTGTCATCTTGCGTGGAACTATTCGCCAGCGATGAAACCAGCGAGTGCGAAGGGCGTGCGTGAATTGGATCGTGGTCGTCGTAGGATGATTCAAGATCCTCTAGGAGTTGCGCGGCGCTTTGATAGCGATCACGCGGATCCTTGGCCATCATCATTTCAATGATCAATGCAACACCAGATGAAAGTTCCGCCACAACGTGGTCGGGTGGAACGAGTGGATCGCGAATTTGTCGCTGCATGACCTCGGTGGAAGTCTTGCCTTCAAATGGAACCTTGCCCGTGACCATGTGGTAAAAAGTCGCTCCAAGACCGTAAATATCCGCGGCCGGACCAATATCGGTTTTGCCCTTTGCCTGCTCTGGACTGATGTAATACGGAGTTCCAAAGGCCTTGCCAGCTTCGGCTTCTGCCTCTTTGAGATCGCTGAGCGCGCGTGCAAGGCCAAGATCCGCCAGTTTCACCACTTCCGCCTTGTTGATCATGATGTTCTTGGGCTTTATGTCGCGGTGGATGAAGCCCATTTGGTGCGCGTGTTTAAGCGCCTTGGCGACTTGAATGACAATTTGGATGGATTCCTTTTCCGCAATGCGGCGCTTGCGCAAAATGCGGTCGTGCACGGTTTCGCCGTCGACATACTCCATGACAAAATAATGACGCTCGCCAGCTTGACCAACATCTAGAGCGCCAACAATGTGTTGATCGTTCAGCTTGGCGGCGGCGCGGCCTTCCTTATAAAAGCGCTCAATAAACTTTGGATCGTTTGAAAATTTTTGTGGAAGAATTTTAATCGCCACTAAGCGGTCCAGCGAAAGTTGCTTGGCAAGAAAGACTTCCGCCATGGCACCAGCGCCCAACTTCCCCTTTATTTGATAGCCCGGTATCGCTTGTTGAGGCCGTGCACTTTCCAACTCACGTTGAACGCGCGCAAATTGGCGGCGCGTGATGACTTCTTTTTGAATCAAGATATCGCTCAGGCGGCTGCCAGGCGGAAGCCGCTTGAGAAGTTCTCGGCACTTGTCTACTTCATCGGGGGTTGCCAAACCACGCTCCACAACAACCCGCCCAACAATGGTGTCGCCACTTGATCGACCAGCCGCGCTATCTCCTGGGGAGCCAGTTCCACCAGGGGCGGCAGTTCCACCAAGCGATTGTGATTGCAAGGCGGGATCTGGAATCTTTGGATTTGGAATAGGGTCGGTCACGATTCGCTCTGCTGAAGTTTGACAACTATATACAGGGGGCTCCTTCATGTGTGATAGGGGTGATTCGACATTGGGTATTTCAGACATTTCTAATCCAGGGAATTCAGGAAATGAGCAAGGACTTTACTACCATCCGTTCAAAGCATGATTTGGGATGCATATTCATGAATTCCTTGGTGCTGGCAAGCCGTTCGGCGAACCGAATGAGGATTCTGCGCCGTGAGGGCATTGTATTTGAGGCAATTGAAGCGGTTTTTGATGATTCCGCGGAGGCGCCCGCGGGAGTGGTTGAGCAGAATGCGATACGGATTGCGCAGTTGAAGGCGCAATCTGTTGTGGACACATTCACCGCGCGCTGCCAAGGTAAAGTGATTTTAGCGGCCGACACAATGTGTGAAATGCACGGACGCGCCATGGGTAAGCCGCGTAGTCGTGAAGAAGCCGCTGCCATGTTGCGCTTGGCGTTTCGCGGTGCGCATAGAGTGGTGACCGGCGTATGCATTACGCATGCGGATCGCGCGTGGACATTTTTTGATGAGGCATTTGTAAAGATCGAGGAGGTGAGTGAGGCAGAATTGCAAAAATATATTGAGAGCGATGCGTGGCAAGGTCGCGCGGGTGGTTATGACTTTGCCGATCGGATTGCTCATGGCTGGCGGGTACATTGTGATGGGGATCCAGACACGGTGGCCGGACTTCCGTGGCGTCGCGTAAAAGATTTTCTTGCGCGCGCGGAGAAAGAGTTTCAATGAGTGGACCGCCGCCAACTTTGATGGGACCTGCGCGCGCGGAGAAAGAGTTTCAATGAGTGGACCGCCGCCAACTTTGATGGGACCTGCGCGCGCGGAGAAAGAGTTTCAATGAGTGGACCGCTGCCAATTTGGATGGGACCGTTCGCGGCCGCCGCAAGCGTTGGTTACGGCGCGGTTATTCGCGCGCGCGCCAATCGACTTGAGCAAAGTCTTGCTGTGGATTGCGGATTGCCAGTGATTAGCGTGGGAAATATCACGGCGGGCGGAACTGGAAAAACTCCCGTGACGCAGTGGATTGCGCGCGCGTTGCAGGCAAGCGGGCACGCGCCCATGATCGCGTTGCGCGGGCACAAAGGCGGCGAAAAAGCCGACGAAGTGTTGGAGCACCGCGCGGCGTTGTCCGACATTGTTGTCGCTGTTGGCGCGGACCGCGCGCGGCGCATTGCGGCGAAGCGCGTGAACAATCCATCATGCGATGTGGTTGTTCTTGATGATGGATTTCAACACCGGCAATTGCGCCGCGACTGCGACTTGGTGTTGATTGACGCCACGCGGCCGGCGCTTGATGACGAACTTCTTCCGCTTGGTTGGTTGCGTGAGCCCGTGCTGTCATTGCGCCGCGCCAGTGGCGTGATTGTGACGCGCGCGGTGAAAGTGGATGATGAGTTGTCGCACAACATAATGAAGTTGCATGGGCAAGAGCCACTTGCGTGGTGCCGTCATGCGTGGACTGGTCTTGAAGGAATTGAAGCGGGCGCGGTGCATGAAGTGTCGTGGTTGCGGCGCAAGCGCGTGGCGGTGTGGGCGGGCATCGGAAATCCGCGCGCCATTGTTGAGCAAACCGAATCGATTGCGGCCGCCGTGGTGGATGTGCCACGCTTGGCCGATCATGCGCGCTGGGACGCGCCCAAAGTTGCGCGCTTGTTGGCGCGGGCGCAGGAAGCGGGCGCCGATGCCATTCTTGTCACGCCAAAAGACTGGATGAAGATTGCGCCGCTAGGCGTCAAGAGCGAGTTGCCGTTGGTGCGGCCGCGGTTGACGATTGAATTTGTTCAGGGGGAAAGCATGGTGCGCGAGCAATTGGCGCGCGCGGTGCGCGTGGGGCAAAGCCGCTGTCATCGCTAGACTGCGTGGCATGAGTTTCTCAACCGAAGGTCTGGTCGTGAAAATGGCGGCGTGGAAATCATTCCGCGTGCTGGTGATTGGCGATTTCATGCTTGATCAAGCGCTCTCTGGAGCCGCCGAGCGATTGAGCCCCGACGCGCCAGTGCCTGTGTTGTTAAGCCGCGGCGCGCAAGACCTAGAGGAAACCGCCGGCGGCGCCAGCAATGTTGCGTTGTGCGTGGCGGCGTTGGGCGCCTCGGTGCAATGCGTTGGCGTGACGGGCGCGGACGCCGAGGCCAAGTCGCTGCGTGAATTATTGAAGGCCGGCGGTTGCGACTCCACGCATCTTGTGCAGGACGCGTCGCGGCCAACCACGGTGAAAAAAAGTTTGATTGGATTGGCGCAGCATCGCCATCCGCAAAAAATGTTTCGCCTTGACATGGAAAGTCGCGAGCCAATTTCGCCGGAGATTGCCGCGCAGTTGCTGGCGGCTATTGATCGGGCGCTGCCCAATTGCGACATTGTGTGCTTGGAGGATTACGCCAAGGGAGTGTGCACGCCAGCGTTGTGCGCCGAGTTGATCAAGCGTTGCCGCGCGGCGAATAAAAAACTTTTGGTGGATCCCGCGGCTATCAGCGACTACGCAAAGTACACCGGCGCGACTGCCATGACGCCAAATCGCAGCGAGGCCGAGCAAGCCACGGGTCTGCGCGCGAACTCTGGATTTGACGAGCCAGTTCTACGCGCCATGAGCGAGCAACTGATCGCGCAACTTGGTCTTGAGGCGATTGTGATAACGCTTGATCGCCACGGCGCGCTTCTTGGCATGCCCGCGGCGCAACCTGTGCATGTTCCAACGTTGGCGCGCAAGGTGTACGACGTGACCGGCGCCGGCGACATGGTGTTGGCGGCTCTTGCGGGCGCATTGTGCAACGGATTTTCTTGGCTTGAGGCCGTGCAACTTTCAAATGTGGCCGCGGGACTTGAAGTTGAGGTATTTGGCGCCAAACCAATTCCGCTGGCGCAAATTCACAAGCAGGTTTTGTTGCAAGCCGGACATTTGGCCGGCAAAATTCGCAACCGCGCCGACCTTGCGTTGGAAATGGAAGTGCGCCGCAGCGCGGGGCAGAAAATTATTTTCACAAATGGTTGCTTTGATGTGTTGCACGCCGGCCACGTTGCCAGTTTGCGCGAGGCCAAGTCGCTTGGTGATTGTTTGGTGGTTGCGCTTAATGGTGACGCGAGCGTTCGCAAACTCAAAGGCGAGGATCGTCCAGTTTTTCCCCTTGAGCAGCGACTTGAAGTTGTGGAGGCGCTTGAGTGCGTGGACTTTGTCACATGGTTTGATGAAGCCACCGCGGACGCAACACTTTTGGCGACGCGTCCGCATGTGTACGCCAAGGGCGGCGATTACCAACCAGAACAAATACCCGAAATGGGAGTTGTCAAGAAAATAAACGCAACTTTTCACATTTTAGGTTTACGTGCGGGTTTAAGCACCACAAACGCTATTCATCGCATTCGTGGACAACATGCGGGGACAACTCGCACATAAATGGTTGATGAAATTCGCACTTGACGCGGACCCACTCTGTTGACCATACTGTGAAGCGTTGGAAATGTGTTCCCCTTGCGCTGAGCCTTAAAAAATATTTTGGAGACACTACAAATATGAGCACGATTACGAAAAAAGAATTGGTTGAACACGTCGCGCAAACAACTGGAGCTGATCGTGGCGAGACCCGAAAAATTGTTCAAGCTTTCTTGGACGCGGTCGTTGAAGAATTGAACCAAGGCAACCGACTTGAGTTCCGCGACTTTGGAGTGTTTGAAGTCCGTCAACGCGCGCCGCGCATGGCGCAGAATCCAAAGACACTTGTTCCCGTGAAGGTTCCGGCCAAGCGTTCCGTGCGTTTCAAACCTGGCCGTTTGATGCGTGAACAAGGTGCTGTGCCCATTGAACTTGCGAACGCGCAGTAAGCCTTTCGGGAACTCACTCCACAACTTTTTAGGCGGCTCACATGGAACCAAAGCAGTCACACAATCGCGGGTCCGACCGCGCGCGTCCGCGCATGGACATGCGCGACGCCCAACGTCTTTTGGACGCCGCGCCGCCGCACGCCATTGAAGCCGAAATGAGTTTGCTTGGATCCATTTTGATCGATCCAAAAGTTGTTGGCGATGTTGTTCAGTTGGTGCGAACCAGCGGCGACTTTTTTCGCCCCGCGCACGGCGCCATCTTTGAAGCCATGGTTGGCATTTGGGATCGCACCGCCTCGCTTGATGTGGTGCAACTGAATCAACAATTGCTTGACCGCGGAATTCTTAACGATGTTGGAGGCACCGCGTATTTGGTGGAGCTTGCCGAAAGCGTTCCCACCGCGGCCCACGCCAGCGAGTACGCGCGCCTTGTGCGCGACAAGGCAACGCTGCGCGAGTTAATCCGCGCGGCCGGAGAAATTCTAGCCGACGCGCAGGCCTCAACCGATCTTCCGCAACAAGTGTTGGAGGCCGCTGAGCAGCGCATCTTCGCCATTGCGCAGCGGCGCGAGTCGGCGCAATTCTCCACATTGCAGGAGTTGCTTGATCACGCCATCAAAGTGATTGACACCAGCGATGGAAAATCATTCAACGGAATGCCCACTGGTTTCGCTGAATTTGACGAGATTACAAGTGGTTTGCAGAAGGGCGAAATGATTGTGTTGGCGGCGCGGCCCAGCATGGGCAAGACCGCGTTCGCGCTGAACATAATGGAGAACGCGGCGGCCGCCGGCCACGCCGTGGCCATGTTTAGTTTGGAAATGGGCAAGCAACAATTGGTGCAGCGTTTGTTGTGTAGCAAAAGCGGAATTGATTCACAGCGTCTGCGCCGCAACATGTTGCGCAATGAGGATTACCGCGCGCTGCTGGCCGCGTGCGAATCCATGAAGAGCAGCAAGGTGTGGATTGACGACACGCCTGGACTCACCATGTTGTCCATGCGCAGCAAGGCGCGCCGTTTGCGCGAGCAACATGGCATTGAGGCAATCTTCATTGACTACTTGCAATTAATGGCGGCCGGAACGCGCAGCGAAAATCGCCAAGTGGAAGTCAGCGATATCAGCCGCGGCATTAAAGCCATGGCGCGCGAACTAGAGGTGCCGGTGATTTGTCTGAGCCAACTCAGCCGCAAGTCCGAGGACCGTCCTGGTCACCGTCCCCAGATGAGCGATTTGCGCGAGTCGGGCAGCATTGAGCAGGACGCCGACGTGGTCATGATGTTGCACCGCGAGGAGTATTACCACCAAGGCGATGATGATTGGAGCGAGGCCAATCCCGACAAGCGCGGACTTGCGGAGTTGATCATTGCCAAGCAGCGCAATGGACCAACCGGCGTTGTGCGTATGACATGGGACAGCCGCGTGACGCGCTTCCGTGATGCATCTGACAATCCTGCGGCGAATTCATGGGACCCGCCGCCGCGCTTGGTGCGGCCAAATGATCGCGGGGCAAACGCGCGCGATGATTTTGACGGCATGCCAATGTGATTCAATGTGATTGCGATTGGCGTTGCGATATTGAATTGCATCATCAATGTGCTCGTGGGTGAGAACCTTCAAGTGTGTTGAGTTGTAGACTTGCAACAGTGCAGGATTCCGAAGAAGAATTTGACCGAAAGTTTTTGGCGCTCGCCGCCAAGGGCGACGCCGATGCGTGGCGCGTGGTGGTTGAATATTGGTCGCCGCGCATATATGCGTATTTGCGTTCCAACACACGCAACGAGGAGTTGGCCGAGGAAATCACGCAAAGCGTGTTCTGCACCATCGCGCGCAAGCTTGCCGACTATGTGGAGCAAGGGCATTTTCAGTCGTGGATATTTCGCATAGCCATAAACCGTTTGCGCGACGAGATGCGCCGACGGAAATTGCACGCCAAGCCAATGGATAGCGACATTTTGTCGGATGTTGCGCCGCAGAAAGCGGTGGATGACAAGGCAAATGCCGAGGAAATTCAAGCTTTGCGCGAAGCCATGGACCAACTGTCAGATTCCGACCGCGTCATTATTGATTTGCGCCACCAAGGCGAAATGAGCTTTCAACAGATAGCAATCATGCTTTCGGAGCCGTTAGGCACGCTTTTGGCGCGCCATCATCGTGCAATCCGCAAATTGCGCGACTTGATGCGCCGTCACATGGGGGGCGATGCATCATGAAATTCGGGTCCGATACTTGCTTTCTTTTGCATGCGAGTTGCAACAAAAAACCGTCCGCCCCGTTGGGTTGGCTTCAGGAGAACACTAATGGAAATCCATGACGATCTTGAACTTGCCCGAACACTTCGCGCGCTCAATGCCAGCGCCAGCGACATTCCAAACGGTCTTTCCGCGCGCATTTTTCAAGCCAGCGTGGCGCACTTGCCCAACCAAGAAGTCGTGGGTCGAATTGGTTCGCGAACATCGTTTCAATGGAAGGCGGCCGCGGCCATTTTAATTTTGGCGGGCGGCGCCATCTTGTCGTGGCAAACTTCTGGCGCGCGCATGAATGCGTTGGCGGATGATCGCTCGCTTGCGGCGGCGCTTGAAGCTTCTTCCAATTCTTCAGGTGACGAAAATTTCATTGGGTTGGCTTGCGCGCAAGGCGCTGGTCTTGATGATTTGGCGTTTGAAATGCGAAACGTGCTTGGCACCGGGCAGGCTGGACGATGATTTCAAAAACATTCGTGGCGGGAGTGGCGGTTGGCATGCTGATTGTTGCCGCATTGGCCACCACAACTTTTCAAGTGGGGGCGGCGTCGCAACGCGCTCACCAACAAGAGATGCCAGCACAACTTAATCCACTAATTGGCAAGCAAGACGCGCAATCGACGCGCGCCAACGAAGGCTCGAGTCGTGGAAGTTGGCGCGGCGGCGATGGCGTGCGCCGTGAATTAAGCGAGGAAGAAATTGATCGCGTCATTGTCACGGCGCGCGAAGTAAATCCGCAGTGGGCCGATGAGTTGGTGAAACTGCGCCAAAGCGATCCCAAAGCCTTGCGTGAGCGGCTTGGGCGCGAAGCCCGCAAACTGATGGGCTTGTCCATGATGAAGGAGCGCGAGCCCGATTTGTATCGCGTTCGGGTGGAGGACATTCGTGTGCAAAATCAAATCCGCGAGTTGGGCGAGGCTTGGAACGTCGCTCAAAAAAGTGGCGATGTTTCGTCGCAGGAAGCGCTTATGAAGGACATTGAACTGAAGGCGCATAAGCAAGTCGAACTTGACATTCAGGCGCGCGGATTTGAATTTGTGGCGTTGGATAAATCGCTTAAGGATGCGCGCAAGAAGTTGCAGGACGATATTCGCGACAGAGATAAATCCATCGGTGACATTATTGAAGCCATCCGTAAAGGCGAGGACCCAAAGTTTGGACGACGACCCAGCGGCATGAGCGGCGCAATTGGAGGTGTGGGCGGGCGTTCGCGCGGGAATGACAATGAGCCAACTTCCAAGCCAGCGTCGATCAATCCTTAGTTGCAAATTCAACTGAAATAGACTTCGCCTATTTCATAGGCGGGGAATGCGTCGGCATGACGCATGGTCGATAGAGTTCACAAGATCAATATTGCCGCATGAGCGCCAGAACTTCAAATTGCGCCTGACAAATTTTTGCCATCAGCGGCGCATGGTAAAATTGAATCAGCGTATTCTTTGGGCGTGACCGCTAGCCCAGTAGATGTGATTGAACCAGCGCAAATGCCCGCGACTTCCCGCGGCGGGCGCGCAAATATCAATCGTTTGGGTATTGGATTGTGGTTGTTGCTGACGTTGGTGGCTTTGGTGGCGTTGTCAACGCCGTGGGCATTTGGCGAAGTCACGTTAAGCGGCAATGTTTCTGCGCCGCGTTGGGCCGCGGGCAATTTGCAACTTAGTTTAATGCCGCCATTGTGGATGGCGGACCAAGCAGACATGGAGCGCGCGCAAAAAGCCCGCGAAGCCAAGCAATATGTGCCCGCCATGTTGCTTGGAACGGATCGACTTGGCCGCGATGTGTTTGCACGATTATGCGCTGGCAGCGTGATTAGTTTGTCGCTGGGTATTTCCGCGGCATTGGTGGCCACGGCGATCGGCGTGTTCTGGGGCGCGGCCGCCGCGTGGTTTGGCGGACGCGTGGACAGCGTGCTTATGCGCTCGGTGGATGTGTTGTATGCGTTGCCATCCATGTTGTTGGTCACACTGCTTGGCGTTGCCGTGGACGGTTTCGCCGAGCGCGCGTTGGGAGATTTCGCGCCGACCTCGCGCCAAGTGTTGAATTTTTTCACCATGCTCGTGGCGATTTCGGGCGTGGGTTGGTTGACCATGTCGCGGGTGGTGCGCGGGCAAGTGTTGTCGCTGCGCGAGCGACCGTATGTTGAGGCGGCGCGCGCGGCTGGCGCTGGCACGGGCAGAATTTTCTGGTGGCACTTGTTGCCCAACCTGGCGGGACCCGTGGCGGCGTACGCGGCGCTGGCGGTGCCTGGCGCAATTTTAAGCGAAAGTTTTTTAAGTTTCCTTGGAATTGGAATTCGCGATCCGCTTCCAAGCCTTGGAAATTTGGCGGCCGCGGGCTTGCCTGAATTGAATTTGGTGAAGGGTCGTTGGTGGTTGTTGGTTCCGCCGTGCGCGGTTGTTGCATTCGCGCTTTTAACGCTGAATTTCGCGGCGGATCGACTGCGTGATCGGCTTGATCCAGCCTTGGCGGGATGAATGCGCGTTGCCCAATGTGTTGATGTGGTGATACGCTGTCAACCCTTATGAAAAACGGATTCGGCTTCAAAGATTTCGTGTTTTTTGTTCTTCTTTTTGGCATCGCGCTTTCTATGTGGCTGCTGATGGTGCAGCGCGATAGACAATGGGTGCTCTTGCAGCGCGTGGATGACCGGTTGCTTGAACTTGAAAAGCAAATTCAGCAAATTCGCGTGGTGCCAGGGGGTGTTGCGGCGAACGTGAGCGCCGCCAATTCCGCCGCGACAGCAGCAGTGTCACGCGACACCGTATGGGCGCGTCCTGGCGTGAAAGTGGAGCAATGGAACTCGCCAACCGCCGCCACCGATCCCGCAAAAATTCCTGGCTATGCCGTGGGCGGTGAGTTCACGGAATTGTTCGAGGCGCAACCCGCCAAGCTCACGCCATATATTTCCAGCGACGTGTATTCAACGCGCGTCAACGACCGCGTCTTTGAAAGTCTTGGAACATTTGATCCGCGCACATTGAAATTGGTGGGGCAGCTCGCAGATGGTTGGCAAATTGATCCCGACGGTTTGTGGATTCGCACGCATATCAATCCACTGGCGCACTTCAGCGATGGTCACCCCGTGACCAGCGAGGATGTTCGCTACACATATATGGACTTCATCAACAATCCGCTGATTGAGGCCGAGCGTACGCGCAGCACGCAGGACAATTTGAAAGAAGTGAAAGTGATCGACGACCACACGGTTGAGTTCATCTTTAAGGAGCCGCTGTTCACCAATATTCTCACGGCGCTTGGCGACCCGATTTTGCCCAAGCATTACTACGGCGCCTTTGAGCCGTCGCAAATCAATCAATCCACAGGAATGATGATGGGCTCCGGGCAATTTCGATTGGATAAACTGCCTAAAAATGCCGACGATTTGAAGAATCAATGGACGCCTGGACAAGATGTTGTGTTGGTTCGCAACGAGCAATATTGGGCCGAGCCCGCGCCGCTGGCCAGCCTTCGCTTTCGCGCCATCAAGGATGATCTTGGCCGCTTGGTGGCGTATCGCAACGGCGAAGGTTCCATGATGCTTCCAACAAGTCCGCAGTTCAACAAGATTATGAAAGAGGAGGCGGACTTTGAGAAAACAAATTACGCCCTGAAGTGGACCAACATGCGTTGCGGCTACAGTTTCATCGCGTGGCAATGTGGCCCGCGCGCTGGCAAGGGCTTGACGCCGTTCGCTGACAAGCGTGTGCGCCGCGCCATGACCATGTTGCTTGACCGCCAGAAAATGATCCGCGATATTTGGGATGGCATTGGAATTGTTTCCAAGGGTCCGGTGAATCCAGAAAGTCCTGGCAGCGATCCATCCGTGGCGCCGCTTCCATTTGATTTGGAAAAAGCCAAGACACTTTTAGCCGAGGCTGGTTGGAAAGATCGCGACGGCGACGGCATTTTGGAAAATGAAATGGGCGACAAGTTCACCTTTGAATACACATACGCAACTGGCGGCGAGATCAGCGAGCGCATCGCGCGCTTTGTGAAGGACAGTTTCGGCAAGGCCGGCATAGTCATGACAACGCGTCCCGTGGATTGGAGCCGCTATCAAGAATTGCTTAAATTGCGGGACTTTGACGCCATAACCATGGGGTGGGGCAACAACGCGCCCGAGAGCGATCCGCGCCAAATTTGGCACAGTGAAAGCATGAAAGAAGGCGGCGACAATTTCACGCAGTGGAACAGTCCGCAGTGCGACGCGTTGATTGAGAAGGGTCGCCGCGCCATGAATGAAGCGGAGCGCATGCAAGTGTGGCGTCAGTTTGAAGCGTGCGTTGCGGAGGATCAGGCGTACACATTTATTCGAGTGGCTCCGTGGTTGCGATTTGTGAAGCGCGACTTTGGAAATGTGAACACTTACAAGACCGCGCTTGAGCCGCAGGAATTCTTCAGGGTGTCCGCGGTTCCAGTGAAGAACTGACGCGAAAGTTAACGCATGGTCACCTACCTTGTTCGCAGATCGCTGTTGATGATTCCCACGCTGCTGGGAATTACATTGATGGTGTTCATGTTGCTGGCGCTGGCGCCGGGTGGAATTGGCGCGTCCATGCAAGCGGCGGGTGGCCAAGGAAATACAACCGGCATCGCGCAGCAGCAGGCGTATTTGGAAGATCGTTATGGGTTAAGCGATCCCGTGATTGTGCAATATGCAAAATGGCTAAGCAGTATTTCACCGATCAAGTTTGGCACGCGTGATTTGCGCATGCAAAGTGGCGAGCGCGTGAGTGTTCCGCGGCCCATTCCTGCGCCATCGTTGCCGCAGGTGTTTCCGCCGCCAGCCATGCCAAGCGTGGTGTTTACGCCAAGCACAGATGAGAGCCAAATTGCCGAGTTTAAAGCGCTTCAGCGCGATGCCGAAGGAACGCGGCGCACCTATGTTGGTTCGGTGCGTTTGTTTCGCGACGCGTTGGCGGATGTGGCGCGCGCGGTTGGCGCGCCGCTTGTTGGCCGCCTTGATGGCAAGGGCGGCGCCAAGGCAAATGAATTTGCCGATGTGTTGACAGTGCTTGACGCGGCGCAAGCGCAGGCCGCGCAAGATGCGGTTGTGGGAACCAGCGCGTCAAGCAATATCGATGCAACACATAAACCCGACGCGTCCGCGGCCACTGTGCGCGTGGCGCAACTTGCGCAGGCGCGCGCCAAACTATTTGACGCCGCAAAATCAATGGACACCAAGTGGGCGCTTGCCGAAGAAACTCGCCAGCGCGCCACGATCGCGTTCATGGCGGGGCCCTATCCCAAGAGTGGATTTCCAGTTATTCCAAATCTTGTTTCGCTTGATACCTCCGACTTTGGGGTGGCGTTCTCCAAGAATCGACCAGTGTGGGACTTGATCATTGAGGCGTTGCCCGTGACGCTGCTGATCAACTTGATCGCGTTTCCTATTTCATATTTGATCGCGGTTCCCACCGGCGTGATTGCAAGCGTGCGCCGCGGAAGTTGGTTCGACTTGCTCACTGGAGTTTTGTACCTGTCGCTGTATTCCATTCCCACCGTGCTTGCGGGCGTGTTTGCGATTGGATTTCTTGCCAACAATCAATATCTTGGATTATTTCCAGTGAGTGGTTTGCATGACACCACCGCGGACACAATGGCTTTTTTGCCCAGCACCAATGCCGCTGGCGTTTATAAATGCGGCTGGCTTCTTGATGTGATGTGGCACATTGCGCTTCCGGTTTTGTGCCTGACCTACGGCTCTTTCGCCATTCTTTCCAAGCAAACGCGCGCCAGCATGCTGGACAATCTCAGCGCCGATTATGTGCGCACCGCCAAAGCCAAGGGCGTGGCGCGCAACGATGTGGTGGTGCGCCATGTGTTTCGAAATAGTTTGTTGCCACTGATCACCATGTTCGTTGGAATCTTTCCCGCCATGTTGGGCGGCAGTGTGGTGGTGGAGCGCATCTTCAGCGTGCCTGGCATGGGCAGTTTGGTGCTGGACGCTATCTCCAACAATGACCGCGATCTTATTTTGGCCGATGTGCTGATGATCGCGGCGGTGAATGTGTTCGCGTTGTTGCTGGCCGACATTCTGTACGCGGTCGCGGACCCACGGGTGAGCTATGAGTGATATCAATCAAGAAACGCCCAACATGATTTCCGGCATCGACGCCATGCGCGGCGTTGGACAAACACGCGCCAAAGGTTTTTGGGCCGACGCGTGGGGTCGCGTGCTGAAACGCAACGGCGCGCGCTTTGGATTGATCTGGATTGGCTTGATCGCGTTCTTCGCCATCTTCGCGCCGCTGATCGCAAATTCGCATCCGTGGATGATTGAACAGATTGGCGCCGGCGGTGAAGTGACAAGCCGATCGTGGCCGCTTTTGGCCAATTTAACGGCTACAGATTGGCTTTTATTGATGGGCGTATTTGTGGGCGCGCCATGGATTTTAATTGGTCCACGCTCGCTCACGCGCGCGCAACGATCAGGAATGTTCGTTGTGGCGGCGATTCAAGCGGGCGTGATTGTGGTGCTTGTGTCAACACTAATCGAGTGGTCAAGCGAATCTTCGCGCGCGCCGTGGCTGAAAGCGATGGCGCGTGGCAACAATGGCGGTTGGCTCATTGCGGCGGTTATCTCACTTGGCGTGGCGTGTGTTGCGGCGTGGATTCCATCCATCGACTCGCTGTGGAAGCGCGTGGTCAGCGCTCTGGCCGTGGCCGCGATCAGTGGAAGTATTTCCGTGAGCGCGGGCGCCGCGAAATTGATCAACTTTGAGCGCTACATGGACAACGAAGCCGCTGGAAAAATCCGCTGCGTGTGGGCGCCCATTCCTTGGTCGCCTCTCTACACGCGCAGCGACATGGTGGCCGCGCCGCCGGGCGCCATGGTGCAGGAGTTGCCCAATCTGGAAAGTTGGAAGGGCACGCCATTTGGAAAAAGAATTTCCATCATGGGCACCGACGCTCTTGGTGGCGATGTGCTGGCGCAAATGTTGTGGGCGTGCCGCTTGTCCATTTCCATTGGCTTGGTTTCCACCGGACTCTCGGTGTTGATTGGCGTGACCATTGGCGCAATCATGGGGTATTTTGGCGGCTGGATTGACTTATTGCTGTTCCGCATTGTGGAGATATTCATGGCGGTGCCGGTGTTGTTCTTGCTTATCGTTGCCGCCGGCGTGTTGCCGCGCAACACCTACATGATGATGGCGATCATTGGAATGTTTTCGTGGACAGGCGCGGCGCGCTTCACGCGCGCGGAGTTTATGAAACTGCGCAAGCAAGAATTTGTGCAAGCCGCGCAAGCGGTGGGCTTGCCACTGCGCGCCATTTTATTCCGCCACATGTTGCCCAACGGCGTCACGCCTGTCTTGGTTGACGCCAGTTTCTCCATTGCCGCCGCCATTAGCATTGAAGCCACGCTGAGCTATTTGGGACTGGGTCCTGACGGGCAAGCCAGTTGGGGCAAATTGCTTTCAAGCGCCACGGCCAGTACCGGCACATTTGTGTGGTGGCTTGCTGTGTTTCCTGGACTGGCTATTTTCTTGAGCGTGTTGAGTTACAATATGCTTGGCGAAGCTCTACGCGACGCGATCGATCCCAAACTTCGCAAGGCGGCCCACTAATGGCAGACATTCACGCATCGGTTCAAGCACGCGCCGCGGGGCAGTTGTTGACCAAGCCAGTGCTTGAAGTGGCGGACTTGGCCGTGAGTTTTGACAACGCCAGCAATCCCGGCGCGCCGCGCATCCAAGCGGTAGCCGGCGTAAGTATGAGCGTATTTCCGCAGCAAACATTGGCGGTTGTGGGTGAATCTGGTTGCGGAAAAAGCGTGACCGCGCTCAGCACCATGCAACTTGTGCCATCACCACCTGGACGCGTTGACCGCGGAACTATTTTGCTGGAGGGAACGGATTTACTTTCTCTTACAGAGCAGCAAATGTTAAGCGTGCGTGGCGGCCGCGTGGCCATGATTTTTCAAGAGCCCATGACAAGTTTGAATCCGGTCTACACCATCGGCGATCAAATTCTTGAGGCGATTTTGCTGCACCAAAAAGTCACAGTGGAAGAAGCCATTGAGCGGGCGATAAATTCCCTGGAGACGGTGGGAATTTACAACCGTCTGAAGGAGCGATTTAAAAGCGACGCCATGGCGCTCAAGCGCGGCAAGAGCGAATTGCTTGATGAATATCCCCACCGATTTTCCGGCGGCATGCGCCAGCGCGTGATGATTGCCATGGCGCTGGTGTGTCAGCCCACTGTGTTGCTGGCGGATGAGCCAACCACCGCCCTTGACGTGACCATTCAAGCGCAAATTCTGGAGCTGCTGCGCGATCTTCAACGCTCGCGCGGCATGGCCATTATGTTGATCACGCACAATCTTGGCGTTGTGGCCGAGAACGCGGATGTTGTTTGCGTGATGTACGGCGGCAGAGTGGTGGAATATGCGCAGGTCTTTGAGCTTTTTGATCGACCTATGCACCCATATACGCGCGGACTTTTTTCCAGCATTCCAGGCCTGCAACATCGATTGCGCAGATTGACTACAGTTGAAGAGGTTACTGGAAATCCAGCCGAGTTTCGCAAGTTGCCAGGCGCTGAGCGTGGCGTGATTCCTTGGTGGCCTGGACTTCCCAAAGAGGCGCGACCGCCGCTTGAGTCTGAGCGCGAACCGTATTGCCTTCACGAAATACAACCGGGGCGTTGGATTGGATGTTGGCGCACACCTGAGCTTGCAGCGCAGGGTTCCCGTCGACCTGAACTTGACTATCGCCGTGATAGTTAAAACTTTCACTGATTGTCCCGAAAGGTTTTTCCTATGCCGATGTTAAAAATTGGTGTCAAGATTCCGGCATTCCTGTTGAAAGATTCAGTTGGTAAATCTTTTGGATCAAGCGATCTGAAGGGTCGTTACAGCGTGATTTATTTTTATCCGCGCGACGACACGCCGGGCTGCACCATGGAGGCGTGCGAGTTCCGCGACCTCTCCAAGACATTTCATAAACTAGATGCCGACATTTTTGGCGTCAGCAGCGACAGCGCCGATAGCCACAAAAAGTTCACTGATAAATTTTCTCTGAACTTCCGATTGATTGTTGACACGCCCGACAAATTGGGTCGCTCTCCATTCGCCATGAAGTTGGGCGTGTGGCAGCGCAAGATCCTGTATGGAAAGCCGTACATGGGAATTGTCCGAACAACTTTTTTACTTGCGCCGGACTGCACCGTGGTTGCCCGTTGGGACAAAGTGAAACCAGAGGGTCACGCCAAGGAAGTGGCGCAAACCATCGCCGATTTGAAGAAGGGCGTAAAGGCCACAAAGCGCGCGGCCAAAAAAGTGGCGGCGCAAGAAAAAAAATCCAGGGTTGCAAAAAAGTGATCTTGTCAAAATGTCTTGACGCTACTCTGCTGATGTGGCACCCGACGTGGCAAATATCATTCTGCAACTGAAACGCATTCACGCCGCCGCCACGCTTCCCAAGTATCAAAGCGCGCACGCCGCGGGCATGGACCTGTGCGCGTGCCTGGAAAAAGAGGTGGTGATTGGCGCCGGCGACATTATCAAAATTTCCTGCGGCTTCGCCATGGCGCTGCCTGCTGGTTGGGAAGGTCAGGTTCGTCCGCGCAGTGGCCTTGCAACAAATCACGGAATTGGTATCCCAAATTCGCCGGGGACCATTGACTCTGATTACCGCGGCGAAGTGCAGGTGCCGCTGATCAATCTCAGCCGCGTGGCGTTCACTGTGACCCACGGAATGCGTATTGCGCAACTAGTGATTGCGCCAGTGGCGCGCGCGCAGTGCCACGAAGTGGAGCAACTTTCAGACACGACCCGTGGCGTGGGCGGGTTTGGCAGCACGGGGCACTAAAAAATCGCCAGCGCAAAGGCCGCGCTATAAGTTCGTGCGCGCTTTGTCGATTTCATGTTCCTGCACTACACTTGCGCAATGCTTACAGCCCAAGCCACCGACATCAATGTTCCGCTTCTTGATTTAAAGGCTCAATACGCCACGATTCGCGATGAAATTGAACCCGTGGTTCATGAAGTCATTGAGAGCCAGTATTTCATTGGTGGACCAAAGATTGACCAGTTGGAAAAAGAAATCGCGGCGTATTGCTCGTGCAAGCACGCCATTGGTTGCGCCAACGGATCCGACGCCATTGTGTTGGCGTTGCAAGCGATTGGCGTTGGTCCTGGCGACGAGGTGGTCATGCCCACCTACACCTTCTTCGCCACGGCGGGAAGTGTTTCGCGTTTGGGCGCGCGGCCAATCATGGTTGACATTGATCCGGCCACATACAACATTTGCCCCAAGAGTTTGGAGGAGGCGTTTGGTTGCAGCAAGAAAGTCAAGGCCATTATTCCAGTGCACTTGTTTGGCCAAGCCGCCGACTTGGATTCGGTTTTGGCCATAGCCAAGAACCACAAGGTTGCGGTGATAGAGGATTGCGCGCAGGCCATCGGGACCGAGGATCATCGTGGCGTGCGTGTTGGTTCACGCGGCGATATTGGAACATACAGTTTCTTTCCAAGTAAAAATTTGGGTGGCTTTGGCGACGGCGGAATCATTGCCACCAACAATGACGAGTTGGGCGCGTGCATGAAGCGCCTGCGCAATCACGGCATGGAGCCAAAGTATTTCCACAAGGAAATTGGAATGAACAGTCGCTTGGACGCGCTGCAAGCGGCTGTTTTGTCCGTGAAATTGCGCCATTTAGACGCGTGGGGCGCGGCGCGCCAGAAGAACGCCGCGTGGTACGACACCTTCTTCAAGGACGCCGGCGCCACCGACAGCCGCACCGCGGTGGATGCGGGCGGATTGGCGCTGCGCTATCCAGCGGTGAACAAGGGCCGCCACATTTACAACCAATATGTAGTGCGCGTGCCTGGCGCCATTCGCGATCAAGTGCGCGATGAAATGACCAAGCGCAAAATTGGAACCGAAATTTATTATCCGCTGTCGCTGCATCAGCAAGAGTGCTACGCCAACTTGGGGTACCGCGTGGGCGTGTTTCCACATGCGGAGCGCGCGGCCAAGGAAACCATCGCGCTTCCAATTTTTGGCGAGCTCACCGCGTCGCAACTCTTACATGTGGCGCAAACGCTGGTTGATATTGTGCGCAAGCTCAGTTGAACAATTACGGCAACAGCGCCGCTATGTCGCGAACGCCCACGCACTCTGGCGATGTGATGGGCTCTCCAAATTCACAATTGATGCGGCTGCCATAGAAGCGGCCCATGGATTCCACCCAGTCCTGAATTGAATGGTTCTTGGCATTCGCTTGAAACTGACTCTTGTAGGCGGCAATGGACAGCATCTTTTTCTGCTGAAATCCAGCGCAATTCACAATGAAATCAGGCTGCGGAACATGCTTGAGGTGCGTGCAGAAATAGTGATATAGACGCCGCGGGTGGTACGGCTCGCCAGGAATTGCGCACTTGGTCAACTTGGCGTCAAAGCGGGCGTCCACGCAAATTTTTGTCAACGCCAAATGATCAGGGTGCGTGTCAAGCGGATGCGGCACAAACATAATGTCAATTTTGTTTACTCGAAGTTGAGCTGCAAGCGCATGGCGCGAGGCAAGATCATGCGTGATGGCGCGATTTGTCCAGCCAAGATTCACACGCTCTACACCAAGAATGGCGGCGGACTGCGCGGCTTCTTGCGCGCGCGTGGCCACATCGCCAAAGGGCGTGGGCTCGCCATTGGTTGCGTCGATAATGAGCACGCGGTGTCCTTGCGAAACCAACAGCGCCATGGTTGCGCCAAGGCCAAGTTCGGCATCATCTGGATGCGCTGCAATAACCGCGATATTCATTGTGATGTGCTCCAAAATGTGGGTGATCAATGTCCTGAGCGAGTTCGAAAAATGTTACGGAGTGGCCGGTGGAAGCAAACCATCAGGGAGACGGTCTTGCAGTGAAGGCGCAAGCTCCGCCACCCATGCATTGCGCGCCTTCAAGAATTCAACCGCGGCTTGTGGATTGGTCTTGAGCAATGTTTGCCGTTCCTGCTCCAAGCGAAGCAACGCCGCGATCACTTTCACGCTTTTGTCATTCTGCATTGCGCAAAGATTGCGAGTGACCTCCGGGGTTTCTGAGGAAAGTTTTCCTGATTCATTGAGACGCAACCCACACGCCAAAGAAGCCGCGGCGTCTTTGCCTAGTGGCGCAAGGAATGGTTTCATGGCCTTCATATTGTCCGTGGCAAGCGCGCCGTCTCCATCGCTGACGCACAAACGCAACGCGTCGCGCGAGGCGGCCCAATCTAGGCGCGCCGCAGGCCATTCGATTGGCGCCGCGTCAAGCGCAATTAGGGCGCGCTTGGCAGCGGCCCAACGAACAAAATCTTCAATGTTTTCAAGCGCATTTACGGGTGTATTTGCGGCCCAAGCGTCCAGCCATCTTTGGTGAATCACTGCCACCTCGGCTTGCACGGCCGCGGACATGTTGGGGGTATTTTCCGCCTCCAACAGCAAGCCCAGTTGAAGATCCATGCATTGAAGTCGCTCACGAAAAAGATTGGAAAAACTTTTGTCATCAAGACCCGCGGAAAGAGTTTGCATGACCGCGATCAGTTGCTTGGTTTGTTTGGATAGCTTTACTTGCGGATTTTTCAGCGTCTGACTTAAGCGCTCAAGCATATTGATGTCTTGCACCAATTGTTCTTGCGCCACAAAAATGGTCGCTAGACCAGGATCGTTTGGGTCGAATCCATTTTGAGTAAGTGTTTCAATACGCGCAAGTCCAAGCATTTCAGAAGAGGTGGCTTGGCGCACAAGGGCGCGACCAAAATTGCGCAGCGGCGGGGCGATTGCATCAATATTTATTTGCCGTGCCTGGGCCATGCTGGAAATTATTTTCGCCACTCGGTGCAATGCTCGAGCGGCGTCTGCTGGATCCTTTTTGGCGTTTAACACGCGCAAGGCTTCGGGAATTCGATCGGATTTGGCGGCACTGGGCGCGCCGGCAACGGCGCGGTATTGAGTCAATGCTTCAATACATTTGCCCATTGCGCCAATCTTTGAGCATTGCAAAATCGATTCCTCGCGCGTGGCGGGATCATTCAAGCCCTTGACGGCGTCATTCACTTGATCGGCAATTTTTTTGCGCGCGGCCTTATTTTCAAACGCGGCTTTATTCATGGCGCACAATGCGAACGCGGCTTGATTGGCGGCATGTACAACAGCCGCGGTGGACTCAATGAGATCGGGCGCGGTGCTGGCCGCCGTTGAAACAGGCAGAATTCTTTTCAGTAAATCATTTCCTTCTTCACAGGCGCATGACTGGGGCGCAACGGCGGGCATCTCGGCTATTCCAGCCAAAAGTCTGGCGAAATCCGGCATGGGGTCCGCCATGGGATCGGCGCGCGCGTTCCATTCCGCGGCAAACAATTGCGCCGCGGGCGTGTTCAAATGTGGATCCATATCTTTGCGAATTGCCACCATGACCAAGGCGATCGCAGCGGGGGATGACTCTGAAAGTGGCGCCGCGCCGTGCGTGCGCAAAATGACCGCGGCCATTCGCCGCCACGCCGCTTGCGCGGATGGACTTTTCGCCGCGGCATCCAACTTGTTAGCTTCGCGTATCAACGCGTCCGCAAGCACGGTCACCGACGAAGGATTTGGCCACGAGGGGTTTGGCGGCGCGTCTAGATGCAGTATTTGCGCGGCGGCTTCGGGCGCGCAAAAGAAATTCAAAAACAGAATGCATGCCAACACCGTAAGTGGAGCAACTTGGCGGCGCGCGCGCGCGCATAGCGCGGGCACACCGCGTGTTGCCCATGTGTTGAAGAGTTGGCGCATTACATGGGCTCCTGCGATTTTTCCTGCGCATATCGAATCCATTTCAGGCGCAATCCCTCTGGTGGCAATGTTGGTCCGGCCAGTTGCCTGTCGCAGCTTTGCAGCGCGGCTGAAATGGCGCTTAATTCCATGCGTCCCCGTCCAATTTCCGTGATCGTGCCGGCGATAATTCTGACCATGTTGTACAGGAAGCCATTACCAGAAATATCGATCACGATTCTGTCCGTGTTCAATGCATGCACCTCACAGGAGAAGATAGTGCGAACGGTGCACTCGCGTCCATGCGCGGAATGCGCGAACGCCTTGAAGTCATGTTCGCCAACAAACATGGCCGCGGCTAGTTTCATGGGTTCGACATCCATGTGATGCGGTGAAAAATACACCGTGCGCCGATCAAAAATGGGCCGCACCCGCAAGTGATCGCCATGTGAAACTTCGTAGCGATATCCTTTTTCCTCCGCATCGCGCACGGGGTCAAAATCTTCTGTCGGCAACCACGCTTTCAACACGCGCATGTCGCCAGGCAGACGCGTATTGATCGCGGCGGAAATTCGCGCAATGGGAATCTTTGTTTCAACTGTGAACGCGGCAACTTGCCCATCGGCGTGCACGCCGGAGTCCGTTCGGCTGGCCCCTGAAGTTACAATGCGCAATTGAAAAAGATCAGCCAACGCTTTGTCCAGCTCGCCTTGAATGGTTCGATATGGCGCTTTCTCAGGAGGCTCTTGGCGTTGCCAGCCATGAAAGTTGGTGCCCTCATAGGCAAGTCGTATCGCAATTTTGGGCATATGTGATGTATAGACGATTTCCAAATCTCATCTATTCCGCAAGTGGCTATTGTGCGATAACCGCGCACAGACTGAAGTTGACATGGAATTAGGCAATGAATTCTCTTGAAAAAGAACACAAATTCTGAAGAATTTGCTTTCATTTATCGAAATTAGGAGTATTTTGAGTTATCGAATGGGTGAATCCGTTACGGCAGTAATGGACAACTATTTAGAAATCTTTCGGAGATTGGAAAAATGAAATTAGCGTTTATCGTCTCAGTGGCTGCTCCAGTCATGATTTGTTGTGCTTCGACCATGGCGCAAGATGCCCCAATAATTATGGATGGAAAATGTGATGCTGTATACGGAAATCCAAAATCGTCGCAAGTGGTTCATACTGGTTTCGGCAACGCCACTGATGGGGTGAACAGTTACGCCAACGGTTCCGAACTTGACGCGGCGTATTTCAAGATCGACTCAGCGAACGGCTACCTCTATATGTGTATGCCGGGCAACCTTGAAAGCAATTTCAACAAGTTGGACATTTTCATCGACAGCGTTCCAGGTGAAGGCCAAAATGAAATCCGCAGCGATAACCCAGACATTGACTACAACGGACTCAACAAAATGGGCCGCGACGATGTCAACGGATACGCGGGCTTGAAGTTTGATACGGGCTTCGCAGCTGACTTCTGCTTAATGACAACTCTTGGTGGTGATCCCGTCACCCAGTACGCCAACATTGCTCAGGTTTTGACCAACGGCGGCGGGGTGGGCGCATACATTGGCAGCGGTATTTTCAGTGGTCCAACAGGTGTCAATTTGTTGGACGATCAAGTCTACGGTTGCCAACTTTCCATCAGCAATGCCAATACGGCTGGCGTAAGTGGTGATTCCGCGAATCCAGGTTCTGGTTGCGGTGTTGTCACTGGAATTGAAATGAAAATTCCACTTGGTCTGCTTGCGTGGGATGGCGCTTCGGACATCAAAATCTGCGCGTTTATCAATGGACCTGACCATGATTTTGTCAGTAATCAGGTTCTTGGTTCGCTTCCAATTGGCAGCAACAATTTGGGTGGCGATGGTACGGGCGGTCATTTAGGTGGTTTCCCAGGCGCTTTGCGCGGCGTGAATTTTGCCACCATTCCTGGTGATCAATACTTAAGCGTCTTTGGTGCGGACGCCTGTGGACTTTGCTTTGGCGACTTGGACGCTTCAGGTGAAGTTGATTCCGGCGACGTAGCCTTGGCTCTACTTGACTCAGGTATTTGCTCGGATTGCGCTGCCGATCTTGACGGGTCTGGTGAAGTTGACTCAGGCGACGTTGCCTTGCTTCTCTTGAGCGCTGGCGCTTGCCAGTGATGAAATCGCGGTTTTGAAAGCCGCACCTATTTGAGTGCAAACAAGCCCCTCGGTCATACGGCCGAGGGGCTTTCTTTGGTGAACTGTTGCGCAAATAATTTGAATTTGCTGCAACTCAACAGGTTTTGAATCAGATAACCCTATGTGTAGATATACGTTCACAACAAGATCTTGATCATTGCGGTGAATGAGAAACGAATCGGCATGAAACCATCTCATTTGTTTCTTTTTTTAACGGGGACTTTCTGTATTCAAAACATGTTCAAACGCCATGCGATATGTGCAGGGGTATTCGTTGTTGCCATGGGCACGCCAAGCGTCTTTGCACAATGCGATCCCAGCAGCGCGGGAAATTTTACTGACACGGAATTCAACACAGCCGCTGACGGCAGTTCAACTGGCGGCGTTGATGACAACGGCGGTTGGAATGAAGAGGCTCCATATCCATATATTGAAGCGGGGCAGAAAATAATTGGCGATTCCTTCCGCGTGAAGGGAGTTGTAGGGACATACGTGAATCCAGCAAGTACGAATGTTTCGCGCGACATGGATTGGATCCGTTTCTCAGTGCCAGAAGGCTGCGCTATTTCCGCGACCTTGAGCATGTCAGATCGCAATGGAATTGCAGTCAATGGAAGTAATTTACGAAGCGTGTTGTTTATAGAGCAAGGCTCCGACCCGGACACCGCGTTGGACTTGTACGGAGGCTACGGTGGGTGCCCACACCAAGCTATGGCGGGGGGTCCGGGAGATACGCATCCCGATCAGATTCCAGTTGCCGCAGGCGATGTTCTAATTATTGTGACAACGCCAGTTGATAATCAGTCTCCAATTCCATTGGCGCATGGTGGACCCATGTCGTATGGGTTGAATGTCACTATTCATTCATATGCACCATGCACAGGCGATCTTGACGGTTCTGGAGAAGTGGACGCGGGCGATTTGTCACAAATACTCTTGAGCTACGGTCCTTGCAATTGGTGCGAAGGTGAGGATTTGGATTTTTCAGGTGACGTGGACGCGGGAGATGTTGGTCTAATGCTGTTGCAGATGGGTCCGTGCCAATAATGGGCTAAGCCATTCGCATTCCAGTTTCATTTTGCTCAAACAAATGCGCGCGCGTGAGATCCACCGCGACTGATATGGATTTGCCTTCTTGAATGGATGCGTCTGGACTGCAACGCGCGACAAGGCGTTGCCCAGAAGTTTGCACAACCACATCCATGCGGTCGCCGTAATGTTCGACCGCTTCAACGGTGGCGGTAAACCCACCTGCGGCGTTCAGCAACACATGTTCGGGTCGAATTCCAAGCACCGCGCTTTGTGAACCACTTTGAGCCAGCGACTTCCACGCATCGACCGCGCCTTGAAATTGGCATGATTTACCCGTAAATGTGGCCCAATTGTTTTTCATGGAAATCAAGCCTTCCACCATGTTCATGGTGGGCGTTCCTACAAACTCGGCCACGAATCGATTGGCTGGTCTGGAATAAATTTCTTGCGGCGCGGCGATTTGCTGCACCAAGCCGTCCTTGAGCACCACCACGCGGTCGCCCAAACTCATGGCTTCTTCTTGGTCGTGCGTGACATACACCATGGTCACGCCCAGGCGCCTGTGCAACATGCGAAGTTCAGCGCGCATTTCCACGCGCAGTTTGGCGTCCAGGTTGGACAATGGTTCGTCAAGCAGAAAAACTTTTGGTTGGCGCACCAGCGCGCGGCCAAGCGCCACGCGTTGGCGTTGACCACCAGACAGCGCGCCAGGGCGGCGATCCAAAAGTTGCTTGATGCCCAATGTTGCGGCGGCTGAGTTTACATTTTTTGAAATCTCAATTTGCTCCGCATGACGACCCGCGCGGTATGCGCCTGACATCATTGATTTCAATCGACTTGGAAATTGCCGTCGTCGCAACAACCCAAACGCCATGTTGTCGTGGACATTCATGTGCGGGTAGAGCGCGTAATTCTGAAACACCATTGCAATGTCGCGCGATTGCGGAGGCAACTCGTTCACCACCAACTCGTCAATCTTCATGACGCCTTCGGTGATGGTTTCCAAGCCAGCGATCATGCGCAAAAGAGTGCTTTTTCCGCAGCCAGATGGACCAACGAGCACGGTGAATTCACCGTGCGCAATGCGCAGGTCAACGCCTTCAACAGCGCGCACTCCGCCAGGATAAATTTTTCCAACACGCTCAAGAGAAATAGTAGCCATGTGAAAATCTCCGTTTGAATTGCGACCGCGTCAGCCTTTGACGGCGCCTTTGCCCAGGCCTTCAATAAATTGCCGCTGTGCCACAAGGAACAGCAAGATGCAGGGGATCATGGTCACCAGACTGGCGGCCATGAGTAGATTGACTTTGTTCACGCCGCCATATTGATTTCGAAAGCTGTTCAGCGCCACCGCAAGTGTGGCTTGCTCATCGGAATGCAAGTAGATCAGCGGCGCCAGAAAGTCGTTCCATGTGAAGATGAATGTGAACACCGCGCAGATGGCCGTGACGGGTCGACACAGTGGCAACATGACATGCCACCAAATTCCAAACCATCCCCAGCCGTCCACTTTGGCTGCTTCCACCAAGGCCTCTGGAACTTGCGCTATGAATTGCCGGTACATGAAGATGAAGAACGCGCTGCCAAAGAACGCCGGCACCACCAGCGGCAGAATGGTGTCCACCCATCCTAGATTTCGAAACAACAAGAAGAGCGGAATCATGGTGACTTGTCCCGGCAACATCATGGTGGCCAACATAAGCAAAAACAGGGCGTTATTGCCGCGAAATCGTATGCGTGCCAAGGCGAAGCCAACCAGACTTGATGACAGCACCGTGCCCGCGACCACCAACGTGGTCACCACAATGCTGTTGGC
>SIAM01000031.1 GCA_009691785.1 Phycisphaerales bacterium
CGCCATTGGTTGCGCAACTGACTCCGCAATCGGCGCCGCAACTGGTGGCGTAACTGGCTTCGATTCCATTGCGCTTGGCGTTGCAATTTCAGTTGGAACATTGGCGTCACCATCAGATGTTGAAACCACTGGCAGTGTCGTTGCATGATCCGGCAATCGCGAAGAATTGACAGAGGAATACGACAAAATTTGGGGTTTATTTTCCAACGGCATTCCCTTTAGACGCCGATCCACTTCATCCAAGTAATGGTACGCCTGCAACCAAAAATGCGCAGGCACTGTGATGGTGCTGGTGGAAAATTCAACTCCTGGAGGTTCGGTGTCAGTCAACTGCGCGGAAAATTTCCATTTGGTTTCTTCGCGCCTAGGGTCTGAACCAGGAACCACTACATCACGCACCAAATCACGCAGAATTTCAAGCCGACTTTGTTCATCATCACGCCACACTTTGTTCTCAAGCACCACCCAATCGGCGTACCGGGGATCGTCCGCGGCTTGAATCATGGCTTTCCAAACTTGATCGCGAGTGTGCCCTGGAAAATCCCGATCCTTCGTTCCGCAAGCCGCCAACACAGGCAGTAGAACCAGCCAACAAAATAGAAACTTCCATCCCTTGCGGATTCTAGTTTCATTTTGGGTCTGGGTGAGTGGCATGATGTAGGTCATGATTTTAATCCATCGACAAATTTGTGTGCACTCGTTGCACATCATCATGATCCTCTAAAGCCTCGACTAGTTTTTCGACTGTTTGAATTGTTGCTTGATCGACGGAAACGGTATTGAGTGGAACATATTCGATTTGCGCGCTTTCCACAGCGATCTTCGCCGCTTCCATCGCTTCGCGGACTGCGCCAAACGCCGCCGCCGAGGTGGTGATTTGCCAACCCTCTTCGCTACTTAGAACATCATCGGCCCCCGCCGCCAAGGCAATTTCCATAAGCGCGTCCTCGGTGGTGGCATTACGCACAATCAGCAGAATTCCCCGCTGAACAAAGCCAAACATGACGCTGTTGGGCACGCCAATTTTGCCCTCATTTTTGTCAAAAATAGTTCGAATTTCGGGCGCGGTTCGATTGGTGTTGGCCACCAACGCCTCCACCACCAAAGCCACGCCACCAGGACCAAAGCCCTCGTAGCGAGTTGGCTCATAGCGCTCACTTTCCAAACCACCGGCGCCTTTCTTCACGGCTTTCTCAATGGTGTCGCGCGGCATGTTGCCGGCTTTGGCGTCAAGAATGGCGAGGCGCAGCGCCGAATTGAATTTTGGATCCACTCCTCCAGTGCGCGCCGCCACAATTACGGCGCGGCTGAGTTTGCTCCAAATTTTTCCACGCTTGGCATCCACCGCGGCCTTGCGATGCTTTATGTTTTTCCAAACGCTATGACCAGCCATTATTTTGCTCCTTGAGGAATTGTCGCGGACTCTTGCTGTGGCAAAGTTTCTAACTCGGGTGCTTGAGGAATTGGGGCGCAATCTATTTTAGCCAATTCAGGCGCGGCACCATGCGCCATGGCGTTCAATTTTTTCTTGGCGCGCATAATGGCGGCGCCATCATTCAGGTCATAAAACGCTTCGCCGTTCCACGCTCGAACGCCCCACTCTTTTTGCTGAAGAATTTGAAACGCATTGTTGACATTTTCCCGTGAAGTTTTATTCGCGCCTTGATCCGCAATCATGCGCCATATGCGCAGGGCATTGTCCGTTTGTCCATCACGAAATAACGCGTCGGCGTAGTGATCCAATGATTCAAGCGAAGCACGATCATTGGCAAGTTCAACAGATTTATGCAGCAATGTCAGCGCTCCGGGAAGTTTTGGCTGATCAATGATTCGCCCTTGTCGATACGCAAGCCATCCCGCCGTGTCCAAAATACTTGGATCGTTGGGCGCGGCCGCAAGGGCGCGCTTGACCAAATCGACCGTGACCAAATCAATTTCATTGCGTTCCATTCGCAGCCATCCCAGATTATTCATCGCGGCATTCAGGTTTGGCTCCAGATCAATGGCGGCTTGAAAACATTCCTCAGCCGCCGAGGGATCGCTGGCCATAAGAAATGCGTTGCCTAACTCCGCTAGATCCTCAGCCGCGCTGGTAATGCGCGGGTCTTTCAATCGAAATTGATTGTGCTCGCGCTCTTGAGTCAATCGTTCACGCGCCTTGTTCACATTGCCTTTGGCGATCAGGCAAGCCAACTCGGCGCGAAAAAGTTGCGCCTTGAATTTATCCTTGCTCAACGCGCCCGCATCATGAAGCAATGATTCGGCGCGCATGAACATGCTTTCATCGGCCAGCAATTGAGCTGCTTCGATTGTGCCCGGGACATCCCAAGCGCGCGCATGTTTCTTGCTTGTGGCGCGAGCGTTTTCCAAACTGCCATCCAACATTGCGTAGGCGACATACATGGGTTGAACCTTGGCATCATTCAGCAACGGTTGGGCAAGAGCCGCTTGCAACGCCAACCTATCGCCGATGTTTTTTGGCAGTTGATGCGCCATAGAAACAGCGTTTTTACGCTGAGTTTTTGACATTCGCGCGCTTGTGGACAAGGCTCGCAATTCTTGAGCCGCGAGGGTTGGATCGTATGAAAGCGCGAACTCGATGCGCTCAAATTGTGATCGCCCCTGGGCATTTTTCATGTGCTCGGGAGCGTTCATCATCACGTTCCAAGCCTGTGATGTATTTCCTGCCGCAAGAAGGCTGCGCACGCACCCACGAGTGAGTGCGTCGGAATCTAAATCGGTGGATGCAGAAGCCAAGAGAATGTCTATCGCTTCCAACAAGCGCCCTTGTTGAGCTTTGGATGAAAGAGCCGCCTCACCAATTTCCGCAACCGCCGGATGCGCCAGCAACAATGCGTCAAGAAATTTTTCTGTTTCAGGCAGGCGCCCTGTATCCACTGCGGCCGCAATCAACGCTTGTCCCACCGTGACATCAAGCGGATCCTCCATAAGCAACAAGCGCAACGATTCCAAGGCGGCCTCGGACTGACTTTGCCGCTGCAACGACAGCGCTTTTTCGCGGCGATATTCACGCTGAACTTGAGCGAATTTTGACTTTTGAACAATCTCCAATGCGTCTTCATCCGGCGCAATTCCGCGATCCCCTGCCGCAATTTCCAAGTACTTTCGCGCCACAATGTGATCGTTTGGCGCAATCAGCAAGGCGCGTTCAAGTGAATTGCGGGCCTCAAGCGCGGCTTCTTTTTTTTGTTCATAGGTTTGTTCAATGTCTTGATTCAAAGCCCGCGAAACGTCAATAGCCGAACGCGCCATCCAAGCCTGTGAACTATTCTTGTTCAATGTTATAGCTCGTTCCGCGCACACAATGGCTTTGTCGGTTTCCCCACATTCAAGAAACGCTTGGGCAAGCGCCGCAGATTCCTGGCAAGATTTCGCATCACACAATAATTCAACGCGCTCCACCATTGCCAAATTCTGCTCAATGACCAAAGCTTTCAGCGCCACAATTCGCGCAGCGCTTCCAAGGGCATCGTGGGAATTCATGAAAGGCTCAATGGTGTTCAGCGCCAACAGTGAATCGAATCCCACCAAATCAAACCATGAGCAAAGAAGCGCGCAAGTGGCGTTGTTGACGGAACCGTTGGTGACAGAGTTTTTTGCAAAAAGAATGGCGCTGTTGGCTGGAGAGTTTTTTATATCGGCGCGCAATTGTTTTGCGCCAATGGGCAAGGCGCGCAAGGCCGAAGCCCAGCGTGCCGCGCTAGCAGGATCTGTTTGAACTTGACCTAGAGCCAGTTGCACAACGGCGGCAACACCTTGGCGCGTGGCGATACTTTGCACGGCCTCGCGCATTGAGATTGGATCGTTCAAAATCTGCGGCGCCGATGTGAAAATAAATTCCGCAGCGTTCTCGTCTCCGCAAGCCAACATGCAGCGCGCAATAGTGACATCTTGGGCGTTGGCGATAGGGCGCAAAGTTATCTGTAAAGGCTGCGCCAAGCCGTTTATTGCCAACCATTGAACCGCCCCAGGCGCGCCGGCTCGACCTGGAGAATCTGGTTTCGCCAACGCATCCATGATCACTTGCCGCGCCGCGTCGGGCCGCCCCACAATTGTCAGAGCCCAAACCAATGGCGGCAAACTGGTCGCATCACTGGTGTCGGATTGCGTCAGCGATGTGGTAAAAGATTCCGCGGCCTTGTCCAACTGTCCAGCACTGGCTTCACACTCGCCGGCGAAACGCAGAAATTCCTTTGTTTGCGCGCGCAAAAGTATTTCATTCAATGCCGCCTTCTCAACAAAAGAAAGTTGAAACTGCGCGGCTTCATGAAAACAAACCGCCGCGGCTTGAAAATATTCCATCTCGCGCAAGGCAAGTCCCAATCCCGCGGCGGTCGCAATCTGAAATTTCAAACGCGAATTGGTTTGCTCGACAGTCAACCATAATCTTCGCGCAAGAAAAAATTTCTCGGCCGCGTTGGAAAAATTTTTCGCCGCCAAAAGATCCAGGCCACTGGCAGTGAGCGCCTCCACATCATTGGGCGTAAGCGCAAGCACTTGATCCCACGCGTTTAAGGCGGTCTCACGGCGACCGGCTCCATCAAGAAGACGAGCTATTTCACGCCATGCAAGTATATTTTGCGGATCAGCGCGCACCAATTTCAAGAGCAATTGCATTGCTTTTTCTGGTTCACGCTGGCGCGCAAATATTCGCGCCTTCAACAACCATTCTGGATCCGCGTCTTGCGGCGATGAATGCGCGCGTTCATTTGGTTTCACGGGCGCGAATTTATTTTCACACTCGCTTAGCGAAAACACGTCAATGCTCGCATCTGGCGCTACTTTGATTGTCATGTACGCTGGCGGCAATAATAATTTGAAATCGCTTGAATTCTTTTGCGTAGATTGCGTTTGCTCAGTTGGGGCTTGTACTGAGGCGGCGCAACCAACACAAAGCGTAAGCAAAAGTGATGCCCAAAGCGTTCGAAGCATGACTGAGCTCACTTGCGTGAAGAACGCTTTGGTGTCGAAGCGCCGGTCTTACGCGAGGTCTTTCCAATTCGGGATGGTCGACCGGAGACTAAATAGCGGTCAACGGCTTTGCGAATGGCCACATGCGTGGACACCGCGTCCTCGGCGCGAACATGGCGCAGCATGAGTTGCGAAATATCCGCCGCCGAACCAGCCGACGTGAGAATGTCGGACTCCACCAAAAGGCGAATAGTTGTGCGATCCATGGGAACGGCGTGAATATTTAAACCCAGCAAACACACGCGCGCCGCCACAAATGATGGGATTCCATCGAGGTTTTCAATGTAACTCTTGGCGTCGCGCTTGGGAATGGTCATGAGATGTTCCAGGCTGACCTTGTGTTGTCGTCTGAAAATATCATGCAGCGCCCGGCGCAAAAGAACGCAACGATCGTACGCCTCTGGATAACGAACGCCAATGGTCTCCACCATTTCCTTGACAAGCGAGACGCGAAGATCGTTGAAGTCAACCATGTCGTGGCGAATGCGTGACATGGCGTGCTCTGTCTGATCACGCGAGGCGTCGGTCAGCAAAAAGCTTTCGATCAACAACTCGATCAAGTCGGTTGGCGGAGTCGGATCTTTCTCCGCGTTGGTGCGGACAAATTGTGCAAACTTGGTTGTGTAGAGATCTGGCTTGGCGGTCATGATTCCTCAGATTGAATTTTGTCTTGGATGCGGGAGTGTGTGAACTGAAATTGAATTTGAAATTTAATTTTTCTATGAATGTTGCATTAGGTTTCGTCTTGCCCTGAAGCGGCTTCCGTGGCATCGTCCGCTAGAATCTCGCCGCGCGACACACTGGCCGCCTGCATGGCGGCGTCCAATGCGGCTTGCTTCTTCAGCGAAACATCAAGTTGAAATTCCAAGCGTGGAAGACGGCGAATTTCGATCTTTTTAATCATGCCCGCCTTCAATCGCCCACTGGCGTGGCGCAGGGCGGCAATGGCCAACATGCCACGCTCGCCTGGCAAAACCGAAATATGAAATCGCACCGTGGAGCGGTCGGGAGTCATGACCGCGTCAAGCACGCTGATCAAGCAGCCTTCCACGCGCGGATCGGACAAACCCTCCGCAATAGCCGACTGCATGGCGCGGCGAAGCGCCGAGGACAATCGTCCGGCGGCGCGCTCATCCGATGGCTCGTGGTCGTTGCGGTTCATCGTGTGGCTGGCATTGATCGAGTCACGGTTGAAGTTCGGTAGCACTCAAGCACATCGCCTGCCTTGATGTCGTTGTAACCAACAATCTTCATGCCGCATTCCATGCCGGCGCGAACTTCCTTGGCGTCGTCCTTGATGCGCTTGAGTTGCTCAAGCCGACGGTCCTTCTCAATGACAATGCCATCGCGCGTGACGCGAATTTGCGCGTTGCGCTCCACCACGCCATCGGTGACATAACAACCGGCGATCATGCCGACCTTGGAAATCTTGAACACCTCGCGCACTTCGGCGTGGCCCAAAACCTCCAACTTAATTTCCGGCGTCAACAAGCCGCTGGCGGCCTGGGTGACATCGTCCACCAACTCATAAATGACTTCATACAGCCTAATTTCAACGTTTTTGCGTTCCGCCAACGCGCGCGCCTTGCTGCTGCTGGTGACATTGAAACCAAGAATAATGGAGCCCGTGGCCTCCGCCAAAGAGACATCGCTTTCATTGATGCCGCCCACAGCGGAGTGGCGAACATGCACCGCGACCTCCTCGGTCTTGATCTTGCTCAGAACGGTGCGCAGTGTTTCCATGCTGCCTTGCACATCGGCCTTCACAAGAAGACCAAGTTCCTTCACTTGCTCCTTGCCCATGTGCTCAAAGATGTTGTCAAGCGTGATCTTTGGCGCCGCAAGTTCGCGCTCGCGCTCAATGCGACGGCGCTCATGCGCGGCGGCGTCGGCATCGGGCAAACTTTTCACGCAAAAGAATTTATCGCCCGCGTCCGGCATCATGTCAATGCCGCTGATGGCAACCGGCGTGCTTGGTCCCGCTGAATCAACGCGCTGACCCTTGTCGTTGACAAGATCGCGCACGCGACCAAAGGCGCGGCCAATCACAACGAAGTCGCTGCGATTTAAAGTACCTTCTTGCACGATCAATCGCGCGACGGCGCCGCGGCCCTCTTCAAGTTGCGCCTCCAGCACGGTGCCTTGGGCCAAACCCTTGTAATCCGCCTTCAAACAAAGCAATTCCGCCTGGTAATCAAGCACATCCAGCAACTCCTGAATACCGATGTTCTTGAGGGCGCTGGTCTTGATGACTTCCGTTGAACCGCCCCACTCGACCGGATTCAATCCATGCTCGGCAAGCTGTCCATTGATGCGCTGGATGTTTTTCTCGGTGGCTTCCGGCTTGTCAATTTTATTCAGCGCCACAACAATGGGAACGCCAGCGGCCTTGGCGTGGTTAATGCTCTCGATGCTTTGCGGCATGACGCCGTCGTCCGCGGCAATGACCAGCACAACAATGTCGGTCACCTTGGCGCCGCGAGCGCGCATGTTGGTGAAAGCCTCGTGGCCGGGCGTGTCAATAAATGTGATGACGCGATCTTGATCGCCAGCCTTGACCGGAGTTTGAAACGCGCTGGTGGACTGCGTGATTCCGCCGGCCTCGCCCGCGGCGACATTGGCGTTGCGAATGCGGTCAAGCAAACTTGTCTTGCCATGATCAACATGGCCCATGATGGTGACCACGGGACTGCGCGGCCGCTCATCGCTGCGCACGCGTTCCTTGAATCCAGCTTCAATAATTTCGGCGGCACTGCGGGCCTCTTCAATCACCAGCTCAATGTCAAATTCAAGCATGGTTTCCAGCGCTTGATCAGAAGTGATCACGCTGTTGATTGTGGCTGTTGTGCCCTTCATAAAGAGCTTTTTAAGAATGTCGCCAGCCTTCACGCCCGTGACGGAGGAGAGTTCCTTGATGTTGATGGGCTCGGAAATTTTTACCACGCCCGTGACTGGACCTTGTTGGCGCGCGGGCTGAAGCGTGGATTTTTTATTTGACGTGGCCGTGCGATTCTTGCGGAAGAAACCCGTGGACGACATGCGATCTTCACGTTCCTTGATGTCCTGTTTACTGCGCTCGCTAGATGGAAATTCTCCACCAGTTCGGCCACGCGAATCGGCCGAGCTCACGCGACGCTTGTTTCGATCAGGCGCGCGCGCGGGCGGGCTACTTGGTCCGCTGCTTGCTGCAGCGCCCCCACCAACACTAGGGCCGCCACTTACACCCGCGCCGCCGCCGCCAAATCGCGAACCAGGTCGGTATGGACCTTGACCAGCGCCAGGAATAAATCGGGATCGAGGCGCGGGAACCACATCGGGAGTTTCCACACGAATGACTCGCGGACCGGAAAGACTTGTCTTGCCTGGTTGCTGCAACATTGGACCAACGGGCCGAACATCTGTGGGACGCTTTGGCACATTGGCTTGCGCTGGTGGACCAGGTCGAAGAAAAGTTTTGTGCGCTGCGGCTACGGCTGATACTGGCGCAACACCTGGCTTGTGTACTTGAACCGCGGCCTTTGGCGCGGCTGCTGTCTCTGATTGCGCGGCTGGCGCTCTGCCTTGATTATCCAAAGTCGTAGGCTCTTTGGGTGCGCTCGTTTTGGATGGTTTTTGCGCTGTTTGTTCATCGTTTAGAGTGACTGCAACCTCCGCAGCGGCTTCAACCTTAGGAGCGAATTTGCGCACAACTGGCGCGGGCTTGGGCGCCACTGGTCGAGCCGCCAACTTCTTGGCGCTCACTTTTTGCGCGGGCACATCACCGACTTCTTTGGCTCCGTCGCTGGACTTTGCAGCGGCGGGCTTGCTTACAACAACGGGCTCAGGCGCGTCCTGCACAGCGACTCCACCACCAAACCACTCACGAATAGTCAAAGCCAGTCCAATCGAAATGGTCGACTGGGGTTGCTTGACATCTGGAATGCCCTCTGCTTCACAGCGAGAAATAATGTCCTTGGTTGCGACTCCAAGGTCTTTCGCCAACTGTGAGATGCGGACTTTCGTGATTTTGGACAATGTGTTTCCTTTGTTGATGCAATTCAAATAAACGAGTTCAAATAATGTTCATGACTTCAACGCTTCATCAATGCTTGCCACCCAAAATGTCGTCGGCCGCGGATTCCGCGGATTGATCCACTTCAACCGCCGGCGCGGAGCCCAACAACACATCCGCCGCCGCGCCTTCTTGCGCCGCCAATTGCTCGGCCGCGGTCTTCTCTTGCTCTTGTTGCTCGGCGACAATCTTGGCCTTGTCAATGCATGTGGTCACGATCAAGTCGGCCAACTCCGGCGTGATGCCAAGATTTGTCTCCAAAATTTCTGGACCAACTTCCTCAACATCAAACACGCTGATCAAACCAAGCGCGCCTAGTTTGTCCAGCATTTCATCGGTAATTCCTTCGATTGGACGAACCGTTTCCTCCAAAATGGCAAGACCCTTTTGGAACTCTGGAGGCGTGAGAATGTCCACGTCCCAACCGGTCAAGCGCGCGGCAAGGCGCACATTTTGTCCACGTCGACCAATGGCAAGACTCAGTTGATCGTCGCGCACAATAATAGTTGCGCGGCCAAGTTCAAAGCACAAAGTGACTTCCTCTACTTCGGCTGGCTTGAGCGCGTTTGAAATCAGGACTTGGCTGGATTCATTCCAACGCACAATGTCAATCTTCTCGCCGCCGAGTTCGTCAACAATGTTGCGAATGCGGCTGCCACGAACACCAACGCACGCGCCAACCGCGTCAACCTTGCTGTCCACGCTTGAAACCGCCAGCTTGGTGCGGAAGCCCGCTTCGCGCGACATGGCTTTGATGTCGATCACGCGCTCGGCGACTTCTGGAACCTCGGCCTCAAACAGACGGCGAATGAAGTCTGGATGCGCGCGGCTGAGAACAATCTTCACTTGGTGGCCGGCGTCGCGCACATCAAGAATGAGGCAGCGAACGCGGTCACCCGGCTGAAATTGCTCGCCTGGAATTTGCTCGCTGCGCGGCATGAAACCTTCGGCGCGGTCAATTTGCACAACCAGTGAACCGCCCTCGTACATTTGCGCCGTGCCGGTGACAAGCTCGCCTTGGCGCTTGGAAAATTCCTCAAGCAGGCTGTTGCGCTCCTCTTCGCGGAATTTCTGAATCATCACTTGCTTGGCGGTTTGCGCGGGAATCCGTCCCAATGACGCCAGTGGAATTTCCTCTTGCGCGCCCTCCTCAAGATTGCGCCAAATGCGCATGGCGCCGTTGAGGCGGTCGATTTCACAACCAAACTCCTCAAGATTTTCGCTGTTGAAATGCTTGCGCGCGGCGCTGACCATGGCTTGCTCAAGATCCATGAGCAAAATCTCACGGTCAATGTTGCGGTCGCGGGCGATGGAATCAAGAATGCGGAGTGTTTCACTATTCATAGGATGTCTCTTCTGTTTTTGAGTTACGAAAATTGAATTATGAGTTACGCAGTGGCACAAAGTTGTCGCCGTAAAAAAAACGCGGGTCACGCTCGGTACGGCACCGCGGCGTGACCCATCCAATAATTGTCCAAAACGGACAATCAAGGCTTGCTCGGGGCGACCTTTACAACGCGGTCTCCACGAATAAACCTTCAATCACGCTTGGCAGCACGCCAAGGCGACACCAACTTCCAAGATGGACGCTCAAGTGCGTCATCGCAGGAAGGAGGTCGACGAAACCATGTTGAGAAAACTTGTAGTCATGGGATTCGATCGTGAAACGGACGGGGCCCATTCCAACAAGGAACGGGTGCGTGATTCTACATGAAATTGGCGAAAATCTCAAGTGACTGCGGCGAACTCGTGGTCAAAAAGCGGGTAAATTTCGCTACTGTAGGCTGCTAGGCTCATTCAAATGAAATTGACGCGCATGATTTCTTGTTGGATGGCGGTGATCACCGCTGCGCTGTGTGCATCACCAGTTCGGGGGCAAATGGCGCCCGCCCTGCCGCCAATTGCAGCCACGGGAAAATTCAAGGCGACCACCCAGCAATCTTTCAATGATTCACGCGACGCGGTGAGCGCGCGCGGCGAAATTTCTGGCGCCGCGGCGCGCCCGGGCGCAATGGTGCCGATTGCGATCCAGGTGAAAATTAAAAGTGGCTGGCACATGTGGCCGGTGGAACCACAAGCGCGCTCCTTGGCGGGCGCGGCGGTTTTTGAGGGTGCCATTTTCACCACGCTTGTCTTGCAAAAAAATTCAACGCCAGAAACTTTGCCAAATAACACACTGCTCCAGTTGGTCGGCGCGCAGTGGCCACTGCCCGTTGGCGCGCAATTTAATTTTGGCGAGGGCACACAAACACTTGCGGTCTATGAAGGCGCGTTCGTTGTCTTTGCCGCCATTCACATTGGCGCGAATACACAGAATGGTCCGCTGCCACTGACGCTGGTATTGAATTTTCAATCCTGCACCGACACCAATTGCCTGGCTCCCGCCGAAATTGAAATTCCAATCACGCTGCTAGTGGATTCCGCGGCCACGGTCGTGGCACCAAGCGGCGTCTTTCTTCAATTTAATCCGAAGCAAGTGATCAGCGACGCCACGGAAATTGAAATCCAAACAGGAGTTCAGTTTGATTTCTTTGGCGCAACTTTTCGCGTTGATCCAAGCGGCGCGGGTTTTTTATTGATACTGTTGGTGGCGTTCCTTGGTGGCATGTTGTTGAACTTCACGCCCTGTGTTTTGCCTATAATTCCGCTAAAAATCATGTCATTGAGCCAAAGCGCGGGCAATCGGGGGAAGTGTTTTTCGCTTGGCTTGGTGATGAGTTTGGGAGTGGTTGGGTTTTGGCTGACCCTGGGCGCGTTAGTGGGTGGTGCCAGCGGCTTCAGCGCGGCGAACCAACTTTTTCAATATCCAGCCTTCACCATTGGGCTTGGAATATTCATCGCCATCATGGCTGTGGGCATGGCTGGATTCTTCAGCGTGGGGTTGCCCGCGTGGGTGTACGCAATTGAACCCAATCACGATTCATTTGTTGGAGCTTTTATTTTTGGAATCATGACTGCGGTCCTTTCCACTCCGTGCACCGCCCCATTAATGGGCGCGGCGGCTGGTTGGGCGGCTTCCAGTGGAAGCACATCAACCGTTTTGATTGTGTTTGGAGCCATTGGCACGGGCATGGCCACTCCATATTTTGTACTGAGCGCGTTTCCAAACTTGGCCTCGCGCATGCCACGAACAGGACCTGCTAGCGAACTTGTGAAACAAGTCATGGGCATTTTACTTTTGACGGCGGCCATTTTCTTTATTGGAGCCGGAGTGAATGGATTGCTGCCAACGCCAACACATGCGCATTGGTGGCTCATTGGCGCAACAGGTTCCATGGCTGGTGCGTGGTTGCTATGGCGCACATGGCGCATCACCAAAAAGACCCTATTTAGGCTTGTATTTACTTCAATTTCATTGACAGTCATTGCCTTAAGCATGGGCGCGATCATGGCCTTTGGCGGTGCCGAAATGGTCGATTGGATTCCCTATTCAAGCTCGGCATTGGCCAATGCCAAAGCCAACAAAAAGATTATTGTTCTTGATTTCACGGCGGAGTGGTGTCTGAATTGCAAGGCGCTTGAAAGCTTGGTTCTGAATTCAGACGCGGTCGCAACGGAGTTTGCGAAATCGAATGTTGCGGCGATTAAAGTGGACATTACCAATCGCAAAAGCGAAGGCTGGAATTTACTTCACGAATATGACCGTGTAAGTATTCCGCTGCTCGTGGTGGAAGACGCCCATGGAAAAATAGTTTTGATTAGCGATGCGTACACACCCGGGCAAGTTGTTGCCGCTTTGCAAAGCGCGCTTGCGGAAAAGTAGATTGTGCTCTTGGCCGAAGCAATTATTTCTGCGGCCAAGACGCCAACAACTGCTCAGCTTCAAGTCGATCCGCTGGTCTTAATTTCATCAGCACGTCAAGCCGCATGGAGTCATCTGATTCAATGGCGCGCTTGGCGTAGATGCCTGCGACTGGTTGAGATAGTTGCGCCGACCAACGCGCGGCGCGCAACCACGCGCCGGCGCAGCGTGGATCCATTTGCGTAACCCCAAGCGCGGCATTCACCGCCGCCTTGACGTCCGCTTCTTGGCGGGTTTGTATCGCCAAGTACTCGTACAATAATGAGGAAATTTGCCTTTGTTTAAAGGTTTTTTGATCCAGTTCATCGCTTAGAAGAATGGCTTCTTGCAACAGCAGTCGAACTTGCTCAGGTGATTTGGAAAGTGACGCCGCGCAAATCAACTGATCAATAGCTGCCTGCTTAGATATATCAAAGGCAGCTCGACCATTGGTTGTCGCGCGCAAAATATGAGCGCATTCAACCCGCGTCGCGACATCCACCTCGCCCTTGGCAAGCGCCGCGGCGTCAACAAGTTTTTGCGCGGCCAGCTCCACGCGCGTTTCTTCTTGCCACGCGATGTTGGCAAATCTAAAACACGTCAGTGAAAATAAAATGGCGGCGACTGCGGTGAACCATTGCACGCCACCATCAAACCAGCGGCGTTGCATTGGCATGATCCGCGGCACGGTGACCGCCAACAACACGCAACCCCAAATCATGGAACCCGAATTCCAAAATGTCATTTCAATTTGTCCATCAATGCAAAGAGTCACCGCGGCGGCGGCCAAGATGGTTGAGGGAGCATGAGAATTTAAAATGAGTCGTGGAAGCAACCACCATGCAAAGCCCCCCGCCAACACCACGCCGACCAAGCGCGCCTCGAGCGATTCTTGATCAAGCGAGTGCGCCTCAAAGCGAATAGCTAGCGCCGCAGCCATGACAACGGCAAGAATTGCCAACAATTGTGGGAATTGTATTTGGAATTTGGTCTGACTCTTGGCCACAACAAGATTGCCTTTGACCGAGACGAAAATGAGCGTAAATACACCCAAAATAATTGCAATTCCTGCAATACCAATTTGTGCAAGCAAATCCAAGAACACCGAATGCGCGCTCTGCACCGCGTCCACCGTGTTGGCTGGTCGAAATTGCAGGAAGGCGTCTTGAAAACCATCAATGCCGCTGCCCGTCCAAGGCTGGTTCAAGAAAATTCGCCACGCACCAGTCATGTAATAGCTGCGAAACAACAGACTGCGTTCTTGACCAAGCGCGTCCACTGGCAAGAGCGCGCGCAGTGGCGCCGCAAAAGCGCAAATGAGAATGAGCGTGACGGCGCCAATAGCCAATGTGTTGGGCGCAACGCGCACGCGCCACGTGAGCACAAAAAATGACAGCCCAAGCAACATGGCGACAATCGCGCCCTTGGAACCATTGGCCAGCGGAATGGCGGCGCACAACAGCGCGACAATAAATGCGACAATTCGGTCGCGCCCTGTCATGCGCGCGCCAATGGCCACGCACGCCACGGTGATGACGGCAAAGAGTCCGGCGAAGATATTCGCCAAGCCAAACCACCCTGACATTTCTCGCTGCGAAAGTCGACGCGTATAGACCGCGGCTTGCGAACCATCAGCGTCCCAGCCATGGTCGGCGAAATACGCGGCGGCGCGGCCGGACGAATTAAAAAAAACCATCACGGCAGGATGTTCCACAAACCACTGCCACGCTCCGCGCATCCACCACGCCCCCGCCACCGCAAGCAAGCAGGTCACCAGAACGCTCCACGCAATTTTTGCTGTATTTTGCGGCGAACGCGCCAGTGAAACCGCCGCGGCGGCGGCCACAAATCCAGCGATCAATGTGGCGCCGCGCCAAGGCGTTCCCGCCGCGCTCAATCCGTACATTTGGAAAATTGAAATGCTTGCCAGGCCCGCCATAAGCAGCATGGCGAGCGCCCACACTGAAGCGCACTCGGCCAGAATAAACGCCGCGCTAAGCGAAATCACCGCATCAATGCACAAACTGCCCGCGGGTCCAAGACCAGCGAATGGAACCGCATCAAAAACGGGATCCACATCAAAGCGAAGCGCTGGTGCCCAGGCCACCAAAGTTCGCAGCGCAATTGCCCCGCCCATGATCGCCGCAGATATTGCAAGTGTCGGCCGTTTCATTGACGCAAGATTGCTTGCATCATGAGGCTCTTTCGGAAACCAACTTATCAATGATGCATTCCTTGCGTGATGGGGTACGCCGTGAGTGCCCACCGTTTCATTAGCGGAAAATTGCACGCATCATGAGGCGCATGAACATGCAATATCATCGATGAAAAATTCCTTCCATGAAACCCAGCAACAAAAGCGCCGCGATAGTTTGCAGAACAACCAAGATCGCTGGAAATGGCGTGACAGTTCCAATGACAATGCCACCCATTCCAATAATTGCGGCAAGAGCCCAAATAACTAACACCGCGCCGCGCTTTGAAAAACCACGCTGCACAAGTCGGTGCGACAAATGCCGCTGATCACCAATCCACGGGCTGTGCCCAATTCGAAGGCGAATCATGCTGGTGGCGATCATGTCGTAAATAGGAATGGCCAAAACAATCAGCGGCGTAAGAATGCCCCACCAATGCCTTCCAAGTTCATAATCAATCTCGGTGGGATTCACAAATGTGATTCGAATGGCCAACACCGCCAGTAAAAATCCAAGCGGTTGACTTCCCCCATCGCCAAGAAAAATCTTCGCGCCTCTTTTTGGCAAGAAATTAAAAAGCAAGAATCCTGCGAGTGACCCCGCCAAAAGTGAGAAAAGGCAGGCGATGAACCACTGCTGCACCATGAACGCGGCCATGGCAAACAACAATGCGGCGATCATGCCAACGCCCGCCGCCAAACCATCCATATTGTCCAGAAAATTCATGGCATTTATAATGGCCACAATCCAAATCACGCCCAGAAAAATACTAAGCGCTTTGCCTTGGGATCCATATTGGTCAAGCAAAGTGAGCAGCCGAATATCAAATATGCAAACAATTGCAATGGCTGGAATAAATTGCAGCAGCAGTTTGGTGGAGGCGCGCAGTGGCTTGCGGTCGTCCCAAAGTCCCACCAACATCAGCCACACCGCGCCAAACACAATGGAAATGGTCGACACAAAGTTGGCTTCAATTCGGTTATCGAATAGATCCAAACCATATTGCATGGTTGGATCCACGCTTGGTGAATTGCGCATACCGATGTACAGCAGACCGGCAAGCGCGGGCATGACAAACGCGCTCATCACCGCCACACCGCCCACATTGGGCACCATTCGCAATTGTTTCATATGACCGTCGGAGCCAGGCGAATCAAACGCCTTGAATCTGTTGCCATACGAAATGGCAATGGCAGTGAAAATAATGGAGAGCATCCAACCGACAAAAAAAAGAATAGGTGTGAGCAATTGCAACTGCATGTGAGTAATCTAGCCAAAGATCGCCATGAGAAACATTACCGTTTATTGTTCAAGCAGCGTCAGTCTGGACAGCAAATTTATGGACGCCGCGCGCCTGCTTGGTCAGGAAATGGCGCGGCGCAACATGGCGTTGGTCTATGGCGGCGGAAGCATTGGGTTAATGGGGGAAATTGCGCGAACTATGAAGAGCGCTGGCGGCAAAGTGGTTGGCGTGATCACCAAGAGATTGCTGGACCTTGAGCAAGGCTACGACCAGTGTGACGAACTGATTGTGGTGGAGACAATGGCGCAGCGAAAAGTGTTAATGGCGCAGCGTGGCGACGCGTTCATTGCGTTGCCTGGCGGCCTTGGAACATTCGAGGAACTGTTTGAGGTGCTTGTGCAGCGTCAAGTCGGCGAGCATTGCAAGCCAATCGGCTTGGTGAATTTGGACGGCTACTACAACCCCTTGGTTGGCTTGATCGATCACGGCATTGAACATCGCTTCATCAAACCCGCGGTGCATCATCTATTGCATGTGCACGCGGATCCAATCAATGTGCTTGATGGAGTGCTCAGCGCCGAGCCTTTTGAAATTGATCCCGATCGCTTTTTGCCGATGGGGAAAGGATGAATTCGTCACGCTCCGCGTTGCAACCCTTGCCGCCACTGGGTTTGATCGCGGGCAATGGACAATTGCCATTGCTGGTTGCGCGAGGCGCAAAGGCCGCGGGTCGGCGCGTGGTGGCGGTTGGTTTGCGTGATCAATTTGATTTGGCGTTGCCCGCGCTGTGCGATGAATTTTCTCAAGCGGGTTGGCTGCGTATTGGCAAGTGGATTCGCCTGCTTCGGCGCGCCGGCGTGCATGACGCCGTCATGGTTGGTGGCGTTTCCAAACAGCGCATGCACGATCCATTCAAATTGATCAGGCAACTTCCAGATTTGCGCGCGCTGCGGCTGTGGTACCGTCGTCTGCGACACGATCGCCGAAATGCCGCAGTTCTTGCGGCGGTTGCCGATGAATTGGCCAGCTCAGGAGTCACCTTAATGGATTCAACAACTTACATCCAAGAGCATCTTGCAACGCTTGGCGTCATGGGTTCCATCACGCCAAGCAGCGCGCAGCAGGCGGACATTGCGTTTGGTTGGCCAATTATTTCACAAGTGTGCGAACTGGATGTTGGGCAAGCCATTGCCGTGCGCGACCGCGACACAATCGCCGTTGAAGCGGTCGAGGGAACCGACGCCATGATTGATCGCGCTAGCACGCTGTGTCGCTCGCGCGGTTGGACGCTGTTGAAAACTTCCAGCGGCAATCATGATCGCCGCGCCGATGTGCCCACGGTTGGCGTGGCCACCATTGAGCGTCTTGCCAAAGCGGGCGGAACATGTTTGGCGCTGGGCGTTGGCCGCGTCATCTTGATTGAGAAACCCGCTGTAATTGCCGCCGCCAATCGACTTGGCGTGGCGGTTGTTGGCGTGGCCTAAACCCGCGCGCGCACATGAAAGCACGCGCCAATGCATGACAAAGAAAAAATGACGCGCGGCGCTGATGAACACGCGATTGAAAAAAAGAGCGCCCCCGCCTCCGTTGAACCAACACTTGCCTCACGCGCGGGCTTGAAATTGCAACACGCGCTAGAGACTTTCCAACTGGGCGTGAAAGATGCAATTTGCGCAGATTTTGGCTGTAATATTGGCGGTTTCACCGATGTGCTTTTGCGCGCCGGCGCGCGCCAAGTGATCAGCATTGACACGGGCTACGGAACACTGGCGTGGCGTCTGCGCAACGACGCGCGCGTGGTTGTGCGCGAGCGCACCAACGCCTTGTACGCCGATGTCCCCGAGGGCGGCGTTGACATTGTTGTGATGGATTTGGCGTGGACCCAACAGAAACTTTCGGTGCCCGTGGCGCTGAAGTGGCTGCGCGGCGGCGGAAAAATTATTTCGCTGGTGAAGCCGCATTACGAAGTGCAAGGCGCGGAAAAAAAATGGTTGAAAAATGGTTTTCTTGCGCACGAACATGTGCCTGCGGTGGTGGCGCGCGTGCGCGAAGCCATGCACACCCTTGGCGCAAAAGTTATCGCGGACACCGCCTCGCCCATCACCGGCGGCAAAAGTTCCCGCCATGCCGGCTCGCCTGGCAACATGGAATGGCTCATGTTGCTGGAAGCCAAATGAGCCCGGGCGCGACCAATTTTTGTTCCTGAACCACAATCCATCGGCCACACAAATTGTTGCTCAGACACGAAATCAAGCGCTGTATTTTTAAGCATAAATCCGCGGCAATAAACGGCGAAATTTGCTGCGGAAATAAGGCATGAATATGCTCGCCGCGGCGCAATTTCGACTAGAATAAATGCTTGAATTGCGTCCCTGAATTTGTGCCTGATTTCGTACTTCGATCTGTCCCAATTTGTCTCCCACAAATGTCATCAACGACATCGCATTTGATATTACAAAGATGCCACAACCATGAGTGAACCAACTCCAGCCACCCCCGCGCCAATTGATCATGTTGTTGAAATGCCCATTGAGCAGGAGTTGCACACCAGCTACTTGACCTACGCCATGAGCACCATCATGGACCGTGCGCTGCCAGATGTGCGCGATGGTTTGAAGCCAAGTCAGCGGCGCATTTTGGTGGCCATGCATGACCTCAATCTCACGCCAGGACGCAAGCACATCAAGTGCGCAAAAATTTGCGGCGACACCAGCGGCAACTATCACCCGCACGGCGAAAGCGTGATTTATCCAACGCTTGTGAATTTGGGACAAGTGTGGAAGACGCGTTACCTGCTCATTGACAAGCAAGGAAACTTTGGATCAATCGAGGGCGATCCGCCAGCCGCCATGCGTTACACCGAGGCGCGCATGACCGCGCCGGCCACCGCCATGCTGGAGGATTTGGACAAGGAAACAGTTGATTTCAAGGCGAATTACGACGAACGCTTGCAAGAGCCAACCGTTCTTCCCGCGCGCTTTCCAAACTTGCTTGTCAATGGAAGTTCGGGCATCGCCGTGGGCATGGCCAGCAGCATGCCGCCGCACAATCTAAGCGAAGCCTGCGACGCCATTGTGAAGATGATCGACAAGCCAAACATTAGTTTGGAAGAACTCATGCGCGTGTTGCCTGGACCAGATTTTCCAACCGGCGGAATTTTGATTGGCCGCCGCGGAATTGTGGAGGCCTACACATCTGGCCGCGGCAAAGTCACGCTGCGCGGGCGCGTGCATGTGGCCAAGGAAGGCGGCCGCGATGCCATCATCATTGATGAAATTCCATATCAAGTTGTGCAATCCAATTTGATCGAGAAGATTGTCATTGCCAGCCGCGAGGGTCGTATTCCTGATATCGCCGATGTGCGCAATCACTCCGGCCGCGACGCGCAAACGCGCGTGGTGGTGGTGCTGAAAAAAGGCACGGACCCCGCGATTGTTGAGAAACAACTTTATGAATACACGCCCCTGCAAAGCACTTTTTCAATTATCAACATTGCGCTGGTGAACCATCAGCCGCGCACCTTGGGCGTGCGCCAAATTATTCAGTGCCACATTGACCACCGAAAAGAGGTCATTCGCCGCAGAACTGGCTTCCTTTTGCGACAAGCCAAGCAGCAGGCGCATCGCTTGGAGGGATTGATTTACGCGGTGTGCGACATTGACGAAGTCATTCGCATTATCCGTGAAAGCCGCGAGCGCGAAGAGGCCATTCTGAGTCTTATGAAACATGCGTTCCGCATCACGCCGGACCATCGCTACGTCCCACTTATTCCCAAGCGCGTGGCGGAAGCTTCGCGCGTTGGCGACGGCGCGTTGCTTACGCGCGTGCAAGCCGAGGCCATTGGCGCCATGCGTCTTATTCAACTGGTTGGTCTTGAAGTTGAAAAACTTGCGGCGGAATTTAGCAAGGTGCTTGAGGACATTGACGGACTTGAATCTATTTTGGCGGATGAGAAGCGCGTGCTTGACATTGTGCGCGAAGACGTGCTTGAGCTGAAGGACAAATTTGGCGACGAGCGACGCACCGCCATTGAACAGGGCGAGGCCGAGGACTTTGAAATGGCCGACCTTATTCCAGAGCACGAAGTGGTGGTCACCATTTCGCACGCGGGTTGGGTCAAGCGATTGCCCGTCGACGCCTATCGAACCCAAGGCCGCGGCGGCGTTGGCGTGCGTGGCAGCGACGCCAAGGACGGCGACTTCATTGAGCAAATTTTCACCGGCTCCAGCCACGACGATCTTTTGTGTTTCACCACAACTGGCCGTGTTTTCCGCATGAAAACTTGGCAGATTCCAGAAATGTCGCGCACCTCCAAGGGACGCGCCATTCAGAATTTAATCGAGTTGCGCGACGGCGAAACCGTGCAGACATTCCTGTCCGTATCCAACTTTGAAACCCGCGAGGATTTCCTTTTCTTTGTCACGCGCCAAGGCCGCGTGAAGCGCACCGCGCTGCAAGAATTCCGCAACGTGAACAAAAGCGGAATCATTGCGTTGAAATTGAACGACAACGACAATCTAGTCAATGTGCTTTTAACCAGCGGCACAAACGATGTGTTGCTGGCCACGGCGCAAGGACTTGCCATTCGCTTTGATGAGAATGACGCGCGCGTGATGGGCCGCGCCACCGCGGGCGTGACTGGAATGAACTTGCGCGATGATGATTACATTGTTGGCGCGGTTCGCTGCGACCCAAGCATGGATTTGTTAACCGCCACCGTGAATGGTTTTGGCAAGCGCACCGCGCTCACCGAATACATGGTGCAGCAAGAAGACGGCTCCATGCGTTGTCAAAGCCGCGGCGGCAAGGGTCGCTACGACATCAAGACCGAAGGACGCAACGGCCTTGTGGTTTCAGTGCGCGCGGTCACCAAAGCCGATCAACTGATGTTGCTTTCCAAAGAAGGCATGGTGGTTCGCATTCCAGCCACAGCAATTGGCCAAATTGGCCGAAACACCATGGGCGTGCGCATTATGCGCTTGGGCGAAGGCGATTCACTGATGGGCGTGGCATTGGTGGCCGAAGTGGATGAGTCAACGCCACCAGGGGAAATTCCACCAAACGACACGCCGCCAGAAACGCCTGCAACAAGTCCGCTAAACGACGAGTAATCCCCCGCTGAAACACATCAAACTTGGCTACCATTCACGCATGTCAATTACCGAATGGTCCGAAGATGTGTTGTTGGTTGATCTCGTTCCAGAGCCTTTGCTCTCGGAGGATTTGCAACAAGTGTTGCTCGCTATAGATGGCCCAGGCGCCGCGGCCAGGCATGTGATTCTTGACTTTCAACAAATCAACGGACTCACCTCCAGCAACATCGCCGCCATGCTGCGCGTTCGCAAGCGCGTGCTGCAACAAAAGCGCCGCCTGTTCATTTGCGCGGTGAACGACCGTGTGTGGAGCATCTTTATGACCGCAGGCTTGGACGACGTGTTTGAAACTTCCTCCGAGGTATCCACCGCCTTGGCCAGCGTGCAATTGGGAATTGAATAAATCATGCGACGCATTCGCCGCGACCCACCGGAGGCTCGCATTGAGCTGAATCCGCTCATTGATCTCATGACATTTTTGTTGACCTTCTTCATTTACGCCGTGGTCATGATGGTGCGCGTGGATTTAGTGCCAATGGATTTAAAGCAATTTGCCAGTGGAAAGCCCGCAAAACCAGCCACTGCCGCCACCATTAGCGTGCTGCGCACGGGCAAGCTTTATTTCAACAAGGAAGAAGTTGAAATGAAAGATGTTGAAGTGAAAGTGCGCGAGGCCAAAGCAATTGACCCCAAGACCGTTGTGTACTTGGCCATTGAAGACGGTCAAGGCGCGACTGACCGCGCGCCCATTCTGCAAGATTTGTGGGACTGCTTGCAAGATGAGGGCGTGAATATTCAATTGGTTGGTGGCGCCAAAGCCAGCACCAAGTAATGCCCGCCGCCGCCGCGAGTCCAGTGTCTCGGGACACAATCTACGCCGAAGTTCGGCTGAACCAACAACTGCGCCGGCTCGAGCAAGAGAGAATTGTCAGTTGGCCGCTTGCCATTGGATTCATGGTTGGAATTATTGTTGTGCTAACAGGCGCTCCAGTCATGTTGATTATGGGCAGCTATATGGACAAATATTCCAACGAAAAGAAATCGCGCCAAGCGGCATTCAGCGTTGAAAAAGAAATGAACAGGCCCAAGCAACTGACTCCCGAGGAAGAAGAGGAGTTGTTGAAACTTGGAATTGACGATGGCACTGAGAAATCCACCATGACCTGGATTGGATACAAGGAATATCAGGAACAATTTGCAAAAAAAAGCGAGGTTGAGCAAGCCGCGTTCAAAGAAAATGACGCGGGCGGGCAACCCGCTCAAGAGCAACCAAATCAACAAGCTTCTCCACCTACGCAAGCCCAACAACAAGCGCAGGCCCAACCGCAAACACCACCGCCAACACCGCAAACTCCGCCCGCGCAAACTCCCGCCGCACCAACTGTGCTCGCGCAAGCGGAACCGCCGCCAACTCCGACCACTCCTGCGCCAACTGAAACCGCGCCCCCTGTTCAAGCACCCGACACAACACAAGCTGTCGCGCCGCCACCAATGCCTGTTTCACTTGCGCTTCCAGAAACTCCGAAAGTCGCAAATCCATCGGAGGTTGTTCCGCTTGCCGATGAACGCAAAATTGAAACAAAAGTATTGCCTATTGATAAAGTTGGCGACTCCAAAGATGACAAGGTTCCACCAGAACCGCTGAAAATGCCACCGCCGGATTCCAAACCAACCGATCAAAAACCCAATGATTTAAAGCCAAATGAGGCTAAACCAACGGATGCCAAACCGCTCGATGAGAAGCAACCGGAGAAACCAGCGGAGGTAAAACCTACGGATGTAAAACCAGCGGAAACAAAACCCGCGCAACCAACAACTCCTCAGCAACCAACGGTCGCAACTCCACCGCCATCGCCGGCTTCACCTCCCCAACAACAAGCCGCGGCAAGTCCGCCCGCCAATCCAAGCCAACAAACTCCCGCAACACAAGCAGGCACCGCGCCTGGCAAGCCAACGGATGGTGAAAAATCAGACCGCGAGTCCGACGCCACCAGCCTTGTTGATGTTCCGCAAGCCAAGTGGCGCAATGGTCGACCGCTGGCCAGCAAAGGTTTGAATGTCCGCACGCAGCGCCCGGTCTTTGATGAGCTCACAACCATTTCCACTGGAGGCACAAACCCAATTATCGAAATTGAATTTGACAAAGAGGGCATTCCAAAACTCTGCACAATTCTGCAGAGTTCAGGCTCTGTTTTGATAGATCAGCCCATCATTGATTGTCTCTATCGCTGGCGTGCATCGGGCATTCAGTTGACGAATTTGCCCGAAGGCAAGACGCTGAAGTACCGCATTCGCATGTTGCTGAACAAGTGAGCGCGTGGTCAAGCCACAAAAATCGAGAGCTGAATCTCAAAATTAAATTTACAGTCAGCAGAATTGAAATCCTTGCTCACTCTTTCGCAACGCCCAGTTTGCGCAAGCGCTCCAACAACATTCGGTCGGTCAAGTCATAGAACAGCGGCGTGATGGTGATACACCGCTCCGCCAGTGCTTCCACATCGCTGCCTTCGGCGGTGTGATAAAATTCCATACCGTTTCCCACGGACCAGTAGTACACCTGTCCATCTGGCGCCACGCGTTTTTCATAGCCATCAATGCCAGCGGAAGTGTTCATTGGAACAAGTTTAATTTTTGGCATGGGCGCGTCGACTGATTCAGTGTGCGGAACATTGATGCTGATCACACGGTGTGCATGCGGCAAGCCAGGCTTCAACACATGGTCAATGGCGTAGCGAGCGATGGCGGCGGCGCGCGGCAAATTGGTTTTGCTGCGATCACCAATATGCAGGCTGACGGCAATGGCGGGAACGCCCAGAAACGCGGCCTCCACGGCGGCGGCAATGGTGCCGGAATAAATCACGTTTATGCCCACATTTGCGCCAAAATTCATGCCGCTAATCACCACATCGGGCTGTGAATTGGGGCCATATTTTTCCTTCCACAAAGCGCGCAAACCAATCTTGACGCAATCGGCTGGCGTTCCCACAACCGCGGTGCCGTTGGCGCCATTGAGCAAGGCGCGGGAGCGCGTCATAAGCGGCGTGTGAAAAGTAATGCCGTGGCTTTCAGCGCTCTGACCACTGGCCGGTGCCACCACCATGATTTCCCCAAGCGATTGAATCGCCGTGTGCAATGCGGAAATTCCCGGCGCGTCTAGACCATCATCATTTGTCAAAAGTATTTTCATGATTCACCATTTCACCATGTACGGGGTTCAAGAATATATTCACGACCACCCCAGCGAACCGGGGTGCGATTGATTAAATCTTCGGCGGCGCCAAAGAAGCAGCGTGCGATTAAGAATCCGCCAAGCGGATGAAAGAACGCCGCCAACATTGGCGCGGCGCAGAGTTTGTGAATCCACGCGGCGGAGACCAAGAATGAAAGTGTGCCCAAGAGTCCCGTCCACATCACGGCGGAGGCCAGCGGCTCAAGCGAACCACCGCCCCACTGTCCACTCCAGCCAGCGCCGGCGACCAACGCCGCCAAACTGCCCAGCGGCAACAGCGCGGCGCCCACGCCAACAATCACGCCACTGCGGCGCAAACGCGAGGGAACGCGCTCCGATCCTTCAATGTAAATACGCTTCCAACCCTGCAGAAATTCGCTTAATTTCTCGTACATTTCAACCATAAGCATGCCGTCGGCCACTGCCAAACCGCCGCGACCACCGCTGTCTTTCATGCGCCGCGAGAACGCAATGTCCTCTAGTAAATCGTCTTTCACCGCGGCGTGACCGCCTAGTTTGTCATAGGCCGCGCGCTCAAACAACATGAATTGTCCATTTGCGAAGTAGCGCGGATTCTTGGCGCGGTTCACTTGCGCCACCGGAAACATGCGCATGAGTTCCATGGCGGCCACCGGTTGCACCACGGCCTCAAACCAATGGCGAATGCGCGGCGTGCTCATAAGCGAGAGCAACTGCAATCCGCGCTCGTTCAACATTCCCATGGACGCGCGAATAAGTTGCGCGGAAAATTCAACATCCGCGTCGGTGAACAACACATACGCGCCCTTGGCCTGCTCCGCTCCAACGCGGCCAGCGTTGCATTTACCCGCCCAATCTTTGGGACAAGAATCATTGTCAATCAGTTTCAGGCGCGAGTCGCGCGCGGCAATAGGCTGCAAGTTGGCGCGCGTGGCGTCGGTGCATCGATCGAGCACCACGATCACTTCAATGTTGGCGTAGTCGCCGCGCAAAATACTTTCAATGCACCCCGGCGCGTGTTTTTGCTCGTTGTGTGCTGGAATGACCACGCTCACCAAGGGTTCGCCCACAGGTAACGCGAAAGCCAAACCCTGCTTAATCCTCGGAATTCTAGGCAAATCCCGCGCAACTCGAATAGCCACGGTGATCCACCAGAAGGCGCAACCACCCGCCAACACCAGCAGCACCCAAAGAATCAAAACGCGAAAATCCATTGGCAAAGAGTAGTCGAAGTTGTCGCCACCGCACCGACTGAATTTCGGGCAAATCGCAAGCCTAATCAGCACCCATACTCACCATCGACACCCTACTATCTCGCTCGCGTGTATCCAGTCCAACTTGCCAATCGATATCTCACCAGCCGCATCATTCCACTGATCGCGGTGGCGGCCGTTGCATTGTGTGTGGCGCTGGTGGTGATTGTTGTCAGCGTGATGAGTGGATTTCTTGACATGCTACGCGCCAGTGGTCGCACGCTCATGGGCGATGTCGTGATCAGTTATCCCATTCGCGGAATTCCTTGGTATGGACAACTCATTGACACCATTGAACAACTTCCAGAAGCCCAAGCCGCAACGCCGCTGATTGACACCTATGGACTGGTGCGCATGCCGTATCCAGAGGGCAGTGACAAGGAAGTGGTCACCGCCAATGTGTGGGGAATTGAGCCGCACAGTTTCAACCGCGTTACCGATTTTTCCAAGGCCTTGTACTGGAAACCTCCCGCCTCGCCAGAGGCCGCCGCCAGCATGTCCCCTGCCGATTTGCGCTTGAAACTAAGCGAAAAAATACTAGATGACGGACTGAACTTGGTCAAGAGCGACACTGGCGAGTCCGGACTTGTGCTGGGCATGCATGTCTCCATTGCCAATGAGCGCATGCGTGATGGCAGCTATCGCCCGCGCAACAAGTGGTTCATGCCCAACCAATATGTCACGCTGACGCTTGTGCCAATTAGCGCCAAGGGAACTATTGCCCAGCCGCTCGAGCGTGTATTTCCGGTGGTGAATGAATTTAAAAGCGGCGTGTATCAAATAGACAAGAACCGCGTCATGATTTCGCTGGCTGAGGCGCAGAAATTATTGCGCATGGACGCCGGCACTTTGTACGACATGCAAGCGCCGCCCAACGCGGACGGTAGTTTGCCCGTGCTTGGAACAAGCCCCGCGAAAGTGCACAAAGTGTTGGTGCGCGCCAAACCCGGCGTGACTCCAGATCAACTTCAAGCCGCGGTGTTTGGCGCGTATGAACAATTCGCCTACGACATCGCGGGCGATCCATCCAAAGTGGTCAAGGCGCCACGCATTGAGTCCATGAGCGTTCTGACATGGGAGCAACACCTGCGCGACCTGATCGCACCCGTTGAAAAAGAGCGGGAAATGATGCGTATTTTGTTCTCCATTGTGTATCTGGTGTGCGCGGGTTTGGTGCTCAGCATCTTCTGGGCCATCGTGCAGGAGAAGACCCGCGATGTTGGAATTCTGCGCTCCGTGGGCGCGAGCCGATTTGGCATTTTGTGGATCTTTCTGCAATACGGTTTGGTCATTGGCGCCATTGGCGGACTCTTTGGAGTTGGCCTTGGCTGGCTGGTGATTCACAACATTAATTTTATTCACGAGACCATTGGCCAAGATGCACCCGCCTGGAGTTACGTGGCCAGTTTCATTATTGCGGCGATTAGTTTTGCCATGAGTGTGCGCGGCATGACAACGGGCGTGTTGCTGAGCACGTTGCTGTGGAGCGTGCTTGGCTTCACGCTTGTAATCGTTGGCGCGGGGTTAATGCTGCACCGTGGCACATTGATTTGGGATCCAAGCGTCTACTACTTCGCAACAATTCCCGATCAAGTGGATTGGTTCACCGCCATCATCACGTGGTGTGGCGCGGTTATTTTCAGCGTGCTTGGGGCCAGCATTCCCGCCGCCAAAGCCGCGGACATTCATCCAGTCAGGGCGTTGCGCTATGAGTAAATTTCTGCTTGAAGCCAAAGAGTTGCGCAAGACCTACCACCTAGGACGGGTGAAAGTTCCGGTGTTGCGCGGCGCCAGTTTCACGCTGGCTCAAGGCGAGTGGGTTGCCATACTTGGCTCATCTGGCAGCGGAAAAAGCACGCTTTTGCACTTGCTTGGCTTGCTTGACGAGTGCGACGCGGACTCCGGCGGCGTGTGGTTTGATGGCAATCCAGTGGCCGACTTGAAGTTTTCCGCGCG
>SIAM01000032.1 GCA_009691785.1 Phycisphaerales bacterium
GACCAATGTGCAAGGCGAGGAGCAGATTCGCATGGATGTGATTTCAAACGAAGTCATCATGCGCGTGCTGGGTTCGCGGCCTTCGATTGCCGTGCTGGGAAGCGAGGAGGATCAAGAGCCAACTATCTTGCGCAAGGGCAGCGAGGGCGGAAAATATTGCGTGCTGTTTGATCCGCTTGACGGCTCCAGCAACCTAGACACCGCGGTGGGCGTGGGAACCATCTTCACCGTTCTTAAAAATGATCCCAACATTCCTGGCGCCATGGAAACCGTCTGCCAGCGCGGCGCGGAGCAGATCGCCGCGGGCTATGTGTTGTATGGATCAAGCACCGTGTTCATGTTGACCACCGGCCACGGCACGCACATGTTCGAGCTTGACACCAGCGTTGGAAGTTTTTTGTTGGTCAAGCGCGACCTGCAAATTCCCGCGGCAAACAAGGTGTATTCGGTGAATGAGGCGAACCTAGAGGGCTTTCCAAAGGGCTACCGCGACTATGTTGCATGGACGCACCGCAATCAATATTCAAGCCGCTACATCGGCAGCATGGTGGCGGATGTGCATCGCACGCTTGTCAATGGCGGCGTGTTCCTGTATCCGCCCACCAAGAAACATCCATCTGGAAAATTGCGCCTGTTGTATGAGGCCAACCCCATGAGTTTCCTGATGGAGCAGGCTGGCGGCAAAAGCACAACGGGTTCGCAGCGCACCATGCTTGTGATGCCAAAGCAATTGCATGAGCGCACTCCACTAGTCATGGGTTCGCCCGATGAAGTGGGTCATGTGATGCGCATCGCGCATGGAGTGAAGCGGTAAACAGTTGGCGCATTATTGCATGCGTTTCGAGTTTGGAAACTGAAATTGAATTTGAAATACGCACTTGTAAAATTGAAACAGAAAGAAAAATACATGTCACGCGTTTTTTTATCGTTCATGGTGGGATTGGTTTTCATTGCATCTTCAATCGCGCGCGCCGCACACGCCCAAACTTTGCCACAGGGCGGAAATACCAAAGCGCCGCCCGCAAACAGCGCGCTCATTTCAAGCGATGGCAAGGCGCCGCCCATGCTTGCCAACGCGCCGGGCCGCGGCTACTTGTCGCACCCCGCGATCTGTGGCGATCGACTTGTCTTTGTGGCCGACCGCGATTTGTGGACCACCAAACTCAGCGGCGCCGTGCCGTACGAAGCCGCGCGTTTAACTAGTGGCGCGGGTGGCGAAAGTTGGCCGGTGATTTCGCCCGATGGAAAAACCCTGGCTTTTGCCGCGGATTATGACGGTAATCCAGAAATCTATGCCATGCCAATCACAGGCGGCTCGCCCAAGCGATTGACCTTTCACGACTCCAGTGAGCAGCCACTGGCCTTCACGCCCGACAGTCAATCGGTCATCTTTCGCTCGGCGCGCACCAACCCGCTTGGTCGCATGGAGCTGTGGCAAGTGCCCGTTGATGGCGGACCATCCAAGCCGTTGAACATTGGCGAGGCCAGTTTGGTTTCTATCAATCCTGTCACCGGGCAAATGGTGTTCACGCGTTGGTCAAATGAAAGTTGGCATTGGAAGGGCTACCGCGGCGGCACAGCGCCCGACCTGTGGTTGGCAAGCGCGGATGGAAAAACATTTGCGCAGTTGACCAAGACTCCAGAGAATGAATTGTTTCCCATGTGGGTTGGCGGGCGCATTTGGTTTTTGTCCGACACTGGTGGCGTGATGAATTTATTCAGTGTTGATGAGCAGGGTGGCCAGCGCACACAGCGAACATTTTTCACCGCGGTAAATCTTGAACCGCGCTGGGCCAGCGTCGATTGCTCCCGTGATGGACATGTGATTGTGTTCGCGCGCGGCGGTGAAATTATTTCCTTTGATACCGCCAACAATCAAATGCAGGCGCTTGACATTCGGCTGGTTGGCGACCGCTTGCAAAGTCGACCACGCTTTGAATCCGTCCTGGAGAATGCCAGTGGATTTGCCCTGTCGCCAGGCGGCAAGCGTTTGGCGATTGAGTCGCGCGGCGAAGTAACGGTGATCGCGGTGGATGCAATGAACGGCAATTCCATAACAACGCCTTTGCAATTTCCAAATCGCAGCGAAAGCCGCGAGCGCGATGTGGCATGGATTGGACCCAATGAAGTGGCATATGTCAGCGACATTAACGGTCAATCCGACATAATGACGCACCGCCTGAGCGTGGACAAGAACGACGACAAAAACCAAGACAAGCCAGTTGATCCGCTCGCCTTTGACGAGACCAAAGTGGAAAGCAGCGACTCATGGATTTATCCATTGGTGAGCAGTTTGGATGGAAAGCATTTGGCATGGAGCACCAAGACCGGTTTTTTGCGCGTGCTTGATATTGATTCCAAGACCTCAGTGGAGGTGGACTCGTCCACCAACGGCCCAATTGCGGATTACCGATTTAGTCCTGATTCAGAAACACTTGCGTGGTCGCGGCCGCTTGCCAACGGCATGCAGCAAATTGTGATTCGAAATTTAAAGAGCGGCGTAAACACATCCATTGGCGACGGCATGACCAATGATTACGCGCCGCGCTGGGACCCCGCGAATTTCTATCTGTATTTTCTTTCCGATCGCCACATGAATCCAACTCCCGATCACGCGGAGTTGAATTTTGCAAACTTGCGCACAACGCAAGTGTGCGTTGTTCCGCTGTACGCAAAGTTTCCGCCGCCGCTTCGCAAGGAAGCCGCGCAATTTGGAATGGACTTGCAAGCGTGGCAAGGCTTGGGCGAGTTGTTGAAGGAGCCAACGAATGATTCGGGCGAGCATGACGGTCCGCCTTTCAGCGAAGCGGAGGAGCCCGAAGATTCCCAAGCGGACAAAGCCGAGGGATTTCATGGCGTCATTCCACCATCGGAGGTTGTGGGAACTGAAACCGAATCCGCCGCAAAAGAGCGTGAAAAAGCCAAGGAATTGGCCAAACTGAATGGCGAAATTCCGGATGAAATTGATGCGGCAGGCATATCCAATCGCGTCAGCGTGTTGCCCATTCAACCCGGTGACTTTGATGGCTTCGAGGCCATCGCTGGCGGATTGTTGCTGGGACGGCGTCCATTGAATGGGGTGCTTGAGGAGAAGTGGCCAGCTCCAACATTGGGCCAAGGTGAAATTAAAATTGAGTACTTTGATTTGGTCAAGGGAAAAAATTCGCCGTTCTTACCAAGCGCGGTTGACGCGTGGACCATGGATCCAACCGGCGCAATTGTTGTGGCGTGGGATGGTTCGGCGCTTCTGAGCATTGATGCCAGCGGCGGCGAACCTGAAACCATTGACATCAAGGACCTCACTGTTGCGGTGAATCCCAAAGTTGAGTGGAAGCAAATGTTTGAGGAGGCATGGCGCCTGCAACGCGATTTTTTCTGGCGCGAGGACATGAACGGCGTGGACTGGGCGGGCATGCGCGATCGCTATCGACCACTGGTTGATCGTGTTGGTTCACGCGCCGAGTTGAACGATGTGATTGGCGAATTGATGTCGGAGTTGCGCAATAGCCACGCCTATGTTTCTGGTGGCGATGATTTTTCAGAGACGGCGGCCGTGTCGGTTGGCTCGCTTGGCGTGGATTTGGAACAGGCCCCCGATGGATGGAAAATTGCCCGTATTTTTCCTGATTTTTCCGCAATCGGCGGCGCGGAAAGTCCTTTGGCAAAACCATTTTGCAATGTGAAAGCGGGGCAATATCTGATGGCCATTAACGGCAAGAAGTTGGATGCAAAGAAAGATCCAGCCGAGTTGCTGGTGGACAAGGGCGGCAAAGATGTGCAGTTGTTGATCGCGGATTCCGCCAGCGGCAAAGACGCAAAAGTGATCGAGGTCACCCTGCCTTCAAGCGACCACACCCTTCGCTACTTTGATTGGGTGGAGCACAATCGCAAACTTGTCGACACATTGTCCGGCGGAAAACTTGGCTACATACATTTGCCCGACATGGATTCCGACGGGTTGATTTCATTCATGCGAACTTTTTATCCGCAGACGGATCGCAAAGGATTGTTGGTGGACATCCGCGAAAATGGTGGCGGCTATATCAGCTCACTTCTTGTGGAAAAACTTTCCCGCAAGCCGTGGGCCTACACCGTTCCACGCGAGGGCCGCATTGAGCCCTATCCAACGCACGTCATTGACGGACCAATCGTGGTGTTAATGGACCAAGGCGCTGGAAGCGACGGCGATATTTTTCCGGAGTCCATGCGTTCGGTCAATGGAACAACGCTGGTTGGCACGCGCACATGGGGCGGCGTGGTTGGCATTGACGGCGACAAAAATTTCATGGATGGCGGAATGTCCACGCAACCCAGTTACGGATTTTGGACGCCAAAGCGCGGCTACAAAGTGGAAAATGAAGGCGTGGCGCCCGATGTTGTCTTGGAGTGGTTGCCGCAAGATCAACAGGCCGGCCGCGACACGCAACTGGAGCAGGCGGTTGCGATATTGTTGAAGCAACTGCCGCCCCAGCACGAAATGCCGGTGCGGATTAAGAAATAAGTGAAGTAGGTTGCGCGGTCAGCGTCAATAATTTTTCAACGCACACAGCGCGCGTTAAGTGTGTCAATGCACCAAGTGGCTGTTCATCACCCAAACGCACTCGGCGCGTCAAATGTGTCAGCGCACTACGCGCACCACATCAACGCACTCAGCGTGCTCAATGATCAACGCTCACTCAAAAGTTCCGCGATCAATCAATTCAAAATCATAAAGTGCAGCAAGCTGTTTGCGATTGAGCGAACCAAGTTTGCCCAGCGTGGCAATCAGGTTCTTGCTTTTCTTCACACCTAGTTTGCCCATCATGGAGAACTTGGTGGCAAGAATGTCCTGCAAATTGGCAGTGGTGTTGCGCGCGTGACCGCCAGGAAACATGACAAGGCCGCTGTCATGCGTGTCTTGTTCAGTGGTAATTTTTACTTGCGTTGGAATGCCTTCGGGATAGCGCCGATCAAATTCAGCGCCGCCATGTTCAAATTGAATCTTGGCCATGAGCGCGCGCGTGCTTGGATTAAAGATGGCCTCGTATCCATAATCCTCCGGCTCCAACATGAGATTTTTCCACGCGTCATCACTTGTGGCGCCAAGACCCGCGCGGCCATTGGAGGCCACGCATTCAATGGCTTTGCGCAGCAAGGTGCTGACAATGTAAAGCATGGAATGGTCCGCGCTTTGGCGCGTCTTTGGATCGCGCTTGGCGGGATCGCCAATAATTCCAAACGCTGGTTCATACGCGGTGATCACAATACTTTTTATGGAATCTGGCTTCTCGGCCAATTCCGGATGTCGCTGCACCAAATCAATCACGCCTTGCAACGCGCCCGCGCTTTGGTGTTCATACAAGCCAAGTTTAAAATGCATTCCCATCACCGCAAAATCATCGCCTGACATTGACAAATGCAAATCAAACGGACTGTCGCCCGTTGTGTTGACAAACTGGCGGAACATATTTTCCGGATTGCGAAAGATGTCACGCGGCCCCATGAAGCCGCGCATGGATCGCTGCATGCACAGCACCGCGAACTCCGTGCTGATGGCCGCGCTCGCGCCCTTTGAATCGCTGAGTTGTTTGCCAGCGCGAATGGCGCGCCACGGAATGGCGTGCGCGACGAACATGCCAATGGCGCCCTCGATTTCCTCCGCCGTTGCTCCAAGAATTGCGCCGTACACCGCCGCGCTGGCGATGGCGCCGTGCACCACGTGATCAATTTTGTAAGTCTTCAGGGAAAAAACTTCCGCCAAGCGTCCGCGAATTTCATCAATGCACACCATGGCGCGCAACGCCATGAGGCCGCCTTCTTTGGCAAGTTGCGCGGCGGCGATAGCCACTGGATAAAAATCATTGTGGCCAAACTCGCCGGCGGTGTGTTTCAGTTCTGGTCGATACCCAAAGTTGGTTCCGTTGGAGTCCCACTCGCGCACCGCGGCGCAATTGGCCACGATGGCTTTTTCTGGCGCCACTAATTTGTCGCCGCCAAAAACCGGCACGCCACTTTTGTCGCGGTAACTCAGCGCCTCTTTGCGCAGCAACACCGGCGCGTTGGTGCCCAGGGCCAGCGCGCTTACTCCGCACAACAGCGCGTCGGTGTGGAACAACGTGGTTCGATCAAGCACCGCTTGCGACGGCTTGCCCTCGCGAAGAAACTCAATCGCGTATTGACCAATGCCCAAAGCTTGGTTGGTATTGCGGGCCAAAACGCGCGACGATGTTGCATCAGTCATAGAAATCTCCAATAGGGTTTGTGAATGTAGCACCTTGTGGGCGCGCAATGGAATTTGCCGAATTTGCCTCGTACATGTTGCGCTTTTAGAGATGTTCGCGCGCTGGTCGTCAACGCGTTCGCGCGAATGTTACGCTGGAAAAATCGCGTTCAACAATTCCACAATGCCTTTGCCTTGCGTTGCAATGGTTTCCAGAATGGGCCGACCCGCCGCAACATCAAGCAGTTCGCGCACCAACTTGGCCTCGCCAGCGTGGTCCGCCTTGTTGGCCACAAACACATCCGCAATCTCAAGCAAGCCGGCCTTGTCCATTTGCACGGAGTCGCCCATGCCAGGCACCACCACAACAATGCAGCGGTCAACATGGTGGCGAATGGCCACATCATTTTGCCCCGCGCCAACGGTTTCAACAATGACGTCGTTGTAGCCAGCTGCGCCAAGCAAACCAAGAATGTCGTTCAGCGTGGCGTAGTCCTCGCCAACAATTGCAAGCGAGCGGTAGAAAATTCCCTCATCCACCGCGTTAAAGTCCACGCGCAATCGGTCGCCCAGCAGCGCGCCGCTGGTGATGGGACTCATTGGATCAAAGGCGATCACCGCCAACTTGCTACCGCGCAAAACACTTTCGCTCGCCATGGCTGCAACCAATGTGCTCTTGCCAGCGCCTGGAGCGCCAGTGATTCCAATCACGCGCTTTGGTTTTTTGCGTGGCGTGGCGGGGTCAAGACGCTTGGCGTGCGCCAGCGAAATCATGCGGCCAAGTTGCGCAGTTTGATGCGGCGTTGGCGTTGATGGCAGCGGCGCGTAATCACGCACGGAGGCGCGCACGCTTTCAACAATGGGATCAAGCCCGGCGCCCGTGTGAAAAATCTGGTTCACGCCCGCGGTCAAAAGCACCTTCACATCTTCTTGCGGAATAATGCCGCCCACATTCACAATCATGTCGGGGCGGCCAACTTTGCGGCACTCATCAAGCAGGCGCGGCACCAACACCAAGTGGCTGTTGCTCATCATGGAGCACGCAATGCAATCAGCGTCCTCGTCGCGCGCGCCAATAGCAAGGCTGCGCGGCGTTTGCCACAGACCGCTGTAAATAACATGCACTCCGCTGTCGCGCAGAAGCCGCGCGATCAGTTTCACGCCGCGATCGTGTCCATCCAAACCCATTTTCCCCAGCAAAACCCGCGGCCGATGTGGCAAGCCACCGCATCGATCTTTTTTCTCAATCGCTGTTGTGGGTTCGGTGGTGGCGCGCATGGGGGTTCACATTATTTAGTTGTAGATTAATTCAAACGGCTTCATTTGCAGATGCCACTTCGGCTTCTGTCTGTTCACTAATGCGTTTCGCGTCAGCGGTCCACTTGTCTGGCATCATGCGATTGGCGATGGCGCCAATAATCAAGTGCATGTTCTTGAAATCATGGTCATCCAACAAAATACGCTTGCCATCGGTGGTCACCACGGTCGCGGTCCATGTGCTGCGGCGGTCGCCTTCTTTGGCGCACCAACGATTCATTTCAATTTCCGCAATTTGATCCACGGTGAATGTCCCTTGCGGTGACAGCAGCGTTCCATTGTCTTGCAGCTCATATCTCTTCTTTGTCGTTTGCAGAATGGGCCAAATAAAGAACGGCGTTCCAAGCATGCCGCAACCAATGATGTACAACCACAGTTGCATGGGGCGGTCATATTGCGAGGGCTTGGTGGGCGCGCCAACATTTCGCGCCGTGATCTCATCAACGTTTTTTTTTGCCGCGGCATATTCAGCAGTTTGGGTTGAATTCAGTTGCGCCGTGTTCGATTGCGTTTCCAGTTTCTTGATCGTTTCCTTGGCTTGATCAAAGGTTTCGCAGTCAACTTCCAAAGCTGGAATTTTAATCGAATAGTCGTACCAGCCCCAAAGACCAAATATGGCGCACAGAATAGCGAAGATGGTGTTGCGCCAAAGAACAAACGGTTGAATAGTTGTGCGAATAACCATGAAACGAAATTGTAGCGAGCGTTTGACGGTTTGATTTTGCAATGCGCGCCAATGTTTGGCGCCAACAGTGGATCAAGCGTAAGGGCGATGGGGGCAGTCTTTGGAGGCAGGCCACCTCAACAGATTCGGAATCCATTCCAAATCTCACGGCTTCCGGTATCAGCCGCAGTCGAGGGGTCGGGAGAGCGGTCTCCATGCTCGTCCGACCAGTGCAAGGAGGTCCATCCACATGCCGACTAGTGCCTTTGGGGTCAAACCCCCATCGCGTGCATACGCCCAAGTCGCTATCGGAGAGATGAACGACTTGGGAGATGTTTGTGAAGATGAATCAGCTGCAGCCCATGCTGTTGCCGCAGTTGAGACATCGATAGCAAGTTCCATTTCGAACAGTGATTGTTCCGCATTCGGTGCATGCCGGTGCGTCGCCCATAAGGTTGGCGTTTGATTGATCAAGCGCGGATGCGGCTTGGAATGATGAGACTTGGAACTCTTCTTTGATCTTCACGGTGGTCGCCACTCCAGCCAAAGATTCGCCCGTCAATCGTCCAAGATCCGCGACGGACAATCTGCTCGATGCAGAGTCGGTCTTCGCCTGGTCTTTGAGCGACGACGAGTTTGCAATTTGATCGGCCAAACCGCTCGATCCATTGCCAATGACGCCCATGCTCGAGAATCGATTCGCCGGCTGATTCGTGTCGCCGTCCATGCGCTGTGACCATGCAGTGTCCTCCTTGACAGGTTTACTAAATCCAGCTGTTGGAACATCCAACGCTGAATGTGAAGCCGCGGCAGTTCCGCGCCGCGGCGAATTTTGTTCGCGATATCCATTGATGAACTGCATGCCCATCCAACGGAAGATGTAATCCACCAAACTTTTGGCGAAAGGAATTTCCGAGTTGGTGGTCATGCCCATCGGTTCAAATCGCTGATGCGCGAATTTGGTGACCAGGCTTTCAACAGGCACTCCATATTGCAGCGCCACGCTGATGGCGGTACCAAGCGAGTCCATCAAGCCACCAATGGTTGAACCTTCTTTGGCCATGGTGATGAAAAGTTCGCCGGGGCGGCCATCCTCATACAAGCCAACAATCAGGTAGCCCTCATGGCCGGCCACATTGAACTTGTGCGTAATGCTGCCGCGCGTTTCTGGCAAGCGACGACGAAGTGGTCGCTCAATAATTCGCTCGACAACGCGTTCCACAACTCGCTCCACAAATTCACCTGTGACCGCGGATGGCACAACAACGGATTCCGTGGCGGCGACTTCAATGACGCGGTCAATTATTTGCGTGCTTGATGAAAGCGTCTCGTGAATAACGGTTGTGGTGATTGATGTTGCGGATTCAAGTTCCACACCATCCATGTCTTCATCTTCTTGTTCAACATCGGTCTTGGTATTCAGAGGTTGGCTCAACTTGCTGCCGTTGCGGTACATGGCGTTGGCTTTCAGTCCAAGTTCCCAACTCAAACGATAGGACACGCCGACGTCGGAAATGGTGGCTTCCGTGGGCAAATTGATGGTTTTTGAAATGGCGCCAGAGATGAAAGGTTGCGCCGCGGCCATCATGTGAATGTGGCCGTCGGGACGGATGAAGCGCGTGCCGGTTGCGCCGCACTTGTTGGCGCAATCAAACACGGGCAAGTGCTCTGACTTGAGAAGCGGCGTGCCTTCCACGGTTTGCGTTCCGCAAATCAAACGGTTGAGCGTTTCAATTTGTTTTTTCTTCAAACCAAGTTTGCGCAAGCCGTTGAACTTTGGATCGTTCTTTGCGGCCGCCGCGTCAACCCCGATGTTTTCCAGAACTTGTTGCGGCATGCTCCAGGCGGAGAATGCGAAACCCAATTCAAACATCATTGGCAATTGATTTTCCAGCGCCACCAAGTCGTCGCCGGTGTAACCCTTGGCGCTGAGATACTCGCGCAGCGTGGTGGTGTCGTTTGAGATTTCACCAGTCACACTTGGCAGCGCGGTGTCAATACTTAGCGTGCCAATGACGTGCGTCATAATGCGGTCGCTGATCTCATCGCTGTAGCCCAACGCCTTGATGGCCGGACGCAAACTTTGATTGGCAATCTTGAAGTAGCCGCCGCCGGCGAGTTTCTTGAATTTGGTCAGCGCGAAATCAGGCTCGACGCCGGTAGTGTCGCAATCCATAAGCAAGCCAATGGTGCCCGTTGGCGCAATAACGGTGACTTGCGCGTTGCGAAAACCAAATTTGGTTCCGAACAATAATGCGTCGTCCCAACATGCCAATGAGCGCGCCAGCAAGTCGCTCGCGTTTGACAGCGACACTTTGCCAGCTTTGAACAAACCGTGATCAATGGAAACAGGCCTAATTTCTAGGGTTTCCCACACGGTTGAGGTGCGGTCCACGCCATAGGCGGCGCGTCGATGGTTGCGAATAACGCGCAACATGCTCTCGCGATTTTGCGCGTAACTGTCAAACGCGCCGTGCTCCGCGGCAAGCAGCGCGCTGGCGGCGTAACTGCGACCCGTGAGAATGGCGGACAACGCAGCGCACACCGCGCGGCCTTCGTCGCTGTCATATGGAATGCCAGCTTGCATAAGCAAGGCCCCCAAATTGGCGTAGCCCAAACCAAGCGTGCGATATTTCCAACTGAGCTCGGCAATTTCCTTGGATGGGAACGCCGCCATCAAGACGCTAATTTCAAGCACCGCGGTCCACAAACCAATCGCGTGCTCGTAGCCCTCAATATCAAAGGAGCGGGTTTGCGCGTTGTAAAATTTCAGCAGGTTAATGCTGGCCAAGTTGCACGCGGTGTTGTCCAGGAACATGTATTCGCTGCATGGATTGCTGGCGTTGATACGGCCACCAGCGGGGCAGGTGTGCCACGCGTTGATGGTGCTGTCATATTGCAAACCGGGGTCGGCGCATTGCCACGCCGCGAAATTAATTTGTTGCCATAGGTCGCGCGCTGGAAGCGTCTTTGAAATTTTTCCGTCGGTGCGCTGGATCAAATTCCACTGCGCGTCGGTGTCCACCGCGTTCATGAACTCGTCCGACAAGCGGATGGAGTTGTTGGAATTTTGTCCACTGACGGTTTGATAGCACTCGCCGTTGAAATCGAAATCCAATTTCAGTTTCAGGCGTTTGGCAATCTCGGCTTGCTCTGGCGTGAACTTCTTGGCGCCTTCAACCAGCGCGGCCACTTTCAGTTCCTCGCGCACTTTCCAATTCACAAAGGCCTCAATATCAGGGTGATCCACATCCAAACACACCATTTTGGCGGCGCGGCGAGTTGTTCCACCACTCTTGATCGCGCCCGCGGCGCGATCTCCAATTTTAAGGAAGCTCATCAGACCGGAACTTTTTCCGCCACCTGAAAGCGGCTCGTTGTCGCCGCGAAGATGGCTGAAATTAGTTCCAGTGCCCGATCCATATTTAAACAGGCGCGCCTCGCGCGTCCACAAATCCATAATGCCGCCATCGCCCACAAGATCGTCGCGCACGCTTTGAATAAAGCACGCGTGCGGTTGCGGATGGCTGTAGGCATCGGGGGCCAGCGACACTTCGCCAGTGGCGTGATCGGCGATCCAATGTCCTTGCGCGGGACCGTTAATTCCGTAGGCCCATTGCAATCCAGTGTTGAACCACTGCGGACTATTTGGCGCCGCAACTTGATTGAGCAACATCCAGGAAATTTCGTTGTAGAACGCTTGCGCGTCCTGCGCGGTGGCGAAGTAGCCAAACTTCTCGCCCCAGTGTTTCCAGCAACCAGCAAGCCGATGCACGACTTGTTTCACGGATCGTTCTGGGCCAAGAATGGTTTTGCCAAAGGCGTCCACTTTGTTCTTGCCACTTGCGTCCACTTGCGGCACGCCCGCCTTGCGGAAATATTTGCTCACCACAATGTCCGTCGCAAGTTGGCTCCACGATGCCGGGATTTCAGCGTCAAGCATTTCAAACACAGTGGACCCGTCACTATTACTTATGCGACTAGTTCGAGTGCTCCACTCAATTGTGTTGAAGACGTCTTGTCCTGGACGAGTGAATCGTGGCGTGATCTTCATGTTGTGCAATCCTTAAACTAGGTGGCGAAAATATTGACAGAAGAGAAATTGCTAGACCTTTTTAGTGAGTGAGTTTCAATTGAAGTTTGAGTGGGTTGAGATTCAATTGTTGACTCAGTTGTCTAATTTCTTTAAAGAATTTTTTGATGCCGAATCAAACCAGACAATTTTAATTTTAATTAACCCACTAAACACACATTTTTTGAGTCGAAGAACTGGAAAAGACCCCAAAAACCACGATTCATCTGAATCCTACCCCTATCCGTTGGGGACGCAAGAGGTAGGGACACACAATATTGTGATTTTGTAAATTTAATATACAAGCCTTTATTTAAGCAATCTTTGCGTATCGGTTAAATATTTTAAACCACACCATATTTTGTGTGCAAATCTTGTTGTTGGGGGGCGTGCAACACCACAAATGGTATTTTTATTATTTTTTGCCCGCAAAACATGAATTTTTTTGGTCACTAGACTCTTGAAGTGCTTGAAAACCAATTACTTCAAGGCTTAACACAACCACAACGCCAGGCTGTGTTGCACACCGATGGGCCGTTGCTTGTGCTGGCTGGACCCGGCTCGGGAAAGACTCGCGTCATTGTGCATCGCATCGCGCATTTGGTGTCGCAAGGAATTCCGCCGTGGAGCATCTTGTCTTTGACATTCACCAACAAGGCTGCGGGCGAAATGCGAAGGCGTGTTGAGTTGTTGTTGCCGCAAGATGTTCCCGATCGTGGGCGCGTCTTCGCGGGAACATTCCACTCCTTCGGCGTGCGCGTGTTGCGTCGCTTTGCGATGGAGGCGAACCTTGATCCAAATTTCAATGTGCTTGATGTTGATGATCAACGCGCCGCGTGCAGGGCCGCCATCAAGCATGCTGGCGAAAGCGACACTCGTTTCACGCCGGCAAGCGTGCTGAGCGAAATTTCAAATTTAAAAAATAAATTGATCTCGCCAAGCCAGGCAAATTCCACGGCGACTGATTGGCGCAGTAAAGTGGTGGCGCGCATTTTTGACGCGTATCAAAAGGTGATGGCGCGCAACGCCAGTCTTGATTTTGATGATTTACTGGGCAAATTAGCGGTTTTATTACAGAGCAACCAGACAGTGCGCGAGACGCTGCAGCGCCGATTTCAATATGTGTCGGTGGATGAATATCAAGACACCAATTTCGCGCAATTTTCCATTGTGCTTGAGATTGCCAAGGCGCACCGCAACTTGTGCGTGGTGGGCGATCCCGATCAAAGCATCTACGGTTGGCGCGGCGCGGACATTGGAAACATTCTCAACTTCGAGGAGCATTTTCCTGGCGCCAAAGTAATTCCGCTTGGCGAAAATTTTCGATCCACCAAACCCATCGTCGACGCGGCCGCAAGTTTGATTTCTAGAAATCGCCAGCGCAGGCACAAAGAATTAAAATCCATGAAGGGCGATGGCGAGGCGCCGCACTATGTCCTCTGCGCCGATGAGCATGCGGAGGCCGCGTTGGTGGCTGACCGCATTGCGCAGGCCACTGATCAAGGAATCACTTGGCGCGGCATGGCGGTGTTGTATCGCATGAACTCGCTGAGCCGTGTCATGGAGGAGGCTCTGCGGCGGCGTTCGATTCCGTATCAAGTTGTGCGGGGAACCGCGTTCTATGACCGGCGGGAAGTGAGGGATTTACTGGCCTATTTGCGCCTTGCGGCCAATCCCAGCGACGACTTGGCGTTGGCGCGAATTGCCAACACGCCCACGCGCGGTTTGGGCTCCACCAGTTTCGACAAGATTGAATTGTGGGCCGCCAAAAATGGCGTGACGCTGCTGGAGGGTTTGCGCCACGCGGAAAGTTCCGGCGCCACCAAGCGCGCCGCGGGCAGCGCCATGGAGTTGGCCACGCGCATCGCGTCATGGCGCCACGCCGCTGAAAATGGTTTGCCCGATGAGCTGGGCGATTTCACCGCGCGCATTCTCAAGGAGAGCGGATTGGAGTCCTACTACTTGTTGGCCGACCGCACCGACACGGAGGCTGATGAGTCGCGCACGGAAAATCTGGCGCAGGTGGTCAGCGCGTCGGCGGACTTTGTGGTGGACAGACTCAAGCGTGAAAGCGGCGGCGACATGGATGAAGCCGTGGCGCCTATGAACACATTGCTTGACGCGTTGCGCGCATACCTGGAGCAAGTGTCGTTGGTGGCGGACTCCGACGCGTTTGATCCAGAGCTTGGCGCCGTGACGCTGATGACGCTGCACGCTTCAAAAGGGCTTGAATTTCCCTTTGTTTGCATCATTGGCGTGGAGCAGGGCAATTTGCCGCACGTGCGCAGCTTTGAAAGCGCAGAGCAAATGGAGGAGGAGCGCCGCCTGTTGTTTGTGGGCATGACGCGCGCGGAGAAAAAACTTTTAATCACCGCCGCCGCGGTTCGCACTCAGCGCGGCACGCCCATGTCGTGCATTGAAAGTGGTTTTATTCGCGAGCTGCCAGACAGCGTGGTTCGCGACGACCGTGTGCGCGGTCCGCGCTGGGATGAAAATGAAATGGACGCCGATCAAGGTGAATCCACCGATGATGGCGTTGACACGCCGATTGGTGGAAGCGGCATGAAGGCCGGCATGCGCGTGCAACATCCGCTGTTTGGTTTGGGCGTGATAGAAACACTGTCGCCGCGCGGCAGCAGCACCATGGTGCGCGTGAAGTTTCAAAAAGTGGGTGTCAAATCCCTGGTGCTGGAATTTGCACGGCTACAAGTTGTTGGCTGAACACATCGCCCGCAATTAATTTTTGTTGGTACCAGTTGGCGCCGTGGAAGTTGTCACCGGCGCTGAATTGCACAGACCAGTTTGAGACATCAAAAAGGACCACAAATCCACGTTTTCCCGTATGCGGCTGGCCAATGGTTTGCCTTGGCCGTGTCCCGCCTCGCGGTCCACCCACAGATAAATTGGCTTGGCGTCTTTTTGATTGGCGCTCATGGCTTGCATGCGCGCCGCCATCTTGCGCGCGTGAAGTGGATGCACGCGGCTGTCATTTTCACCGGCGGTGAACATGACGGCTGGATACTTGGTGTTGGCCTTCACATTGTGGTAGGGCGAGTAGGCGCGCAACCATGTGAATTGTTTGGAGTCCTCGCTTGATCCATATTCTGGAACCCAATATTTGGCCAGCAAGAATTGTTGGTAGTGCAACATGTCAAGCAAGGGAACTTGGCTTACAGCCGCGGCGAATAAATCAGGTCGTTGCGTGATAGCCACGCCCGTGAGCAATCCACCGTTGCTTCCACCTTGAATAGCCAAGTGCGAGGAGTCAGTCCATTTATTTCCAATCAACCATTCGGCGCAGGCGTAGAAGTCGTCAAAAACATTTTGCTTGTTGCCAAGCATGCCGGCCTCGTGCCAACTCTCGCCGTACTCGCCGCCGCCGCGCAAATTGGCAACCGCGTAAATGCCGCCCGCTTCAATCCAAGGGATAATCGTGGGGTTAAAGCTGGGATCCAAACTCACGTTAAACCCGCCATATCCGTACAAAAGCGTGGGGCAGGCACCCATTGGTGAAAGACTTTTCTTGCGCACCATGAACAACGGAATCATGGTTCCATCTTTGCTGGCCACGCGCACGCGCTCCACCATGAACTTGGAAAGATCAACCGGAATGTTGGGCTTCCACCACACGGAAAGTGTTGGCTTTGAAAGATTTTCAATTCTGTAAATCGTGCGTGGCTCGTCGTAGCTGGTGTAGCTCAGGTACGCGTCGGTGTGTTCCTCATCGGTGCTTATGCCAGCGCTGCCAAGACCAGGCAGCGGGATTTCACCAAGCGACTTGCCAGTGAAATCAAAGCGCTCAAGCCGCGAGCACACATGCTTGGTGTAGCCGCCAATCATTTCGTCCATTGAAAAACTCACGCTCTCAAGAACCTCATCCTTGCGCTCTGGAATAATCACTTTCCAATTGGCTTGCTCCGTGTGGTTCAAGTTCACAGCCATCAATGTTGCGTTGGACGCGTTCAGCGTGGTTTGCATGAACATGATGTCGCCGCGAACTTCAACGGGCGAAAATTTGGCGGCAATGCCAACCGCCACGGGAACAATTTTCAGCTCTTTTTTACCGCTTTGCATCCAGTTTTGAAAATTGGCAACGGACAAATCGTTGGCTTGCCAACCGTGGCTGTAGCCCAACATCAGCCACTTGCCGTCGCGGCTAAGTCCGCCAAATGGCACATCGCTTGGCGCGGTCTGCTTCAGTAAAATCGCGTCGCTTTCAACGGGTTGACCCAATGTGTGAAAGCGCACTTCGCGGCTGTACGGATCTTTGGCGTCGCGCAACGACGAGTACAGAATGCCGTCGCCCTTGGGTGTCCATGATTCAAAATTAACTTTGCCAGTGATCACATCGGGCAACGCCGCGCCCGTGGCCACATCAATCACGCGCAGTTCGCTCATCTCGCTGCCAGACATGCTGCTCCCATAAGCCAGCAACTTTCCGTCCTGAGTTGGCCGCCACCAATCAAGCGATAGCAACCCTTTTTCATTCATCTTGTTTGGATCAAGCAACACGCGCGGCGTGCCGGTTGCGCCTGTGCGCGTCATCAGCACGCCTTGATTTTGATCGCCGCTGCGCTGGCCATAGAAAATGTTCGAGCCCGCCATGACGGGCGTTCCCATGCCGGGCAATTTCATAAGGGGCTCAAGTTGCGCGGCGATCGCGGCGCGGCAGGGCAGGGCGTCCAGTGCGGCGCGCGTGCGGTCAATTTGCATCGTGGTCCAGTCGCGCACAGCGGGCGAATCTTTTTCAAGCGACTCCAGCCAGCGGTTTTCATCAGTGAATTGCTCGCCTTGCACGGTTTCCACAATCGGCGCCATGCTGGTGGCGGGCGCATTCTCTTGTGGCGCGGCGCACGCCAGCGTGCTTAGAAAAATGTTTGTGCAAACAAGTTGAGCGACAAGTTGAGTGGCAATGGTTGTGATCATGCGCCAATTATAGTGCGATGTTGCGACCATACGGGGTGGGTGATTGAAGCGGTTTAAATGTGCGCAAGAAGTTACGGGCCGTTTGAAGTCAATTGCCCGCGCAATGCGCTACAGAATTTTTAGCCGGCCACGCGCATGCGAATTGTCTCTGGAAGTGTTCGCAACGCGTTCATAATGTTGGCGTCTTGAAATGCGTCCACATCCAAAATGACATACGACGTGTTTTGATCGCTTTGCAAATGCTCGGCGTTGATATTCACGCCAGCATTGGCCAGAAGCGTGTGCATTTTGCTTAACACGCCAGGCACATTTTGATGCACATGCAAAATACGAACTTGGCCACTGCGCACATTTGGAAGATCAACCGCTGGAAAGTTCACGCTGGTCGCGGTGCAACCCTGCGTCCAAAAGCGCGTCAGTTTTTCAGCCACATCAACCGCGATGGCCTCTTGCGCTTCCTCGGTGCTGCCGCCAATGTGCGGCGTAAGAATGACATTGGCCAATCCCGCCAGTGGCGTGGAGAAACCCTCGCCATTTTCAGTGGGTTCCTCTGGAAAAACATCAACCGCGGCGCCGCCAACATGGCCACTTTTCAGGGCCGCCGCCAGCGCCACAAGGTCAACCACATTGCCGCGACTGTTGTTCACAAGCATGGCGCCCGGCTTCATGCGTTTCAATTGCGCCGCGCCAATCAAGCCGCGCGTGGTGGCCATGTCTGGCACATGAAGCGAGACAAAATCAGCGGCGTCCAGCACCGCCTCCATATTCGCAAGCGAATGCGCGTTGCCCAGCGCCAACTTGCGCGCGGTGTCAAAGAACACCACGCGCATTCCCAGTGATTCCGCAAGCACGCTGAGTTGGCTTCCAATGTGTCCGTACCCAATAATGCCAAGCGTGCGCTCGCGCACTTCGCGTGAATTCTTGGAACTTTTGTCCCAGCGCCCCACATGCAATTGCGAACTTTTCTCAAACAGCGAGCGCGAAAGACAAATAATTTCCGCCAATGTCATTTCAGCCACGCTGCGCGTGTTGGAAAATGGCGCGTTGAAGATTGGAATTCCTAGCGACGCCGCGCTGGCATCCACCTGGTCCGTGCCAATGCAGAAACATCCAATGGCCGCAAGCGCCGGCGCGCCACGCAACAGTTGCGCGGAGATTTTTGTTTTACTGCGCACGCCAATCAGCGTGCATGTCTTGGCACACTCCGCCAATTCCTGCGCGCTGGGACTGTGTTTGAGCGAGTCCACGGCAAATCCATGCTCTTGCAAAATATTCACCGCCACAGGGTGTACCGCCTCAAACAAAGCCACGCGCGGCTTGGTTTTTTCACTCGCTTGATTCAATTTTTGCATCCCACCACATCGGGCAAGTCGCTCATGCCCTCGGTTAAATCTTCGCAGCCATTGGCGGTCACCATGACATCGGCCTCATAGTGCACGCTTAAACTTCCGTCGGCGGTATAAATTGGCCACGCGCTTCCGTTGGAGCGAACTTCATTGGTGCCCAAAGAAATCATGGGCTCAACCGCCAGCAACATGCCGGGCTCGAATGTCTTCCACGCTTCGTTCCACTCGCCTGGATATGTTGGCGCGGTATTGGAAATGTAGGGCGATTCATGCAGCGAGCGGCCAATGCCGTGGCCGCCAAGACCGCGCACCAAATAAAATCCACTTTCTTTTTCCACATATCCCTGAACGGCTTTGGCCCATTCAATCAAAGGGCGGCCCGGTCGAATGGCGGCGATACCGCGGCGCAAACTTTCGCGGCCACACTTTTGCAATCGCAAACCCATTTCGGTGGCGCTGCCAATGGAGTAGGTCCACGCCGCGTCGCCAATAAAACCGCGGTGCTTCACGCCAATATCCAACGCCAACAAATCGCCTTCTTTCAGCGGCTCCACAACGGAATCATGCTCGCCGTGGACCACCATGTCATTCAAGCTCAGGCATGTGTGGCTTTTAAATGGCGGGTGCCCGCGCACTTTGTAGCCCTTGAACGCGCTTTCGCATTTCAGTTCTTGAAACACATTCACGCAAAAGGAATCCACCTCGGCCAGCGTCAAGCCAACGCGCAGCCATTGCGCAAGTCGTCGATGTGTTTCAACAACACATTGCGCGGCTGCGCGCGCGTCAGAAATATCTCGTGGGGAAGATGCGACCATGAAGCGGCAGATAGTAGCGCCCGCGCATATTTAAGCGGAGCGCTCACTCACATTGAAGTGCGACTTGACGCACTTCAAAAATATAAATTTAGATGCTTTAATTTGGGGCAAATACACGCCGCGTGCAAAGCCATCCGCAACACCCTAATGGCGATAGCTGATCAGTTTGCCCGCCAACACAATATGGCGCGGCGGCGGGCCGGCGAAACCATGGGTCAATGCGCGTTCATCACGCTCTTCTAGAACAATGGCGTCGGCGCGCTTGCCCGCGTGCAGGCTTCCAACTTTTGTTTCAATGCCAAGCGCGCACGCGGCGTTCCAGGTTGCGGCCGTCAACGCCTCGCTAGTACTTAGGCCGCAGTGACGCACCGCCAAGTGCAATGCAAATCGCAGGTCAATGGTGGGGGCGCTTCCGGGATTGGCGTTGCTTGCAACCGCCACGGCCGCGCCTTGATCAATCAATGATCGGCCGCGCGCGTATGAGCCGCCAAGCGCGTACACGGAGCAGGGCAACAACACCGCGATTGTTTTTGATGTTGCCACCGCCGTCATGGAACTCTCATCGGCCGCCTCCAAATGATCAACAGTGGTCGCGCCCAATTCAATGGCCATGGCAACGCCACCCATTGAATTGAACTGATCGGTGTGCAAGCGCCGTGGCACATTGCATTTTTTTGCCTGCGCAAAAATCTCGCGGCATTGCTGCACGCTCAGCGCGCTGCGTTCACAAAATGCGTCCACCGCCACGCCAGGAAATTGCCGCGCCAACTGCGCAATGTGCGCGGCGAATTGTTCCGGCCACGCCGCGTTGTCGGCGGGAATTGCGTGACCGCCCAAACAAGTGGCCACGACAAGTTGCGGAGTATTTTTTGCGGCCTCGCCAATGGCGTTGAGCATTTTAAGTTCGCTCTGCCAATCAAGTCCGTATCCGCTTTTCACTTCAACGCTGCCCACGCCCAAGTTCACAAGCGCGCGCAAGCGATCGCCAAGAGCCTGCGTTAACACATCCAATGTGGCTTGCCTGGTGGCGCGCACGGTTGACATAATTCCGCCGCCCGCGGCCAAAATAGATTCATAACTTTCGCCCGCGCGCAGTCGTTCCCATTCACTCCAGCGATCGCCGGCAAAACACAAGTGCGTATGGCAATCAATCAGCGCGGGCATGCACACGCGACCAGCGGCGTCAATCACTTCACCAACAAGCGAAGCGGGGTGGCCAGGTGCGACAGAAGTGATCACGCCGTCGCGCATGCACACGTGGCCATTTTCAATCACGCCAAGTTCGTTCATGGCGGCGCCGTGGCGCGCGCCAGATTGCGCATCATTCGTGGCGCCGTGCGCGCGCGCATTCATGGTGACCACGCGCGCGTTGATGATTGAAAGCGTTCCCATTGTGGCAAAGGTAGTGTCCGTTGAAGTAACATGCTCGGCATGAAACTAATCGTTGTGCGTCACGCCAAAGCCAAGGAACGCGACGCCAAAAGATTTCCAGATGACTCTCAGCGGCCTCTCAGTGCCAATGGTCGCCGTGAATTTGTAAAGTTCGCGCGGCGCATTCCGCGTTGGCTAGAGGCGCCGTCGCTTGTGCTCGCCAGCGGTTGGACGCGGGCCTGGGATACCGCCGACATTCTTCAATCGCAATCCAAATGGCCCGCCGCCAAGCGCTGTGAAGCACTTCAAACGGAAGGTGGGTTTGCCGCGGTGGAAGTGCTGCTGCAATTGCTGGACAAAAACCACAATGAAAAATGCGTGGCGCTTGTGGGCCACGAGCCAGTGCTTGGAGAACTTATTTCGCGCCTTATGGGCGCCAGCGAATACTCGATTGACTTTGCCAAGGGCGCTGTTGCCGTGATTGAAATTACAAACACGCAACCACTGCGCGGACAATTGCAGGCTTTAGTGTCGCCAAGCACGGTGCTGAATCGCTTGAAGAAGCGCCGCTAGACTTTGGTATCTTCTATTTGAAGGAATAACCACTTGAGCACAGAACCAATCAACTTGCCCGCGCAAAAAACCACGTCACTGGTGAATTTAAATTGGGATGGAAAGGTTCTCATGATTCGGCCAACTGGCCCCAACATTGGTCAGCGCGAAAGCCCCATCATTACCGAGGAATTTTCGCCCTACTTCAAGCAGTATGGAAAGGCCGTGAAGTTTCTTGTGCTTGATCTTTCCACCGTGAGTTTCATGGCCAGCATGGGTTTGGGTATGTGTATCGCGTGCCGCAATCAAGCCGCGGCCGTTGGCGCCGCGCCACTGCTCTTTGGTTTAAACAAGGAATTGCAGGCGCTTATGACCATGATGAAGATTGAGAAACTTTTTCGCATCATCAAAACGCAAGCCGAGTTGCAGCAAATCTGCTCTAAATAAATTCGCCGCCTGACGCAGACCAAGTTGCAGCAGATCTGCTTTCGTACAAAGTTTTTGTGAAATCAAGAATGTTTTCACGCGCGGCTAGACTTTTGCCAAAGTGGCCCAGATGTTGTGCAATGATCAGGCTGACATTGTGCGCAACTGCGCAAGCGTTGATCAAACTTGCACCACAACCGCGCGGATTTAATTTCGCATTTGCAAATCTTGGGTGGATCGCGGTTGATCGCTATGTAAATCGCTTGGTGGCACCACGCGCGTGGGCGCGGTGTACGCCACAACATCGGCCTTGCGCACATCTTCATTGCGCAAAAAGCGAACCGAACTGGACACCAATGCAATGGTGAACACGTTGTCTGTTGGGTGCGCCTTGCGAATGGCGGATGCAATATCGTGCAAGGGTTCGGCGCCCGTGTAATGAATCAGCACGCGGCGGCTGTCTTTGGGCGAAGTGTTCAACTCGGTGACAACGGTAGCCGTGTCACCAGTTGATGCAAAAAACGAACTCGGTGGAAACGCCGCCAAAACATCTTCCGTCAATGCGTCCTCCATCCACGCTCCGCCTGAGCATGATTGCTCATGCGAAATCACAATCACATCGGCCCACGCGGTCAGATCAATCACATCGCTCCACATCAGCACGCGGCCATTGACCGCGTCAAACATGGCAAAGTCTCGCGGCGGAAATGGCGTGTCGACCAGCGCGGTTGAATATGGCATTGGCGCGGCCCACGGCTTGGCCAATTGGAGTGAACCCGTGCAATTCAGTTGAAGCGCCAACGCCATCACGCACAACGTGCTTTGCAATATGCCTTTGAAGTTCTTCACACAGGTACTGTGCGCCATATCGGCATAAAGGTCAATCAGGCCAAAAAAATTTGTTCAAATCTTCAACCTTTCAATGGCACTCGCTCAATTTACCCTTAGTCTTAAAGAATGAACATAAGCCTTCTGACGGTTGTTGTTTTGCTTGCGATTGCGCCTCCAACTGCAAGGTCGTCCACCAGTGTTGCCGCCCCTGGTGCAAAAGTTACCGCAACACAAACTGTCACCGTGGCCGACGCTCTTGCCGCCGCGCCCGTGGCCGCGCCAATTGATCCCAATGACATGGTGCGCTTTGACGGCGATGTGGTGGTGCGCGTCAGCATTCGCAGCGCGCAAGATTTAATGTTGGTCAATCAACTTAGCGACGACATGTGGAGCCATCATGTTGGCATTGGCGGCGACGCCGACTTCCGCATGTCGCAAGCGGATCTGGGCACATTGGATCGAGTTGGCATTCCATATCGAGTCACGATTGCGGATTTGCAAAACAGAATCGACGCAGAGCAAACACGCTTGGCGCAACCTATGGAAGGCCTTGCGTGGTTCTCTGATTTCAAAAATCTGGCCGCGGTGAACGCGCGCCTTGATGAAATGGTGGCGGCGTATCCAAATCTGGTCAGCATTGTCAACGCTGGAACTTCCATTCAAGGGCGCACTATTCGTGGTATTCGCATTTCGCGCTACCCCGTGGGCACGGTGTTGCCGGCCTTCATCTTCACTGGCACACTGCATGCGCGCGAGTGGGCCAGCACAATGACCACCATGTGGATCGCCGATCAATTTGTGGAGAACAACACAATCGATACACGCATTGCCGCGGTTCTAGATTCAGCCGAGGTGTTTGTGTTTCCAGTGCAAAATCCCGATGGCTACGAATACACCTGGGCCACTGGTGGCAACCGCTTGTGGCGCAAGAATCGCCGGCTGATAAGCGGAACCACATACGGCGTTGACTTGAACCGTAATTGGGGCGTGGGTTGGGGCGGTTCCGGTTCAAGCGGCACAACCAGCAGTGAAACTTATCGCGGTACCGCCGCATTTAGCGAACCTGAAAGCGTGGGCATGCGCGACTTTGTCATTGCGCACCCCAACTTGGTTGGTCACATTGACTTTCATAGTTACAGCCAATTATGGCTGTGGCCGTGGTCATACACCACCACATTGGCGCCTGACCAAGTCGCTTTGTCGGCGGTTGGAATGCCCATGCAAACTGCAATCAAGGCCATTAATCAAAAAACATATACGGCTGGTCCCAGCGGTAGCACATACGGTTTAACCGCTGGTTGCATTGATGATTGGACCTATGGAAATCAAGGGCTCATGTCTGGCACCATTGAAGTGCGCGACACAGGCACATATGGATTTGTGATGCCAACCAGCGAAATTCTTCCCAACGCCAAAGAAAATTTCGCCGCCGCCATCACCATGGCGGAAAAATTGCTGGCGTCAAGTCCAATCACAATCACACTTGAGCCTGACAGCGTGGTGGCGGACAACACAGCTTCAACAGTTGAAGTGCAAACTATTCCCGTGGTCAGCACGCTGATCACCAACGGCGTTCGTTTGAAGTGGAGCCTCAATGGCGGCACAACTCAGAGCGCGGTCATGCCCCCCATTGGTAGCAACAAATATCGCGCATCTCTTCCCGCAATCCCTTGTGGTTCGCAACTGTCGTGGTTTGTGGAGGCCGAGACCAAGTTCATCATCACTCACGCGCCGCTGAACAAGCCGACGTCGTTCAATCTCACCGCCACGAATTCCTGCGGAAATCCAGCGGATTTAGATGGCAGCGGATTTGTGGATGGCGCGGATATTGGCTACGTGTTGATGGAATTTGGGCCTTGCATTGATCCAGCCAATTGCCTTGCGGATCTTGATCACAGCGGCGATGTTGATAGCGCTGATCTTGGCATGGTGTTGCTCGAAATATGAAATGCGAGTTGGCCAGCGCGTTGGCAACGCAAGATTATTTTTGACTAGCGCGTTGGCAACGCAAGATTATTTTTGACTAGCGCGTTGGCACGACCAGCACAATTTCATTGGTTCAACATCAAGCGTAGTTCAACGCCCTGCGCAATTATGCGCGGCTTTGATATGAGCCGTCTTCAGTTGAAATGCGAAGCTTCTCGCCAATGCCAATGAACGGCGGAACGCGGGTCTTCAAACCAGTTTCCATTTCTGCTTCTTTCAACTGATTCGTTGCCGTGGCCCCCTTGATGCCAGGCGCGGTGTCCTTGACGACAAGCTCAACCATGTTTGGCAATTCAATCGCAATCGGATTGCCATCGCACCAATTCACAACGACATTGGTGTTGGGCAACATGTACAACGGCATGTCGCCGACAAAGTCCTGCGTCATTTCGGCTTGCTCAAAATTTTCATTGTCCATGAACACAAACTTTGGACCGTCTTTGTACAGATATTCCATGGGTCGACGGTCAAGTTCCACCTGCTCAACCTCCTCGCCACTGCGAAGGCGCTTGTCAATAATGGAACCAGCTTTCAGGTCGCGCATTTTTACCTGCACAAACGCCCGCAAGTTGCCAGGGGTGACATGCGCGTAGTGCATGATCAGGTACAGGCGGCCGTCCATTTTAATTGCAATGCCAGGGCGTAATTCAGTGCTCTTCATGGGTGGTTCCTGTCCGGCCAGTCGATTGGCAAATTAAGTAGAAAAGAAAGGCGAGTTTAGCGACTGGCGTGATGAAGACAGGGCAATTGGCAAGCAAACCCAACAAATTAGGCAATTTGGGCGGCTGCGAAAAATAAATCGACAAAAAAATACCCCCGGATACTAGATCCGGGGGCGGAGGGAGGGAAAAGGGCAAATTAAGTGGCTGCTTGCGCAACCAAAACACACGAAAATACTTGGTTTTCAGCACTCTCGTCAGTTTATCTTTGAGATACGTTTCTAAACCTCTCAGATAATTCAAGGTAGCCCATGAATTGGATGATGCAAATGAAGAAATGGAAAAAATTGTAAAAAGTCAAAAATTTACATGGTTCACTTCGGTTACAAAGGCTTTCAATTTATTGCGTCCATTCTGATGAAGATTCCGTATGATTGGACTTCTGATCATGAGCATATTTACAATAAAAAATAGTGTTTTTAGGCAATTTCTGTGTTCATTTTTTGTTGTGCATGGGTCACTTGCCGCCACGGTAATTTCGGCCGATCCTCCGCCCATGACACAACAAAGTGAAGGTCCATACAAGAACATTGTTATAGGTCCTCCTCCATTGACGATTGAACCTCCCGCGCTGGATTTTGGTTTCATAGCGCCGGGGGAAGAAAAAACGGGCATTTTCACATTGAAAAACAACTCAAATGTGCCCCTGACCATTATCGCCCTTCAGCCGACATGTACTTGCACTTCAACCACGGATCTTGCGGGGCGCGTGATTGCCCCTGGCGAGTCCATTCAATTTGACGCCAGTTTGGCGGCGGCCATTGCCACCGGGCCGCGCAAATCAACGGTGAAAGTGATTGTGCGGGGCTACAGCAAACCGTTGGAGGTTGATGTGCGAGCCGAGGTGGTTGTGGCATTGCGAGCCGTTCCGCCCGCCATCAATGTGCTGCCCAATGTTCCTGTGGCGGGTCGCGTGGTCATTGAAAGTATTGACCGCAAACCATTTCGAATTCTTTCAGTGGATAACTCGGTGCCACTCTTTATTGGATTTGATCCCGCCAAGGATGGTGTTAAGAGCACATATCTGGTGCGCTACGACTTGACTCGGTTCGCGCATGACGCATTGCCCGCGTGGTGTCTGCTTCAAACTGATCGCGCTGATTCACCAGTCCTAGCTTTAAAGATACGCAACGAGAAAATTCATATTATTCCAGTTGTGCGCATGAAGGAATACAACTTGAACTTGGGTTTGATCCCGGCCAACGGTTTCAAGGACTTCACTTTCGACATGATCGATTGGGCCGAGCCAGTATCGAGCGTGGTCAGTTTGTCCGAATTATTTACCGTGGAAATGTTGGCGCAAGAACGGCAAGGCAAGGACATACAAGTTCGTTGCCGCGTGACTCCAAAACCATACGCCACGGGACTTGTTCAATTTCTATTGGAGTTGAAGACCGGCCTGCAAAGCCAGAAGTTGTGGGCCTACGGCATGGTTCGTGAAATTGCTTCAATACCAACGCCATCGCAGGCAAACACGCCAATTATGCCGTCCGCGGCGACGCCACTTGTTGCGCAACCGGCCAAGTAATTTGTGAGCAATTTCTTGAGGGATTGCGTTCTCACATGACGCACCCGCTCGCAAGGGGAGCATATCTTTTGCGGCGTGGTTACTCTCTCTGATTCGTGCGCATGATTCAAACTTAAAGGAATATCAATGGGAATACTTGAAGGCAAACGCGGGCTGATTGTTGGAATCGCAAACGATCGCTCAAT
>SIAM01000033.1 GCA_009691785.1 Phycisphaerales bacterium
CCTCGATCCAATCGCATTCCACTTGTACGATAGATCTGAGTGAGTGAATTCCAAATGGACTTTCAAAATATGGATCCACTAGCGGAGTGTGGCGCGCGTTGGGAGGCATTGCTTCTTGCTTGCCAGAAGCATGCGCAAGCGCTTGACGCCTCGCAAAAAGAAATTCATTTGATGCGCCAAGCTGAATTATCTCGAAATCAATTGGAGATGAATCGCATAGTCCAAGAGCAAGAAATGCGTTTGACCCAATGCGAAAGAACGCGTAAGCACTCTCACGATCAAGCCGTTGAGAGTTCGGAGCTTGAACTTAAAAACATAGAGGATTATTCGCGCGTGCACGCTGAGCAGTTACACAACAAGCTCAAGGACGACATTCATGTCAACCAGCATGGTCTACAAGAGGCCCTATGGTTGGCGGATAGCGTCTTGGAAACGAGCGAAGGGATTCCGCGTGTTGAATTTGAGGAGACACGAGCTCGAATTTTGCAAATTGAAATCACGCTGAATCAATCCATCGACGCGGCTCTTGTTCAATTGAAGCGTTACCGTCAGTCGCGTCCGGCTGAGCAAGCGCTCGATCACAATGTATCCCCCAAAAACTGTGAAGGAATCTTGTCAATGCAGGCAGCCATTGCCATGGATTCGGTGGAGCGTTTTCGAAATTTGAAATTGGCGGGGTTCTTTCGCGGACCAATTTTGCTTGTTCCAACCATCTTGATCACTGGAATGTTGACAGGCATCGCAGCCATCGCCGGTGTTCGAGGGGATTTCCTTTGGGTGGGGGTTGGCATCGGTATTCTCATAAGCGCCTGTGGAATCCTCGCGTTGTGGTTTTTAGCGCGAAAGCAAGTCCGCAAATCATGGATTCCAATTTCCAATGCGCATCAACTTGGGTTGATCGCAGCGAAGATCGCATTGCATGCAGCCGACGAACAGAAGAAGGCCCTCATGTCGGCGTCAATTGAAACTCGCAATCGCGAAGTGAAATTGGCGCGTGAGAAATGGACTCCCCTACAGGATATTTTACAGAACAAAGTCCAGCTTCTACTTCAGGAAATGACGCATGCGTCCCAGAAAAAAAGCGCAGGCGTGCAAGAGAAGAAATCCAAGCTGCTTGAATCATCTTTGGATACTGCAACAAAAACTCGCGGCGAGATATTCGCTGAAGTGAAGGCCGCTGAACTGGCGGAGAAGCAGAAAAATTTCAACAATCGCACAATGTGCGACGATCTAGAACGCAAGCAATCAAATGAGCGGCGCAAATGTTGGCTTGACCAACGCCATTCATTTGATCAATGGTCCCAGGCCATGGAAGAGAAGGGGAAATTATTGTTGGAGCCATGGGATATCTTTGCAGTCTCGGACAATATTTCCCAGAGTGTTTCAGAGGGTATGGCTTTTGGTTCGCTGAAGCTGGATCTGTCCTGCATAGCACCCGCGGTCCCAACCGAGACTGAATGCGCTTGGCCAAATGTTGTTGGAGCATTCCCCGTGTGGAATGTTGCTGCGTATCGCCGTGTTCCAAATGGGACATCTCTCTTGGTGGAGGCGCCATTGCAAAGTAGGAGCCAAGGGCTTGAAATGATTCAAAGCTGCGCGCTTCGTCTTTTAACACAGGCACCAGCAGGCAAAGTTCGTTTCTATTTTTTTGATCCAGTTGGGCTTGGGCAAAGTTTCGCCGGCTTCATGCATTTGGCCGACGAAATGGACTTGTTGGTCAGCGAGCGAATTTGGAGCGAGTCGCGGCATATTGAGCAAAAATTAATCGATCTGACCGAGTATGTGGAGACGGTCATTCAGAAATATCTTCGCAATGAATTTGAAACAATCGCGGACTACAACAAACAAGCGGGGGAGTTGGCGGAACCGCTTCGCGTGGTTGTGTTCGCGGATTTTCCAGAAGGGTTGACTGATGCGGCATGCAAACGCTTCTCAAGTTTGCTGCAATCAGGTGCGCGTTGCGGCGTGCTTTTTTTACTGCTTCGAGATCCAAGCAAGCCACTTCCAGAATTGATCAAGGAAAATGAAGTGCTTCAATGCTGCATGCGTGTTCGCTGGAAAAATGATCGCTTTGTGGTGGATGCCCCTGGGCTTGAGCAAGTTCAATTCACACCTGCCACTATGCCAAGTGCGGTGTTGTTGCAAAGCATCTTGCGGAACATTGGGCGCGCCGCAAAATCTGGTTCCAGGGTGGAGGTTCCATTTCAAGCCGTCGAGCCCAGGCTTGATCAGCGTTGGACAAGTTCCAGCGCCAAGATTCTGCGCGTGCCTGTGGGCCGAAGTGGCGCCAACAAATTGCAGGCTATTGAAATTGGCGAAGGCACTAGGCAGCATGTGTTGCTTGCGGGCAAAACTGGTTCGGGCAAGAGCACCCTGCTGCACGCTCTCATCACCAATGTCGCGCTGTGGTATTCACCCGACGAAGTTGAATTGTGGTTGATCGATTTCAAGAAGGGCGTGGAATTTAAGGCGTACGCCACCCACGGTTTACCGCATGCGCGCGCGGTGGCGGTAGAAAGCGACCGTGAATTTGGTCTGAGCGTGTTGCAAGGACTTGACGCCGAATTGAAGCGACGCGGCGACATGTTTCGCTTGGCCGGCGTGCAAGATTTGGCCGCCTGGCGATCACTTGGCAAGCAAGACCCAATGCCGCGCACGCTGTTGATCGTTGACGAATTTCAAGAGTTGTTCGTGGAAGAGGACAAAGTCGCCCAAGATTCCTCGTTGTTGCTTGACCGATTGGTGCGCCAGGGGCGGGCATTTGGAATGCATGTCATTCTTGGTTCGCAAACATTGGGCGGAACGTACGCGCTGCCACGTACAACCATGGGTCAAATGGGAATTCGCATAGCGCTGCAATGCAACGAGGCGGACTCCGCCATGATTTTGTCCGACGACAACACAGCGGCGCGGCTATTGTCCCGTCCCGGCGAGGCTATTTACAACGATGCTGGCGGTTTAATCGAGGGCAATAGCCCATTTCAAGTTGTGTGGCTCACCGATGCGCAACGTGATGAGCGCGTGCGTGAACTTGCCAGCGCCGCGCGCGCCAAGGGAGTTTCAGATCGCAAGATGATTGTATTTGACGGCACCGCCGCAGCGTGCATTGAACAGTGTCAGCCACTTCTGGATTTGATTAAAAAGCCGGTAACAACCGCAGTTTCCGCTTTGAATATTTTCCTAGGAAACCCAGTCGCCATCCGCAACGCCAGCATGATCACGTTGCGCCGCCAGTCTGGCGCCAACATTGTTGTTGTTGGCCAGCGCGAAGATGTCGCCACAGGTTTAAGCGTCGCGGCGCTTGTTAGTTTCGCGGCTTCAACGCGCTCAATGCCTGGTCGAGTAATTCTGCTTGATGGGACAACTCCGGATTCCCTCACCAGCGGAGTCTTGCAGTCCACGCTTGAGACGCTCAAGCTCAACGCCGAAATTCCCAACTACCGCGATTGCGATGGCGCCATACTTCAACTTGGCCAAGAAATTGCGAAGCGAATCGCCGACGGGCGACAAGATCAGCCGCCTATTTTGCTTATGGTCCATGCTCTACAACGCTATCGCACATTGCGCAAAGATGAGGACGACTTTTCCATTTCAAGTGATGGCCCAGCCAAACCTAGCAAGGTGTTTGGCGCAATCTTGCGCGATGGTCCTGGCGTTGGCGTGCATGTGTTTGCGTGGGCTGACACCGCGCCAAGTTTGCAGCTTTGCATTGACCGCAATGCGCTTCGTGAATTTGACTCTCGCGTTTTGATGCAAATGAGCGCCAATGATTCCAGTTACTTTATGGACACGCCAACAGCGTCGCGTTTGGGCGCTGAGCGCGCTTTGATCTTCAGCGATGAAAAAGGTTCAACCGAGCGCTTTCGTCCATTTGAAATTGCATCGGCGCAAGCGCTTGAAAAATTATTCGCCGCGCATTTGTAAACGCCGCTGTCACCAATAAGACAGGCGCTGTCACACAACAAAAATACTGCGGCTTACGCCAGCGCGCCTGCAAAATTCAGGTGCGTGTGTCTAGATGGCGCTTCGTGTTCACCGCCGCGCCCGTGCGCGCGCGAAGTTGGCGAACGCAATCGCAAACAATAGTGGCGGCTCGAGCAATGTCGTCACGCGTTGTGAAGCGCGACAAACTCAAGCGCACGCTTCCGTGGGCCAGCACGGGCGAAACACCCATGGCCAACAGCACCGGCGACGGATCAAGCGAGCCCGAACTGCACGCCGCTCCCGCGCTTGCGCAAACGCCTTCATTGGACAGCGCTAGCAAAATGGCTTCGGCTTCCAAATGCGCGAATGCAATATTGGTTGTGTTCCATACTCTCGCTGCGGTAAATCCATTTATGACCGCGTCTGGAATTGCGGAATGGATCAACGTTTCCAATTGATTTCGCAACTCCGCGGAGTGGTTCATATCCGCCGAACTCAACCACGCGCGCGCGGCTTTGGCCGCCACGCCAAAGCCAATTAAGCCAGCGACATTTTCCGTTCCGGCCCGGCGGTCGCGCTCCTGCGGGCCACCCACAAGTTGCGCCACAATGCCCACGCCTCGGCGCGCGAACAATGCCGCCGCGCCTTTGGGGCCGTGCAATTTATGCGCGGAGAATGTCGCAAAATCCACGCTGGCATTCGCCACATCGAATGGTTGACGACCAACGGTCTGCGTGGCGTCGCTGTGAAAGAGAACACCACTCTCACGGCACAATTCGCCAACTAATCGCACAGGAAGAATCACGCCTGTCTCATTGTTCACTGACATCAGCGAAACCAACGCAATTTCATCAGCGCGTTTCTTCACCACGGAGCGCAAGTGTTCAAGATGAATTTCGCCGCTCGGCGCATGCTCCACCCAAATCACTTCGCACATGCCAGCGGCTCCAAGGTGCTCCACTACATTGCGCACGGCCGCGTGTTCCAATTTGCTTGTGACAATCAATCGGCGTTTGGGATGCGCTTGCAAAACTCCACGCAGCGCCAACGCCGCCGACTCGGTTCCGCTGGAGCAAAAAATAATTTCGCGCTCCGAGCAGCCAACAAGTTGCGCGACATGTTCCCGCGCCTGCTCCACTGCAGCGCGGGCCGCTTGGCCAAATCGATGCACGCTGCTGGGATTGCCCCAATTGCTGTCCAGTGATTCGCGCATGGCGTCCATAACTTCCGCAAGCGGCTTGGTGGTGGCGTTGTTGTCCAGGTAGATCACATCACAAGTGTATTACGGCGCGCGCTTGCCGAGAATAAGAGAACATGTGACCGTTCCTCATGGCATTGCCAATGCGAACCTAAAAAGCAAGAAGTCCGACCATTTTGATCGGACTCTTGAATGCGGATGAGAGGAATCGAACCTCCATGGGTGTGACCCCACAAGAACCTGAATCTTGCGCGTCTGCCAATTTCGCCACATCCGCAAGGGAGTGAAGTGTACTTCGCCGCATTGCGCCTTGCATTTTCATTGCACATAAAAAAACGGGGTGGCCGTATGACCACCCCGTTGCAATTCAAACATGTCTCAATCAATCCTCGGCGTCATCGGTGATATCGGTTCCAATGTCAAGCACTTCGCTGTCACCAGCGTCCTCGGCGTCATCTTGTGAAACCAAGAAACTGGACAAGCGCTGACTTCGCACTGGGTGCTGCAACTTCTTCAACGCCTTGCTTTCAACTTGGCGCACGCGCTCGCGGGTCACCTTGAAAATTCGTCCCACTTCCTCAAGGGTGTAGGTGTAACCGTCGCCAATGCCGTAGCGCAGTTTCAAGATTTCACGCTCGCGGTAGGTGAGCGTCTTCAACACATCGTTGATGCGCTGACGAAGCAACTCGTTGCTCGCGGCCTCGGATGGACTTGACTGTCGCTCGTCCTCGATAAAATCTCCAAAGTGGCTGTCTTCACTTTCGCCCACGGGCCGATCCAGCGAAATTGGATGGCGACTGATCTTCATCACGCGGCGAACTTCCTCGGCTGGCATCTTGGCTTTGGCCGCGATCTCTTCACCAGTTGGTTCACGACCCAACTCCTGAAGTAAATGCTTCTGAATGTTGCGCAACTTGCTCATGGTTTCAATCATGTGCACAGGCACACGAATGGTTCGCGCGTGATCGGCGATGGCTCGCGTGATCGCTTGGCGAATCCACCATGTGGCATAGGTGCTGAACTTGTAGCCGCGTTGATACTCGTACTTGTCAACCGCGCGCATCAAACCGGTGTTGCCTTCTTGAATGATGTCCAGGAAGGGCAGACCACGGTTTCGATACTTCTTGGCGATGCTGACCACCAAGCGCAAATTTCCACCAGACAGATCGCGCTTGGCTTGTTCATACTCGCCAAACACGCGCATAATGGCTTTCATACGCGCTTCAAGTTCCTCGGGGTATTCAAAAACGATGGATCGAAGACCAATCAACTCCTCGCGCATCACAATTTGATCCTCGGGATCAAATCGCTCCGGAAATTTTTCAGCCTTGAGAAGTTGGCGCTTCAATTCCAACATTTTTCGGTGGATGGATTGCAAGCGGCGCATCAATGGTTGAATGCGACCCGTTCGCAGGCAGCACTCTTCAAGAAGTGTGGCAACCTTTCGACGACGAAGGCGCAATTCCTCCTTGATGGTCGTTTTGCGTTCCGCTGAAATACTGGAATCCTCTAGTTGATTCCATTGACGCTCGTTCATGTTGATCAACTGTGAAATGGTCTCAACATTTCCAGGTATTCGCGTGGCGATCTTGCCTTTAGCATCTTCCTCCGCGGTGGAAATGCGCATGGTTCGATCGAAGGGCAACTTGCCATCGCGCACTTGCTTAAGCGTTTCGGTGGCCAAGCGCGCCACGTAATCACTTTCAAGAGATTTGCGCCGAAAGATCATGCGCGTGGTTTCAATTTTCTTGGCCAAGCGAATTTCTTGTTCGCGAGTCAAAAGTGGAATTGTTCCCATTTGCGTCAGGTACATGCGAATTGGATCATCAATGCGCTTGCTGCCTTGTTCGGCCAAAGCCTGCGCCACAATCGCCATGGCTTCCTCGTCATCCAAAATCTCATCGTCTAGATCCGCCGTTTCGGGACCCGCCTTGGTGGAGGGAATTTCCACGACATCTTTCATTTGCTTCAGAACTTTGGGCTGAGCGCCGGCGCTTAAAATTGGCGCAGGTGGCGGGCCTTGAATGGCGGCGGGAACCGAGCACGCTTCTTTGCGGTGCTTGGGATTGTCGCGGTGAAACTTCAAGTTGGTTTGCAATGGGGCGTCTATTGGAGTGAGCTTGTTGCGCTGCACTTCAATCTCATCCACCATGTCAATTCCATTTTCGCTAAGCAACACAAAGAGCTCATCAATACGATCGGCGTTGACGAACTCATCTGGCAAGCAGGTGTTGAGTTCTTCATAACTAATCCACTTATGCTGGCGACCTTTTTCAACAAGGCGACGAAGAGTGGCTTTCAGATCTTTAATGGCAAGACTCACGGTTCAGCTCCAATTCTTTGTAAATGGTAAAAAAACACTCAAGATTGATCCGCAGACGCTTTCGCTATGGTTTCAGTTCGATTCAAATTGCGCATATTTTGCGCGATTGCACTGGGGTTATGACCCCCTCGGCGCACTTGCTCCAAGCGAGCAAGTGCATCTTCGGGATTCATGACATTGGTTACAGTTTGTTTCATGTTCGCGTCGTGCAGGAATTTGTCAAAGTCGGCTGCGGCATTTCGAACAGCGTCGGAGGCGTCCATGTTTTCGTTGCGTTGACTGCCAATGTTGAACAACTCGACGCACAGCGCTTTGAGCGAAGGCTCTTGGCACTCGGCTTGAATGTCTTGCACATGGAATGAAGTTCCAGATTCAAATCGCATGACGAGCAGGTTCCATAGTTCTCGAAGATCGGTCCGTTGGAAGTGTTCTGGTGAAAAAGCCTCGGAAATGGGCAATAACCCCTCTTGACCCGCCTGCACACGCACTTGGGCGGCGTGGGGATCGGCCATGATGGCCGCCAACAAATTTTGCTCCGCCATTCGACGCGCCTTTGCGCGGGGACTTGATGGCGGCTCCTGCACAATTGGCGCGGGCGGCGTTGGCGTTGCATTGGCCGTGTTTAATTTAAATTCAGCGCGCGCTTGCGGCATGGCTTGTTCAAGTGTCCGCACGGGAACGCCGGTCAATTTTGAAAGTGCGTTCATGACAAAACTTTTGCGCAATGGTTCAACGGATCGGAAGCCAAGCTCGCCAAGTTTGCGCAGCAACTCTTGCAGGCGCTGTTGCTTTCCAGACATGCTTTCCACGGAAACAAGATTGGCCTTGAAGCGGCGCACCATCCAGGACAAAGCTTCTTCCCCATGTTCAAGAGCGGCGTTGAAATCATTCAAGCCATTTGGGCGCTGCAATAATTCGTCGGCGTCAAGGCCGTCGGGCAGGGTGGCAATGCGAACATCAACAGGAACGGCCAAGAAAGTTTCCACGGCGCGGTCAGCGGCGCGCTCGCCGGCGTTGTCAGGATCAAACACCACGGTGATGCGCTCCGCCATTCTCTGCAGCGCCTTGGCATGATCTTTGGTCAGCGCGGTGCCCAGCGTGGCAATGACATTGGTCACGCCCGCTTGATGCAATGCAACGGCGTCGACATAGCCTTCGACCACAATGGCGTGCTTGGAATCAATAATGGATCGCCGCGCGCGGTGCAGCGCGTACAAGGTGCGGCCTTTGGAAAATAGCGGAGAATCAGGGCTATTCAAGTACTTTGGCTCATCTTTTGGATCAAGTCGACGCGCACCAAACGCAATGACATTTCCCAATTCGTCATGAATTGGAAACAGCAGGCGATTGCGGAAGCCGTCGATGGGGCCGCGCTGCCCGGCTCGAACAAGTCCAAGCGCCTCGAAACTTTCGCGCGCAACCTTGTCGGCGGAATTGGCGCTGTGTTGAATCAACTTCTCAATGTGACGAGCAAGATGGTCCCAACCTTCGGGTGCCACGCCCAGTTGAAAATCTTCGCGGGTTTGCGCGTTCAGAACGCGCTCATCCAAGTGCGCGCGCGCGGTGGCGCCAAGTTTGTCATCTTGGAGACAGCGTTGATAAAATTTCGCGGCCGCGGCCATGGCTTTGCGCAGCGACTCCTTGCTTGTGGCGGGATCCTTCGGACCTTCATCACGCATGGAACGCAATTCAATTCCGCAGCGCTGCCCCAAATATTTCAAGGCCTCGCGAAATTCCATCTTGTGAAAGTTCATGACAAAGTCAATCGCGTTTCCAGCGGCTCCGCACGCGAAGCAGTTGTAAAAAGCATTGCCCTTGTGCGTCACAACCGCCATGCTTGGCGACTTGTCATCATGGAATGGGCACAACCCCACGTGCTCTCGGCCGCGAGGCTTCAGAGGAACGTGTTCGCCAACAAGGGACACAAGATCAGTTGCGTCCAAAATGCGATCGCGATCGCTTTGTTGCGATAAAACCATTGTTTACTTTCAGTGAAAGAACCACCTGCAACGCAAGGCCCATCCATGGGATTTGCCGCGGAACCACCTATAGTTTTCCAAGGCCGCGACCCTGCAAAACCTCCGCAGATGTGAAACACCATGCGGCACTTTCCTATGGGAAAATCATGAATGTATGCATTCAAGATATTGAACCACCGGACCAAACGGACCTTCAAATTGGGCCCACAATTCGCTCGGTAGGCAGGTTTGCTTGTGAAACGCATTCGTGGATCAACCTTGATCCTGCGTATTCATCGAAGCCGTGTAGCGCCGAGTGACGAGGAAAGTTACGCTAAATTTCTTTAAAGTCAACGATAATTTGTAAAAATCACTGAAAAACAGTGATAAATATCAAAAATGCATAAAATATCGCTTGATTGACCGTGTTTTCAATTCAGAGTGTGGGCGAGTTTGGAAACTCAACCAGCGGCGGCGGCTTTTCGTGGACGTGTGTACACAAACTTGCGACGCAGTGGTTTCTCTACAAGTCCAGAGCGAATGGCGCGAACGCTAGCCTTGACACGTGTTGGTTTGCCATCAATCACGGCCGTGACATTTTGCAAATTAGGCTTGAAAGTGCGCTTTTTTACGCTGGTTGTCTTAATACCAACGCCACCAAGGTGCTTCGCTTTGCCGCGACGCTTGAGAACATTTCCAGAAGTTGTTTTTGATCCGGTGAAATAGCAGACGCGTGGCATGATTCAATCTCCTCAGTTGGGTCGATCATTCTACAAATAAAGGCAATTGTGCGCAAGGGCAACAAGAAATTTTGCGCTCAACATTGCCTATTTACAAACTCAGGCGGGCAACCTTGAGCAAGTTGGTGACATGCAGAGCGTCAAGCTGGTCAAAACTGCCAACGGTAAAGCTGTCAAGGTCAATCACGCCCCACGCATTGCCGACGCTATCTAGGCAGGGGACCACCAGTTCGCTTTTGTCACGCGGGTCGCACGCAATGTAGTCGTCGCCCAGTTCGGCAACATCGGTCACCACCATTGGCTTTGCAGATGTAAAAGAATGTCCGCACGCGCCATGCAAGCCAATTGGACTGCAAGCGGGTTTGGGTTCGCGTGCGGCAAGCAGCATGCACGTTGTGTTTGGCATTGGCATGTCTGCCAAGTAAAAACCAATCCAACTTACCCCGTGCTCTTTCAGTCGCGGCCAGGCCGCCGCGATAAATATGTTCATGCAACGCAGGCGCAGTTGAGAAGGATCATGCGCGTGCGCGGTGAGCGTTTGGAATTGTTCTTGAATAAGCGCTTGTATCTGGCCATGGATTTCTTTCCACGGACGCTTCGACTTTAGCATGCTCAGGCGGTTTCTTTGGACAAGTGGCGAATCGCTTTCAGCGATGACTTGTCCAAGATCGCCTTGGCGGTGATGGTGTAGACGGCGTTCACATTGTCCATTTCTGGCAAGTGGTACATCAGATCAAGCAGAATTTCATCAAGCACGGCGCGCAGGGCGCGTGCGCCGGTTTTTCGTTGCAGGGCGCGATCGGAAATAAGCTCAAGCGCGTCTTGGGTGAACACAAGGTCCGCGCCTTCAAGCCGAAAGAAGTGCTGGAATTGCTTAATCAGAGCGTTTTTTGGTTCCGTCAAGATATTGATCATGGTCCTGCGATCAAGCGGCATGAGCGGACAAAGAATTGGCAGGCGGCCAACAAGTTCCGGAATCATTCCGTATTCCAAAATGTCATCGGGCGTGAGTTGCGTTAACAACACGGCAACTTCCGCTTCGTGGTTGGTGCTGGTGACATCGTTGGAGAAACCAATTCGGCGCTGGCCAATTCGCTTCTTCACGATATTTTCAATGCCATTGAAACTACCTCCGCAAATAAACAGAATATGCGTGGTGTCCATCTGAATATATTGTTGCTCTGGGTGCTTGCGTCCTCCTTGTGGAGGAACATTGGCCACTGTGCCCTCAAGCATCTTCAACAAACTTTGTTGCACGCCTTCGCCGCTCACGTCGCGGGTAATGGAGACATTTTGATTGGTCTTTCCAATTTTGTCGATCTCGTCAATGTAAATAATTCCGCGTTGCGCGCTTTCCAAATCAAAGTCGGCGGCTTGCAGCAATTTTAGCAGAAGATTCTCAACGTCCTCGCCCACGTAGCCAGCCTCGGTCAATGTTGTGGCGTCGCCAATGGCAAATGGAACATTTAAAATGCGCGCCAATGTGCGGGCCAGAAGCGTTTTTCCAGTGCCTGTTGGACCAACCAGCATCACATTGCTCTTGTCCAACTCAACGGTGGCATTTTCCGCGTCAATTTGCGTCAATCGCTTGTAATGATTGTGCACCGCCACGGCCAGCGATCGCTTAGCAAGATCTTGCCCAATGACATATTGATCCAGGAATTCCTTGATGGTGCGCGGAGTTGGAATTTGTCCAAACTGCGGATGCGATCCACGCACGCGGCGTGTTTCTTGTTTGAAAATATTTTGGCACAGCTCCGTGCAGTTGGAGCAAATGTAGACATCGCTCGGACCTTCAACCATTGGTCCAACTTCACGGCTGGTCTTGCCGCAGAAACTGCATGTGGTGACTTTGCGACCTTTAAAGCCGGTGCCGTCGCCGCCAGTAGGTCCACCAGAACCTCCACTAGAACCTCCGCCAGAATTTCCGCCTGAACCACCGGAGTTGCCGCCAGAGCCACCGGAATTTCCGCCGCTTCCAGAGCTCGACGTAAAATCCATTCCGTCGCGCTTGTTGCGTCCAGAGCCTCCGGCGTTGCGTGGTTCAAGGTGCGAGCGAGACGATTGTGGTTGTGATTTTGAATTCATATTGTGTGGCGTTGAGGAAGGTATAAGCGAAGTATGTCACAACAGTCTACAAGGTCAATCAAAATTGATTGGAAATGACATTGCAAGACGGAATGAACGGAACGGATCGTTCCTTATTGGACTCAATGAATGATCGTACTGAGTCGATCAGTTATTTTTGCGGCATGAAGGTTTGGATTTAGGCGAGCAGTCTTGCGGCTTTCATTTTGCAGGAGGTTTGGGTGGCGATTGAAATGGCTGTTTCTGCTGGGCTTTGGTGGTTGATTTGTCGGACGATTTTTCGGACATAGGACCCGCCATTTCCGGTGAATTCATCAACGCCGCCTTGGCGCGCTCGTATTGCGCTTGGTCTATTTCGCCGCGTTCGTTCAAGCGGCGAAGATCCGCCAACGTGAAACCGCTCGAGGAAATATCACTTGACTTGTTGGTCAAGTATCCGCGCGCCGCACTAATGATCAAGCCGCCAACCATCGCGAACACCACAAGAGCAACAAGCCACGGGGCAATCTGGTTGAACAAATCACTCGCGGCCAGTGTGATGCGCATGGTGTATGCCTGGAAATTATTTCTTGGCTTTGGAAGTTTTCGCGGGCTTGTCACTGGAAGCGGCGGCCTTTGCGCCAGCGCGCTTGGCTAAAACTTCCTTGTTCTGTTGCTCATTCCATTCCTCGGCGGGAACATCAATGAACTTTGCCTTCTCCAAAATTCGATCCGCGGTTTTGTGCTCACGAATGGAGTGGGCGAGTTCACCCAGCTTGCCGGTCTTTTCAATTTCATTGCGAAGTTGATCCGGACGCGTTCCGCGTTGCATTGCAATGCCCGCAATGCGGCCATTGAGTTCGGCCTCGGTCACGTCAATCTTCATCTCTTCCGCAAGGCGCGCAAGAATGAAGAACAACTTCAAGCGTTTGCGCGTGTTGGCTTCGCTCTCGCCGCGAATCTCCGCCAGTTTGGTTTCGACATCGTTTGGATCCACGCCACGTTGCAGTAAATCCATGCGCGCCATTTCCACGTTGCGTATGCTTTGCGTCTGGCTCATTTTTTCTGGAAGCGGGAAGTCAACGGCCTGCGTCAAGAAGGTATAAACCTGCTCTCTTTCGGCGGATTTCTGCTCGGAATCGCGTTGACGCTCTAGCGCCAAACGCACCTGACCCTTCAAGTTGTCAATGGTGTCTAGCGAAAGTTTTTCGGCCAGTCCTTGCTCATCAAGCGGCTCAATTCGGTCCGCGTCTTTCACAACAAGTTCAACGCGAATCTTCGCCCCGCGTAAATCCTCGCGCTCGTGCTGATCAGGACCAGTTGTCTCAACGGTGATTGCATCGCCAACTTTTTTGCCTTCAACACGTGGACCAAGGTCTTCGACCAAAAGACCAAGCAGTTGACCCTTGCCTTCATCTGCGGTGTCAGGCACAACCACAAGCGCGCGATCATTGGTGAAGAATGGCTCGGCGTCGGCATTCTTGAACGCCTTCACTTCGCACAACATTCGATCAAGCGGTTGGAATGGTCCGGTGATGCGCGTGGCCTTTCCAAAGCGGTAGCCTTGACGGCGAATTTCAAGATCGACATGCTCATCCTTGATTTCAAAGATGGGGCGCTTCACCTCAATGCCGTCGGTGTTTGGAAGCGTGAATTCCGGCGCCACTTCAACTTCAATGCTGAAGATGAAAGGCTTGCCAACCACAAGCGCCACATCGCGGCACTCTGGAGTCATTTCTGGGTTGCCCACGGGTTGCAACTTGTTGGCTTCAATGGCTTGGCCATATGCCTCGGAAAGAATTTGATCGCGCGTTTCCTTCAAGAGCGCGTTGCCAAAGCGGCGCTGCAAAAGTTCACGCGGCGCGCGGCCCTTGCGGAAACCAGGAAGCGCGGTTTCATTTTTCAGCGAGCCGAAGCCAGTCTCAAGCCGCGCTTTCACGGCGGCGGCCGGAACCGTTACCGTGATTTTCTTACGGGCTGGACCCACGTCTTCAATTTTGACTTGGTTGGATTCGATGGTTGCGGCTGGTGTGTTCATTGGGTATCTCTCTTTGATGAATTCAAGCGAAGGCTTGAGGGTTGGAAAGTATATGAAAACGAACCCGTCTTGAGGGACGGGTTCGTGGAAGAAATCATGGAATGTGCGGAAAAACTTGAAATCAGCGCAAAATAAATCAGGTTTAGCGATTCAACAACATCTCGGCGTAGGTTGGAAGGGTCCAAAATTCATTTGGAACCCACGGTTCAATGGCGTCGCAGGCCAGGCGAGTCTGCGCCATGGCGGACACAACTTCGTCGCGCACTTGGCGCATGTGCTTGGCATAGTCGGCGATGTGTTTGCTTTCGGCTTGCTCCAAGCTAGCGAGCGCGGCGCGCAAATTGCTTACATTTTTCATCCACGACTTCAGCGCGGCCTCATCCTCTGGGCACTCCACGCCAGCCGCGTGGCATGCGCTAACAATGTCGGCCAACGTCGCTTGCCATTGGCTTGCGATTGGAAGCACGCTCTTCTTCACCATGGTGATCAGTGTGCGCGCCTCAATGCGAACAACCTTCACATAGGTTTCCATCAACACTTCAAAGCGGGCGTGTAATTCAACTGCGGAAAGCACGTGGTACTTGGCGAACAAATCACGCGCGCTCTTTGTGCCAAAGCAAGGAAGAGATTCCGCGGTGCTTTGCATGTTGGGCAGCCCGCGCTTGGCGGCCTCCTTGTGCCAGGCTTCTGAATAACCGTCGCCGTCAAAGCACACGCGGCGGTGCTTCTTCACAATGTCTTTCAGCACGCTGCGCACGGTGCTTTCAATTTTGGCTTCTGATGGATTTTTACCGGCTTTCTTCTCTAGTTCGGTGGCGACAAAGTCAAGGCTCTCCGCGATCATGGTGTTGAGAACCGTGTTTGGCCACGCCACGCTTTGGCTGCTGCCCACGGCGCGGAACTCAAACTTGTTGCCCGTGAACGCAAATGGACTGGTGCGGTTGCGATCACTGGCCGCGCGTGGAAGCAGTGGCAAAGTCTTTTCGCCAAGATCCAAGTTGCCGCCACGAATTGTTTTCTTGGGCGCGCCTGAATCAAGTTGATCCAGAATGTCCGTGAGCATGGAGCCAAGATAAATACTCATGATGGCCGGCGGCGCTTCGTTGGCGCCCAGGCGATGGTCGTTGGCGGCCGTGGCAATGCTGGCGCGAAGCAGATCAGCGCGCGTGTCAATGGCGCGGATGACGGCGCACAAGAACGTGAGGAACTGCAAATTGTTGTGGGTTTCCTCGCGTGGATCAAGCAAATTCACGCCGGTGTTGGTGGACAAACTCCAATTGTTGTGCTTGCCGCTGCCGTTGACTCCAGCGAAAGGCTTCTCGTGGATCAAGCATTCAAAGCCGTGCTCACGCGCGGTCATGCGCAGAATGTGCATGCACAACATTTGATGGTCCGCGGCGATATTTGCGTTCTCATAGGTTGGCGCAATCTCATATTGACCAGGCGCAACTTCATTGTGGCGCGTCTTCACTGGAATGCCAAGCTCAAACAAGCGCGTCTCGGAGGCGGTCATGAAACTAATCACGCGGTCTGGAATGGCGCCAAAGTAATGGTCATCCAGTTGATGGCCCTTGGGCGCGGGCGCGCCAATCAGCGTGCGGCCGGTGATGACCAAGTCAAGACGCTCGTTGAACAACTCGCGGTCAACCAGGAAATATTCCTGTTCGCAACCCAGCGTGGTTATGACTTGCGTCACGCCATTGTCGGTGCCAAAGAATTTCAGAATGCGAAGCGCTTGATTGTTGACCGCGCGAATGGAGCGCAGCAGCGGAGTTTTTTTATCCAGCGCTTCGCCAGTCCAACTGACGAACGCGGTTGGAATACACAGCGTGGTCACGCCGCTTGGATTTCTAAGCAAAAAGGCTGGACTTGTGGCGTCCCAGGCGGTGTAACCGCGGGCCTCATAGGTGTCGCGAATTCCGCCGGAAGGAAAACTGCTGGCGTCGGGTTCGCCTTGAATCAGTTGCTCGCCGGAAAGTTTTTCAATGGCCGTGCCGTCGCCCAAGATGGAAAGAAAGGCGTCGTGCTTCTCGGCCGTCATGCCGGTGAGTGGTTGGAACCAATGGCAATAATGCGTGGCGCCATTTTCAACGGCCCAATCCTTCATGGCCACGGCAACGGTGTTGGCAACGGCGGGATCAAGCGAGCGGCCATCATGAATGGTGCGCTGAATGCTGGCGTACACATCGCTGGGCAAGCGCTTGAGCATGGTGTCGCCGCAAAATGTCAGCGTTCCAAAAACATCGCTGGCTCGAACATTGTTGATCATGGCTGAATTGTGATCCGTCGTGCGCATTTGGGACATGTCATTTCCTATTTGTGTTGATGTGCGATTGAATCCACCGTGGCCGCAAGTTGTGACCTTATGCAATTAAGAATAGCAATGTTGGTAAGTGAATTTGTCAACAAATCAAGGGCTTTTTGAAAATTTGGCACTCTAGGCTTTGGCGCGCGCCACAGTGGGGGGTCTTATCCCAAGATGCTGCGGCGGCGATTCACATAGTCCCACACCACGAATCGATCCAGGTCCTCACCGCCGGCGAACATGACGCGGCCACCGGTGGTTTGCGCCATGCGCTGGGCAAAGCTGACATCCTCTTGCGTCTGGCTCCATGACGGCAGCAAAATAATATTTATGGTGATGCCCTCGCGTTGGCACAACATGGCTTCGCGCATGGTGGCTTTTTCCGTGCGCGGATCTGGCGGATACAGCAGGAACAATGTGCTGCCTTCAAAGTGCGCGGTTGGAAGTCCGTCGGTGATAAGAATAATTTGCTTGTTGGGGGTGGCTTGCGCGCAAAGAAATTGCCGGCCGAGTTGCATGGCTCGCTGAATGTTTGTGAAGTGAAGCGGCAGATCCGATTCCGTCACGCGTGGATCGGATAGATCGGCCTTGAGCCTGACCACTGAACTGTTGATGGACACCATCTTTGGCATGAGCGCGGGCACATCGGAAATGGCCACCGCTTTGGCCAGTGAATACATCTCGATAAGTTGCAGAAAGTCGCCGGGATATTCGCTGCGAATGAGGCCGTCCAAGGCCAGCGCCATTTTCTTGCAGGCCACGTATTGCCCGCCATAACGCATGGAACCAGACATATCCATTAACACGGCGGTGGCGGCTTTGGGCGCGCGGCGCGTGCGATGCACTTCAATGTCCGCGCTGCGAATGCGCAGCGGACCAGGCGCTCGCGGGCCGCTTTGATTGGCGCGCTCCCTTAGCAGCGCGTTGATGAATGTTTGCGGAATATCCATGGCGGCGGGGGAGTCGCCAAATTCGTAGGCGCGCGTGGATGGCAGTTCAACCGCGCCGTCGTTGGTGAGCACGCCCTCGTGTCGGCCAGAGCGCGCGGCTTGCAGGGATGAAAAAATTGTTTTCAACAGGCGGCTTTGATAAATGCGCATGGCCTTGGGAGAAAGTTTGAAGCCTTTGCCGTCCTGTTCCAGGCCTTGTTGCTCGGCGAGCAGTTTGGCTTGCTCCTGAATTCGCTTGGCGATTTCGCGCAAATCATTCACGTCTTGTTCCTGCGCAAAGCGGCTGAGCGCCTCCATGTCAATCTTGGCCACCTTGGCGTTCTTCATGGCCTCCTCAATTTGTGCCAGCAGTCGATCGATGGTCTCCAGCTCCTCCTTGATGGCAAGGGCCTTCTCCACATTCATTGTGATGGCGCCGGTGAACACATATTTGGAGGCCAGCGATTCCACCTGGTAGCGCTCGCCAAGGCGCTCAATAAGTGGCAGCAAACGCCTTGCAAACAAGCTTTTTTCCTCCACTCGGTACCAGAGCTTTTCCAGGTCGCGCAGTTGCTCCTGCTTCACAAGTTCACGGAACTTTTTTTCCAGTTCTGCAGGCGCTTCAATCTTGCCGGCAAGATCATGAAAAATCTTGCGGGCCTCTTCGCGCACGGAATCTGTTTGAAATGTGGCCAAGATTTTTTCTTTGCGCTCTTGCAGCATGCGGCGTAGTGATTCAAGGCTTGGACCAAGTCCAGTGATGCTTGCGGGATCAATCTCTATGGCGTCGGCCAATTCCTCCGGCGTGAATCGGCGCATGGACCCGTACATCATCATGTGATTGAACGCCGCGCCTACCGCATCGGGCGCTTCTGATCGCGGCGGCGGAAATTGAATCGGATCAAACTTTAAATAGGTGTGCAGCACGCCGCCAAGAGATTGCTGCCCGGCAACATGATCGCTGGCATTGTCTGTGGCGTCATTGGTGGCCGGCTTCTTGGCGGGCACGATTATTTCACCTCGTATGAAGTCCGCCCATGTTTCTGTGAGCGAGAAATCCGATCCGTGGCGTGCAAACCCGCAAGCACAAACTCAACGCAACTGGCGCGCACCGCGGGGTCCTTGGACGCGTTCACTTCAAAGGCCTTGTCCCACGCCGGCGGCACGCGTTGCAAGCGCTCCGCATAGGTCGCGCTTGGTATCAAATCGCCAACCTCAACCTTCACGCCTTTGGCGAAAATCTCGGCAATTTCGCCCAATCCGTGCTCATCCACATACTCCTGAAAAACCGCGCCAACAGCCTCCGCAATAATGGAGTCCAACACTTGCCTCTCATTCATTTGATGGCTGCCCATGAGATCAAGTTCAAGTTTGCCAGCGGAACTTGCGTACAGATGCGCCAGGTCGCTGATGCGCGGCACCGCGGGCGTTTCACCAAGTTGAATGGCGCGCCGACGCGCGTTGGCAACCATGGTGCGCCAATTGCTTGAGGAGAATCGCGCGCTCACTCCACTGGAGGCGTCAATGAAACGACTGGCTCTGGCTTGAATGGAAATTTGCTCAATGATTTCGTCCATGAATGGCGGCACCACAACTGGATGCGCGCCACCCAAATCAATCCCAGCCTCTTGACGGGTGATTTGAATTCCCAGCGCGCGCTCGCGCGGGTAGTGCGTTTGAATCACGCTTCCAATTCTGTCCTTCAATTGCGGAATCACTTTTCCAGAGCGGTTGTATGTGCTTGGATTGGCGCTGAACAACACCAGCACATCTAGATCAAAGCGAATTGGGTATCCGCGAATTTGCACGTCGCGTTCCTCCAGCACATTGAACAAACCAACCTGCACCAATTCATCCAAGTCGGGCAATTCATTCATGGCGAAAATGCCGCGATGCGTGCGGGGAATCAAGCCAAAATGCAGCGCGTCCTCGCTGCCCATGCCCGCGCCAAAGGCCATCTTTGCGGGATCAATTTCACCCACCACGTCGGCGAATTTTGTTCCTGGCGCCAGGCGCTCCGCGTATCGATCTTCGCGCCTCCACCATGCGATTGGAATTTTGTCTGCTGGCGTGTTGGCCAACATGGCGCGGCCCATGTGCGTGATGGGCTTGGTGGGATCCTCGTGAACGGGGCACCCTGGAATATCCATGTATGGAAGTTGCGCATCCAGAAATCGAATCAGCGAGCGCATGAGCCGGCTCTTGCCCTGGCCCTTCTCGCCAAGAAACAACATGTCGTGGCCCGCGATCATGGCGTTGACAATTTCCGGCAGCACGGTGTCTTCATAGCCCACAATGCCTGGGAAAAGATTTTCTTTGGCCTCCAACATGCGCGTCATGTTCTCGCGCAACTCTTCTTTCACGCTGCGGCTACGCCAGCCGGACTTCATCAATGCGGAAAGTGTGCGGGGCAAATCTGTGGCGTGCGCGGTGGGTGTGGCTGTTGTCATGGGTGTGGTGCTTGTGTTCATGTTCAATGGATCAAATGCAATGCGTGAATTGGAAATACGTGTTGGATCCTAGGCGCGCATGTCGGCGAGAGGGCTCGCAAAATAGGCGGGAAATAACCGTGTTATTTGCGTTTTCGCTTGTGGCCAACAAACTGGTTGCCCAACCAACCGCGGCGCCAAAAGACAATCAAGAAAGTCGCTGCCACAGCCGTCATCAATCCCAAGGCGAATGGGTAGCCGTAGGTCCATTTCAGTTCTGGCATGTTCCACGCGCTGTGTTCTATGTCAAAGTTCATTCCATAAATACTGGCGATGGCGCCCACGGGAATAAATATGGTCGCCACCACGGTGAGGAATTTATTGACTTCACCCAGGCGATTGCTGGCGGAGTTCAAATACAACTCCATCAAGTCGCTGGCCATCATGCGGTCGGTCTCAATTAAATCCATCAAGCGCGAGATATGGTCGGAGGCGTCGCGCAAGTATGGGCGCAGGTCCGCTCCCCACACATGCTCCATGGTGGTCATATTTAAAATGGCGTCACGCATAGGCCACACGGCGCGTCGCACCCGCATTAAATTTACTTTCACCGCGCGTATATCAAAGATTTGTGAATTCTTGGATTCCTCCATAATGCGCGCCTCGAGTGCGTCAAGCGAATCACCCATTGCGCTGACAATTGGAAAGAAGGCGTCAATGACCGTGTCCACCAAGGCGTACGCTAAATACGCGGAGTTGCTGATGCGCACACGGCCCTTTTTGTGGCGGATTCTATTGCGAATCACCTCAAGGCAATCGCCGGGCGCGGTCTCTTGAAAGCTGACCACGCAATGCTCTCCCAAATACAAACACAATTGCTCGGTGGTGAATTCATGTTCGTGTTCAACAGGGTGCGGCATGGGCACCACAATAAATGTGGCGTGGTTGTCGTATTGCTCAACCTTGGCGCGCTGCGAAGTGTCGGCAATGTCCTCCAGCGCCAGTGGATGGATATTAAAAATTTGGGCGATGGATCGCAGCGTGACCTCATCTCCAAGACCATCCACATTGAGCCAGATCAGCGGCCACTTCTGCATGAACTCTTTCACCTCATCGGGGTGAGAAAGTGTTCGCTCCTCAAAGCTGTCAGGCGAGTATCCAAACACGGTCAGCACGGGTTTCGCTGATTCAGGATCAATGATGAGTGTGCCCGGCGGAAGATTGAGATTGGGCATGGCCAATTCGTTGTCACTTCTTTTGGAGAAGATTTTCATGCCGCTAGGTTAACTGCGCAAGTGAAATCACTCAATCACTTGGGCGGTGGATTTCCAAAACAAATAAATCATGACCATGGCGACCGCGGCGCGCGCGCTCCACGCCAGCGTTCGAATCCAATTTGTGGACACAAGTTGCGCGTGCGTATTCACATCAAATCCCTGTGAAAGACGCGTATGGCAGGGCATTTGCAGCAAAACCGTGCTCAGCCAAATCACCACCACCAAAGCCAATCCGCACCAGGTGAGCCACGCGGGAATGGCCGGCGGACGATTCACTAGCAGAAGAATGCAGCACGCAAGTTCAATCAACATAGGAACAGCCACGATGGGCGTGATCCACCGCGAATGCAGTCGCTCGTACTGCGTAAAGGTCTCGCGACTCACCTGGCCCATGAGCGGGTAGTGCACAATTTGAATCAGCCAAATCAAGCCCATGAGATAAAGCGAAGCGGCGGCTTGAACAAGAAGAAGCGGCATGGATATGGAGTTCGTCAAATGATGCGCTTTCGATTCAAATAAATTTGAAAGAGATTCACGGTTCAGCCAAAGCAGCTCAATCTTGATCGTGTTCGCCGCAACAATCGGTGACAAGCAAAATTCGCACGCAGTCAGGCGCGCGCAAAGTCCTCATGCCACGACCCAGAATTGCAATTCATCGGTATCCGTGTCCAACAGCGCAACCGTGAATTCGCTTGCGCGGTGCAGCGCGCCAGGATTAATAATTCTCGTGGCGCCGTGGTGCTCATCGCGGCAGATATGCGTGTGTCCATGCAGCAAATAATTCACGCCCTCATGCAGCGCCGCGGCCACGCAATCCGAATCATGTCCATGGGTCATGGCGAATGTGCGGCCGCCACACACAAAGCGCGCCAGTGGATGTTGCACAAGAACGCCCAATCCAAGCGCGTAACGGCTTAAAGCGCGCCAATCTGGATCGCAATTGCCAAACACCAAATGCGTTTGAATGCCCGCAAATTGATCAATGACCCGCTCGGTTTCAATGTCGCCGCAGTGGGCCAGTTCATTGGCACCGTTGGCCAGCAGCAATTGCACGGCTTTGTGCGTTCGTTCGTGTCGGCCGTGGCTGTCTGAAAGAATGCCAAGTTTCACGCGCGCATGGTGGCGTGAAAGTGTGTCACTGGCAAGTTGGTTAGGATTTGAGCATGACCCACACGCCATCGCTAAGAACTCGTTTCGCGCCTAGTCCAAGCGGCCATCTGCATGTGGGAGGCGCGCGCACCGCGCTCTTTAATTGGGCATACGCGCGTGGTCGCGGCGGAAAATTTATTCTTCGCATTGAGGACACCGATCAGAAGCGCTCAAGCGACGCGGCCAGCGTTGGCTTTCTAAAAGATTTGAAGTGGCTGGGCATTGATTGGAACGAAGGGCCGGAGTTTGAAGGCTGCGGCGGCGGCGATTTTGGTTCCTACTTTCAAAGCGAGCGTCTTGATATTTACAACAAGTATTTAGAGCAACTTGTCCAGCAAGGAAAGGCGTATTACGCCTTCGACACCGCGGCGGAACTTGACGCGGCGCGCAAGGAATGCAAGGCGCGCAACCAGGCCTATCGCTATGACCGAAGCCGCGCCGACGCCATTTCAAGCGAGCAAGTTCAAGCGTGGCTGAAAGAAGCCAAACCCGCGGTGATTCGCTTTAAAACACCGGCGGGACCAATCTCCATTCACGATGAAATTTTGGGCGACGCCACATTGCCCGCGGGCGAGGTGGACGACTTTGTCATTCGCAAGGCCGACGGATTTCCCACCTATCACTTTGCCGTTGTGGTGGACGACGAGTTGATGGGCGTGACCACCGTACTGCGCGCGCAGGAGCATTTCAACAACACCGCCAAGCACATTGTGTTGCAAGACGCGCTTGGATTTCGCCGTCCAACTTACGGGCATTTGCCGTTGATCTTCAATCCCGATGGCAGCAAGATGAGCAAACGCGACAAGGACAAGATGTTGCGAAAATGCGCGCAGGATAAAAAATTGACCGCGCCCCCAGCCAACACCGTTGACGCCGCGCGGTTTACGGCGTGGCTTGGCGACAAAAATTCTCAACTTGATTTTGTGGAAGCAACCGCCATGGCCGCCGCGCTGAACATTGAGTTGCCGGAAATTAATGTGGATGATTTCCGCCGCTCTGGCTATTTGCCGCAAGTCATTTGCAATTTTCTAGCCTTGAACGGATGGGGCCCTGGCAACGACTTGGAGAAATTTGACAACGCGTATTTGTGCGCCAACTTCGCGCTGGACCGCGTGCAGAAAACCGCCGCCAAGTTTGATCGCGTGAAATTGTTGTCATTCAATTTGGACGCCATTCAAAAGTTGTCGCGCCAAGCGTTTGGCGCGCTGGTGAAAGCCCACGGCGAAACCTATCACCCGGAGTTCATGAAAAAAATCACCGCCGCGCAATTTGATTTGCTGGTGGCGGCAAGCCATGAGCGCAGCAAGACATTGGATGAGTTGTTCCGCGGAAATCGTTGGCTCGCTTTGGGCGATGAGGAATTGACATGGGAAAAATCCAAGCAAGTTGAGAAGGCGTTGCTCTCTGGAACTCCAAGCGGACTTGATCGCCTGAAGGAACTTCGAGGAGTTCTTGAAGCCGTGGCAACATGGACGCCAACGGGCATAGAAGAATTAATTCGACAGTGGGCCACAACCGCGGGCCTTGCGGAACAAATCGGCCAGATCGCGCAACCATTGCGCGTTGGCGTGACGGGTTCCACAATTAGTCCTCCCATTTTTGACACGCTTGCAATTCTTGGAAAGCCTAGCGCGTTGCGCCGAATCGACCGCTGTTTGCAGGACTTCGCCACGGCAAAAACTTGATCAGGAATTGCGTATACTGTTTGGTTCACGGACTGTTGGCGCAGTTGGCTAGCGCGTCTCCATGACACGGAGAAGGTCACTGGTTCGAGCCCAGTACAGTCCACTTTGATCGCTGGCATCGCGTTTGTATTCCCAACAATTCCAAGAACAGACCCATGTCACACGCTCAACAAACGCTCAAACAATTGTTCGCGCATCCAACTTCTCACAATATTCATTGGCGCGATATTGTCCATATGTTCGAAGGTCTTGGCGGCACATGCGATGAAACCAAGCACGACCACTTGAAGGTGAAACTTGCGGGCAAGGAAATGTCTTTCTCCATTCCCAAGGGCGGCAACCACACGCTGAGCAGCGACCATGAAATTAGCGCCATCCGCCATTTTGTGAAAGATTGCGGTTTGGCCCCTGTTCAAACGCATTAAGGCCGCAACCCATGAAAGTCAGAAGAGGGGGCTTGTTTGGGGAAAGGGCGCAGCATTGAATTTCCTTCAAAGACAAAGTGAAGATTGTGTTTATTCTGCATTTTGTGGCTGCCTAGACATGTACATCAACGTTCTTGTGGACAAAGATGCTTCCACTCGTGCGTGCGCAATGCAAAATCGTTTTAGGAGATGACCATGGTGCAATTCATCAAGTGTGTTGGAAGCCTATTGGCGTTAGCGTTTGTGACCGCCCCCTTTGGTTGCGCAAGTTCGCAAGCATCGGCTCCAAATTCAAAAAATGTCGCGACAGAGAATGCGCAAACAATGGTCTGCCCAATTGATGGCACGCCTGGCAGTGACGAATCAATCTACAAGCTACAAGGGGTACTTTAATTCAACGCCGGTGTACTTTGCCTCCGCGAGCAATGCGACCCAATACGGAAGTCTGCCGTTGAAGCAGCGTGCCAAGCTTGCCGCGCCGCAAGTGTTGGCCCAAAAACAAATCACCAATACAACTTGCCCGTTCACCGGGGAAACATTGACCGCCAATGCGGATGCTGTGAAATACGACGGGGAAATTTATGGATTTGCCTCTGCTGCGGACGCCAATCAGTTCCGCGCATTGCCAAAGCAACAGCAAGCCAAGGTCATGGCAGTCTGGAAATCCAGCCAAACCACAAGCCAATCCGCAACCGCCATCCAGAACCCTTTAAAATAGGCATTTTGTCAGCGAATCTCTGGCTCTTGGCTAGGGTCAATACTTGGCAGTTTTTTTGCACCCCAATTCGAATTTCAACGCGCATTTATATGCCTATAATATTTTGGGTTAGGGCGCTTAAAGTGAACTATTTGCACATTTTTGTAAATTTGTGGATATAATTTTAGTTGCGTTCCGTACTGTTCTACAAGCCCCCTACTGGAGATTTTGTTTACGCATGTCTACGTATGTGAAAATTCAGTTACGAAATACTTTCAGCAGTTTCGCAATGCTGTGTTTGCTTGCGGCAGTTCAGGTTGTGGCCAGTTCAAGTCCACAGCAAAAAACAAATTCAAAAAATGTAGCCGCCACAAAAAATACTTCCTCGCAACTTTCTGTTAACAAAGTTCCCACCAACATTCCAGTAGACCTTGAGCCCCAACAAATGGGTTCGTACAGCGTCGGCGACGTGGACGGTAACGGCATCATTGACGCCGCCGATTGGGGCTTGTTGCTGGTGGGTCTGAGCAACAATGAAAGCCACATCCCGACGACTGACCCTGAGCAATCTTCCTCGGCCGCGTTGGTGGGAGCGACAACCAATGGTTTGCAAGGTTTGTATGCCAAGAATTATTTGCTGGCCGCTGACGGTTCTGCCGCAACTGACAGCAATGCTTTTTACAGCGTCATGGATGTCTATGTAAAGTTTAATTCCTCCAATGGCACAGGCAGCAGTGGCGAGCGCATTATCAGCGTCTTTGGTGTAACCACCACAAGCACGTCCACCTATAATGTTGACCAGAAGGCCAAATATCTTAATAGCGCTGGATTGGCTTTCCAACACAGCAATACAAGTTGGATGCCAGGCACACCCGCTAGCGGTACAGGCAACAACACGTGGGATTCATTTGTAACTATTGGATGCCGTAATCAAGGTCTTACAAATTCAGTTGGCGTGACTGCTGACCCGTATTTCGCCAATCCAAATGGTCCAAATGTAAGCGCTATTGTCAACGCGCCAAATGGTTCTGGTCTCTATCCAGGCGCGGGTTGGGCGCAGAATAATCCGCTAGATGCTCTCTATGAAACCAACGCCAGCGCTAACCCTGACAAGTTGATCATGATTGGTCGATTCACATTGAAAGTCAGCGACATTGTCGCCTTGGGTACAGGCGCTCCTGCTC
>SIAM01000034.1 GCA_009691785.1 Phycisphaerales bacterium
GCTGTTCTTTGGCGAAGTCACTTGGCCGTGATGTTGCCACAAAATGGGCGAGTAGGTTCGCGCGTGTTGTTTGATCGCCAGGGGCTTTGTATTTACGCGGCGCGGTTATGTGAGCAGTTCCTCACACCCACCACGGCTTCGCGGCCTTCTCGTGAATGACGCAATCGTGCAGGAAATTGGCGGCTTTTACGAAGCCTTCTTCGATGCTCATCAACGCGTCCTCATGCTCAATGCTTAACACATGGTCGTAGCCGTAGCGGCGCAACATGGACACAAACGGTTTCCAAAATTCATGGCCGTGGCCCTCGCCGCATGTGCGAAAATTCCACGCGCGCTCGTTCAACTGGCCATACGGACGCGCGTCCAAGTAGCCATTGCGCGGACCTTCATGCGGATCAAGTTGCGTGTCCTTGGCGTGCACATGAAACAGCAAACCAGCCTCGCCAAGATCGCGCGCGGCAAGAACCGGATCAATGCCCTGCCAAAATAAATGCGACGGATCCAGGTTCACACCCAAGCGGCACTTGCCCTTCACGCCCGAGGCCTTCATGGCGGCGCGCGAAAGTTTGATCATGGTGTGCGAGTTGTACACGCAGAAACCTGGATGCGGCTCCAGCGCGGTGCGAACATTAAACTTGGCGCAATACTTCATGGCGCGCGCCCAATACGGCACAAGAACTTTGTTCCATTGATAGTCCAGGATTTGCAGAAAGTCGCCGGGCCACGGACATGTCACCCAGTTGGGAGTGGTGTCGCGCGCGCTACCGCCGGGGCAACCGCTAAAAGTAATCACAATGTCGGTGCCAAGTTTGGGCGCAAGTTGCACGGCGGTTTCCCACACGCCGTGATGGTCGCGCGCAATGTTCTTATCGGGGTGAATGGGATTTCCGTGCACTGAAAGCGCGCTCAGTGTGAGCCCGAACTCGCGCAAAATACCTTTGATGCGGTCTTGTTCTTTGGCGCTGGCCAAAACTTTCTTGGCGTCAAAAAAACCTTTGCCTGGATAGGCGCCCGCGGGCAACTCGATTGCATCAAGTCCGTGCTCCGCCAGAAATTGACACACTTTTTCAAGAGGTCTGCCGGTGAACAACGCGCTCATGACTCCTAATTTCATAGTGGTTCTCCTGCGGGAACGCTACCCGAAATGGTGCGAGGTTGATATTGCTATGCGCAAAGCTGGCAAAGATTAGACAGGAGTTGCCGCACATTTACTGCTGTTTACCGCTCTAGTTGCATGCGGGTTTCTTATACAGAAGGCGGTTGGCATGCGCGTGAATCCATGTCAGAATGCGCGTCCACATGTTTCTTTGCATCTCCCTATGTTTGATGATGTCGCAAGGCGCTGGCGCTGGCGCACAAACCGCTCCGCCAACTTCGCCGCCAACTTCAACGCCAACTTCAACGGCAACTTCGCCGCCAACTTCAACGGCAACTTCGCCTCAAACTTTGCCAAGCGGCACAGTGCCTGGCCCTTCGTCAACCGCAACGCCCCCGCCCACGCCAACGCAAGAACCTGCGGCAAATCCAAAGGCGAAGTCCAAGTCTTCAAATACCGCGGATTCGTCCATGCCCGACTCGCCGCCAGTGGCCGCGCCAACTCCGCGTCGCGTGCGCGTGTTGATTGATCGCTTCAAGGAAAGTGGCGGCACAATTTTGCGCGAGGATGATTCCGTGCTAATTATTCGCACACCCGAAGGCGTTGAAAAATCATTTGAGAAGTCGCTGCTGCTTGGAGTGTTTCCAGTGCTTGACGCGCCAGAGGGAACGCCCGTCATTATTCAGTTCCGCGATGGCCGACGCGTGGAGGCGGAATTGATTCGAGATGATTTCCATCAATCGCAAGTTCGAATTCATAATATTGAAGTTACATTGATGCGCGAGAATTTTTGGGCGCTTGAACTTGCCCCATCATTTGAGGATTTATTGGCGCAACTACGGGCGCAGATTCAGCCCACAAACTGGGCGCAACGCGTGCAATTGGCGCGCTGGATGATGCAGCAAAATCAGCCTTTGGCTGCCAAAGAAGAATTGACGGAAATTCTGCGCTCGTACGACGCGCAAGAGGCGCATGACTTGCTGAGCCGCGCTGAAAATCTAATTCGCACGCAGACAAATGAGGCCGCGCGCAACGCCAATAAAAAAACGCCGCCTGCTGGTTCGACCAAGCCCCCAATGGATCAACCTGGGCTTCCAACGCTGCGGTTGAGTCCAAGTGATGTGAACATTCTGAAAGTGTTCGAAGTGGATTGCCAGCGGCCACCCCGAATGCAAGCGACGCCTGGACTGGCAAAGAAAATCATTGCCCACTATGCCACCAGCGATGCGTTGCCCGCTGATCCAGAGGCGCGCAAAGCCATGGACAATTGGAGTGCGGATCAACTTTTGAAATTGCTGTTCACACTCAAGGCGCGCGACCTTTATCAAGAAATTCAAGTTGAGACCGAGCCCATCGCTCTTGAATTATTCCACCGACGCGTGCACAACAATTGGCTCATTCCAAACTGCTCAACCAGTCACTGTCATGGCGGGGTGAACGCCAGAAATTTCTTCATGTTCGCCACTGACTATCGCAACGAACGCACGCGTTACACCAATCTTCTTATTTTGCTGCGCTCGCCAAAAATTCCAGGCAAGCCGCCACTGATTGATTTTGAGAATCCAGAACAGTCGCTTTTAATTCAATGCGCGCGCCCAAGAGTGGACGCCAAATTCCCGCACCCCGATGTTTCTGGATGGAAACCAATTTTTATTCCAGGGCGCGAATCCTTGCTCAATGACGCTCTTTTGTGGATTCGTTCTATGCATCAACCACACGCCGAATACCCAATTGATTACAACCCGCCAATCCTGCAGAAGGCCAAGGAAGCTGGCGCTGAAAATAAACCTGATCGCTGACACATTCTTGGTTAGAATCACCCCATGAATTTTCTTGCTCATTTGCGTGCTCGTCCCTTGGCTCATGTTGCAACTGCTGCGATCATTTTTTCAAGCGCCGGCATAAGTGGTTGCATGGATGACGCAACTTTGGCGCAAAGACAATCCGACAAGAAAATAAATGAAACAATTGCCGCTGGCCAGAAAGCCATGGTTGAAGTTTCAACAGTTGATCCCGATGTGAATCGAACCTGCGCCGAGTCACTGCGCAAAGTTGCGGCGTCGGCCACGGCTCCCTCTGGAGCAACGCCAAACCAAAAGGCAACCCTGGCGTTGATTGCTTTCAATTTGCATATGCAAGCGGCACAACTTGACTATGCCATGATTGAACTGCTTGAAAAAGTTCAACGAACGGAAGCCGACCACGCCATGTTGTTCTCAAGTTTCAATCAACAATTTGCGGTGTTAGCAAAGACCGTCATACAGGAAGTTCCCGCGGAGGCGCGCGAGGTCTTGCAAAAAGATCAGGACGCGAGCGCCATGACCATGACGGTGCTGAGCGAGCAAACCACCAAATTAAAAGATGTTGTGGACGCTGCCACAAGCACGAGTGACCAGCATAAAAGCAAGGCTCTTGAGCTTGAAAAACAGGCGAACATGTTGAAACAAAAAGCCATTGCCGCGGGTCCAATTGACGGCTTGAAACTTACTGTCGAGTCACAAAAGACCATGAACGATTCACGCAAACTTCAAAGCCAAGCAGCGATCATTGATTTAAATTCACAGTCGGCGACGCTTGAACATCGCATTGCTTCCAATACCGAGAACGCTTATCAAGCCAGCATCAATCGCAACAAGACTGGCATGCAAGACATTGATGCGATTGAAGCCCTGCATAAAAGTTCCGTGAATGAGCTCTCGCGCCTTGCGTCAAGTTACTGCGACGCGGCCATAGCCTCGGCAAAGTCGCTGCGTGCTTGCGATGAAAAATTAAATGCTTTATATGAAGAGGCCATGGGAAGTTTGGAGAAGGCCGTGAGCTTGGCGCAACAATCAACAAACAGTGGTGGTCAAATGTCTAAAAGTGCCAAGTTCGCGCTCACCTCCGCGCAACTGGCTTTGGCGGGAATGGCCGAGCACCGCGCGGGCGCAAGCGCCCTTGTAATTTCCGCGTACACGGCCGTGGCAAAAATAGACCAAAGTGGTTCATGGAGCAAAGACGCCGCCGCGCAGCAAACAATTCGCGCAGCCGCGACAGCGAAAGCAATTGAGGCATTTGAGTCGGTGCTCAGTGCAATACCCGAGGGCGGTGGCGATGAGAATGCCAACAAGTTTCGCAAAGGAATTGAACTGGCTAAAGCAAATTTCTCTGGAACAACATTACCAACCAATGCGCCAGACACTGTAAAGAGTGATGGTGATGCTTCCACGCCAGTTCAAGCGCCAACCGAAGATGGCTCAAATAACGAGCCCAAAGATTCAGCAAATAATGCGCCTACGGCAACGGACCCTGCCACTGATCCCGCTGCCACTGATCCCGCAAGTCCGCCGCCAGTTGATCCGCCAGCAGATCCCGCTGCCACTGATCCCGCAAGTCCGCCGCCAGTTGATCCGCCAGCAGATCCCACTGCCACTGATCCCGCAAGTCCGCCGCCAGTTGATCCGCCAGCAGATCCCACTGCCACTGATCCCGCAAGTCCGCCGCCAGTTGATCCGCCAAACGCTACATAATTTTATAGTGGCGGATTGTTGTTCCAACCACAATCTTGCCGAGTCAAATTTATAATTGCAGTTGATCGCGCTGAAGTAAAAGTTGCGCAGACTTTTCTTGCAACCACACATCTTCGTTGGTGTCAGCTTGCAACTGCCTGAGCACGGCGACCAGTTGTGTTGACCACGATTGCGGTCGAGTGCCCGACACAATCAACAACGCGTTGCGTTTCCACATGGACAGTTTGGCGCGCAGCAACACTTTGGAAAGTTTCAGCGCAGCTTGACTTGACTCGGTCCACGCCAGCACATCGGCCAAATCAAAGTCGCTATGGAGCGCTTCATATTGCGCATTGGGTTTCACGCGCAACGAACTCTCGCGTGGTTGCGAATGTGGACAGGCCTCCACGCATGCGTCGCAGCCAAAAAGCCAGTCATCCGCGCGATTTTCAAACCACTGCGCGGGCGCGGATCGATGCTCAATGGTGAGATAGGAAATGCAGCGCTCGGCGTGCAATTTCCAAGGCTCTATGGCTTGCGTGGGACACGCGTCAATGCAACGCGTGCATGTTGCGCACGGGTCCCCCGCCACAGGTTCGCTGGGCGACAAGTTGAGCGATGTGACAATTTCGCCAAGCACAATCCAACTGCCCACGCTTGCTTCGCCAATGAGAAGAGTGTGCTTGCCAACGCGGCCAAGGCCGGCGCGTTGCGCGTGCTCGCGCTCCAGAATTGGCGCGGTGTCCACGCAAACGCGAAAGCGATTTCCCGGAAAGCGCTTGCGTAAATCATCGGCGATGGGCTCCAGGCGTTCGCGAATTACGCGGTGGTAGTCGCGGCCGCGCGCGTAGCGGGCAATGCGACCGCGCGGAGAGACATTGTCATGCGTTTGGTCGGGCTCACCACTTGCATAGCGATCAGCAACGCAAATAATGGAGCGCGCCGTTGGCACAAACTCCTGCGGATTCATGCGCTGCTCAACATGCTCGGTGAGGTAGGTCATTTCGCCGCAACCAACTTCCGCAAGCCACTGGGCGAAGTGCGCGCGGTGGGACGTTTCATTGGCGCGGCAAATTCCATACAGCGCAAAGCCCGCGCCAGCCAGCGTGGCAAGAATTTCACGCGTCAGCGCATGGTTAATTTCGCCGTGATTTACGCTGTTTTCATTGCTCATGGCGCGCCGCGCATCAACCCAATCCCGCCACGCGCGCCAACAGCGCGGCGGGCAATTCTTGTTGCAGCGAATTATTTTTTGTTATGGCGTCCGCCGCGGCGTAACCAGAACGCACCGCGCCTTCCATGGTGGCTGGCCACCCCGTATCGCACCAATCACCCGCCAAAATGAAATTGTCCACGCCGCCACTAGCGTTTGGAAGCGGTCCTGGTCGCAGTGCCTCAAAGCCGGGCACCGCGGCGAATGTGGCGCGCTTCTCCTTCACCGAACGTACTTCTGTTGGCGCCAGCGTGCGCGCGCGCGGACAAGCCCAATCAATATCTTGGCGAACGCGCCGCGCAATTTCGGCCTCGTCTAAATCCATCCATGCGTCGGCCGCGGAAATCACGGCGTGAATATGTTGGCGCCCCAATTCATCAACACCTTTGTTGAACAACCACTGCGTGGCGCGCGCTGGCAACACCATGTGTGGTTGATGAAGCACGGGTTGTTCATAGACCAAATGCACGCCAAGAATTGGACTGGTTGTGATTTGATCAAGGTTGCTCAAACGAGCATCTTTTGCCTGCAAAGTGGGCGAACATAATTTCAACAAGCGATCAAATGGCACCGCGCTAATGACCGCGGCGGCTTCCACCAAACCTTCATTGGTCACCACGCCAGTCACGCGCGATCCGTCAAAGGCAATCGCTTGCGCGCTTACGCCAAGTTTCACTTGACCACCCGTCTTGGCAATAATTGCCTCCGCTGGATCGTATAAATCAAGCAACGGAACAACACTGAGCGCCATGGCGCTGGCGAATCGATGGCTTAGAAATCCTTCTTGAAAAACTTTCATGGCCACGGGCGCGTCAACGCGTGCCGATGACAAATTGCACGCGCTGACCACCACCGGTTCCCAGAATCGCTCAATAGCGCAAGCGGTTTGGCGCGTCTCTTGCAAGAAGTCCAAGAACACGCGGCCGCGCCAACGCTCGCGGCCGGAGTAACCCATGCGCATTAACTTGAACATGGCGAACGCGATAGCCACTTTGTCCTTGAAGGAAATCATGCGCATTCGCAAAAAACTTCCGGTGAATTGCGCGGGTGCTGGCAACCAACCAGAGCGCATCACATCTGGTTCATACGGGGGATTGGCCCAGTACGTTTCTTTGTGCCATTGCAGACGTTCCAATACGCCAAGGCGTTGATAGAAATCCAGTAAATTCACGCAACACCCCATGGCGACATGTTGGCAGTTGTCCAAAATTTTTCCGGTGCGCGGGTCCACAAAACTGGTGGCGCGACCACCCAATTTACCGCGTGTTTCCAGCACAATTGGAGTGAATCCGGCTTCAGACAAACGAAGCGCCGCGGCAATTCCCGCAATGCCGCCGCCAACAATCGCCACTCGTTTCACCAAGGTCTCCCAGATTGCCCGGATGCGTCTTGGTTATGTTCGCCCAATTCAGCGCCTTTATATGTTTTTCCCTCAATGAGGTAGTCCTTGGCAACTTCGCTGGCGGCGATGCGTGGCGGTGAATTTTTGACCAGAAGTTTTTGCGGTTGTAAATGTTTAGCGCGCAGCGCAATCCACACCTTGCGCAAAGTGCTCAGACGCGCGCGGCCATGCACCGCGAGTTGCGGGTCAGCTTCTATTTTACTTAATACGCCCTTGTAAATTTCGGTCATGGCCCACAGCGTGGGCAGACATGATTGATCGATCATCGCATCAAGCGCGGCGCTGCGGTCGTAATGGGCGCGAGCGCGCTCGCACTGCGCGCGGATGAATTCAACACAGCGATCAGGCGCGCTCCAGTCGCGGACCATTTCAGGTGTGAGTTCAAGCGCTTGAAATTCGGCCTTCGGCAAGTAGCAGCGGCCGCTGTCCAAGTCCTCGCGCAAGTCGCGCAGAATGTTGGTCAGCTGAAACGCAATGCCGCGCTCCACCGCCAACTTGGTTGCATCCTCATCGCGGTAACCCCAAATGCGAATGCACACCAAGCCAACCGTGCCCGCGACTTGGTAGCAAAATTTGCGCAACTCCGGCCACGACTGGAATTGGGCGGGAGAAAGATCGCCAACTTGCCCATCAAGCATGTCATGAAAGTCCTGCTTTACTAGGCGAAATTGCTTGCTGGCTTCGGTCAACGCGATCAACGCGGGAGTTTGTGTTTGCGTGTGTCCATCCAGCGCCGCGTCGGTGGCGTCGCGATACGCCTGCAAGCGTTGATTGCGCTCATTGGGATCGCGTTCGAGGTCGTCCACCAAATCATCGGCCTCGCGCATCCAGGCGTACACCGCATACATGGCCCAGCGTTTGTCGGGCGGCGTTAAACGCAGTCCGTAGTGAAAGTTTTTGGCGCGCTCGCGAGTGATCGCCTCGCAAGCCGCCACGGCTTCTTGCAAAGATGGATTCATGCCGCACCCCGCTGTAGATGCGCCGCCAGCCAAGCCTTGGAAACAAGGAAAAGTTTTTCCACGCGGCTTATGTTGGGTCGTCGAATGCAGGTTTCAAAATTCCATTGACGAATGTGCTTGAGCACGCCGCGACCGCCCGCGGTGAACAGGCCAACAACGGGTCGTGAGGTTGGTGAAAGCGAACGCAGCAGCGCCTGACCGCGATCAAATAGTTGCTCGGTGTGGTCGCACAGCGTGCTCAACATTTCGCGGTAGGCCGGCAGAAAATCCAAGTCCGCCGCCCAACCACGACGCGCAGTAATAAGTAAGCGCGACTCAAAATCTGGAATATGGCTCCACGCGTCGCGCGGCAAATACACGCGCTCGCGCTGCAACAGATCGCGCTTGACATCTTGCCAGTGATTGACCAATTGCAACGCGGTGCATGTGCAATCTGAAAGTTGCGCCAGGGTTTCGTCGCGCGGCTCGCCCAGCACCGCCAGCACCAAACGCCCCACGGGATTGGCGCTGAGCGCGCAGTACTGCGACAATTCTTCCATGGATTCCCAGCGCGTTTGACGATTGTCCCATTCAAAGGCTTGGATGAGTTCGTCAAACAAATTTTCCGGCAAGCCATGGCGCGCAATCACGGGCTTGAGCGCGATAAAGATTGGATGCTTCGCCGAGCCGTGATAGCACTGACGCAATTCATGGCGCCACCACGCAAGAAGTTCTAAGGCGTTCTCGGGGCTTTGCGCCTCGTCGCCTAAGTCATCGGCCCAGCGGCAGAACGCATAAATAGCGGCAAAGTCTGATTGTGATTTTTCCGACAGCAATGAGCTGAGCACGGGAAAATTTTCGCTGCGCGCGTTGGTAAGTTGCGCGCACCATGTGGCGGCTTCAATGTGCGACATGGGCGCCATGGCCGCGCACATGCTTGGCCCCCACTGCTCTAAAAGTTTCGTAGCTGGTTGCGCAAGTGCTGGGCTCACGCGTGTTCTCCATTGGTGTGTCGGCGACGGCGGCGCGCCGGTTGAATTCCCATTTGCTCGCGGTACTTCACAACGGTGCGGCGCGCGATGGTGATGCCGCGCTCACGCAACTGTGTGGTGATAGCCTCATCCGAAAGCGGTCGCGTCTTGTCCTCGGCATCCACAATTTCCTGCAGCACGGTTCGGACCGCCTCCCAACTTACGCTTTCACCATCGGCATTTTCCGTGCCGCCAGTGAAAAACTTTCGCAACTCAACCAGACCGCGCGGAGTTTGCATCCATTTGCCCGCCACAGCGCGGCTGACCGTGGCCACATGCACGCCAATGCGATCGGCGACATCCATCATGGGCAGTGGACGCAAATGACCGGAGCCCTCATCGAACCATTCGCGCTGCTTTTCAAGCACAATGTCCACCACTTTTAGAAGCGTGTTCTTGCGCTGGGTAATAGCGTCAATCAGCCAACTGGCGGAGCGAATTCCATCTTGCACAAATTTTTTGGTGGCAGTGTCTGTGGCATCTTGCTCAACCATCAGCGAATAGCGAGGACTGACGCGCAGTGGCGGCACGGAGCCGTCGCAAATAGCCGCGACATAGCGGTCTTGTTCCGCGTCAAATTCAACCATGACATCCGGAACAATCGGACGCTCGGTTTCATCGATCAAGTCGCGTCCCGGCGAAATAGTCAAGCGTCGCAAGCGTTCCTTGGCGGCCTCGATGCGCTCCACATTCATGCCACTGCGCGCCGCGATTTTTGGCAGACGGTTCTCAAGAAAATCCTCGTAGTGATCCTTCAACAAAATACGCGCGTCGTGCCACGCGGCTTCATCAAGCGCGGAAGGTCGCTCGTTCCATCGTTGCGAATCCAACTTGGCATTAATTTGAATAAGCAAACTTTCCTGCACATCGCGCGCCGCAACTCCCGCGGGCTCTAGCCACTGCTGCAACAGGAGCAACACGCGCTGCAATTCCTGCACTGGCACGGCGGTTCCTTCTTTGGCACTGTGCGCCGCAATAGCCTCCAAATCCGCTGAAAGCAAGCCGTCGTCGTCCACAAAGTCAAGAATAGTTTTACCCGTAAGCAGCGTGGCAGTATCGGTTTCAATCATGTCCCATTGATGGCGCAATTGCTCGCTTAAAGGTTCGCGAGGCGCCGCTGTTTGCGCCAACATTTCATACTTCACATCTCGGTCACCATCCATGTGGCGCGTAGTTGGTTGCGCGCCTTCGCCGTAATCACGTTCAAACTCGCGCGCGCGTTCAAACGCCGCGCCCGTCTCGGTGGCCTCGCCACTTTCAAGCGGCTTCTCCGGAATTTCCTGCTCAACTTTTTCTTGCAATTGCGCGCCATCCTCGTCGCTGGCCTCGGTCTCCACTTGCTCAATGGCAACATTGCGCTCAAGCTCCTGCTCCACTCGCTCTTGCAATTGCGCCAACGGCATTTGCAACACCTCCATGCTTTGGATCAGCCGCGGCGCCAAGCGCAGTTGCTGTGATGTGCGGAGTTTTTGCGAGAGATCAAAACGCATACTCACATACTACGGGGGAACGCGCCAAAAATAATTGATTTGTGGTCTAAAGACTCAGCAAAGTTGCGTCACATTCGCAAGTCAACTCATGCGACGTCGGCCTGCAATGGCGTCTGCCAAAGCGGCGCGATTGGCGAATTCGATCTGGCTTCCTGCGGGCAAACCGCGCGCAAGGCGGGTGACATTCACCCCCAAAGATTGCAGCGGATCCGCTAAAAACAGCCCAGTACTGTCGCCTTCCATGTCAAGGTTCAGCGCCAAAATAACTTCTGTCACTTTGACACCTTGCGCGTTTTTTGTGGGGTCGGAAACACGCCGCAGCAAATCGTTCACCGTCAAACTGTCGGCGCCAACGCCTTCAAGCGGTGAAAGTCGCCCCATTAAAATGTGGTACACGCCATGAAACATTCCGGTCTGCTCCAAGTTCCACAAATCTTTTGGTTGCTCCACCACCATCACCATGGATGCGTCGCGACGCGTGTTGGCGCAAATGCTACAAGGATCATCGTCGGTCAAATTCCAACACACACCGCAGTGGCGCACGTCGGTCTTCACATCCGAAATTGCTTTTGACAAACGCATTGCATCTTCGCGATCGGCTTTGAGCAAATGAAAAGCCAACCGCTCAGCGGTGCGTCGACCCACGCCGGGCAATTGCGACAACTCATGAACAAGTCGAGTGACAGGTTCTGGCTGCGCCGAATTGATGTGATCAAATGCCATGACTGAATGCTACGCCTGCGCCACATCGCTGGGCGGATTTTCCTGGACAAGTTGCGCGCTTGGCTGCTCCACTTTCACAACAATGGCGTCAAAGGCCTCCATTGCGGCTTGAATAATTGGCATTTGCATTAATTCTTTATCGAGCCCGTGCATGGGCGAAATCACCAACGGCGGCTCTTGAACAGTGGTTTCAAATTCCAATTTCCAACCAGGTCCAAGCGCACGCGTCACCATGGATTGCAACATTTCACTTTTGCGAGCGGCGTAGTTGGCGGCGCCCCCGGCATTTTCCGCGGCACGCAAAGTGAGTTGACGGTCACGCACGGAAACGGGCACGAATGATTCTGCAAGCACGCGCTCCGGAGTGCTTGTGGCGATGACCGTGACGCGTTGCCACGCCTCAAGCGCGCTCGTCACGGAAATTTGCCCAGTATTTTTTTGTGGAGTCAAGTCATGCTCGGAGTCGCGCGCTACGGCGCCGTTGGTCGGCGCGAAATTGTTCACGGCCTTCATGGGCAACGGTGTGGAAGTTTGCGGAGCGGTGAATGCTGGATCGGCGCGGGTTTCCACTCGCGCAGGCGCGACAAATCCCCGCTCAGTTACAGGGGCTGAGTCAAGTTGCTTTTTTTTTTCGCCCTCAATAGGCCTGGCGGAATGTGCGGCGGCAATATCCATGCGCTGAAATTCTCGGTGCAAACAAAGCCGCGCTATGGTGGCGTCAAAAATGGTGCGCGGCGCACTGCTGGCACGCATGGATCGAATGGCGGCTTCGCACACCGCCACAAAGTGCACCAATTCATGTGGCTCAAACTGCTTGGCTTGATCCGCGGCCACACTTCTTGCTTCTGGCGAAAGATCCACAAGTTCAGTGTCTTTGCCGCAAGTTCGCAGCACTAAAAAGTCACGCCACCGCGCCGCGAAAAATTCCAGCGCTTGTTCAACGGGGCAACCTGATTCCAGCAATACCGCCGCTGATTCAAGCCCCGCTTTGGCGTCGCCGCTGGAAACTGCCGATGTGACCGCAGTGATCAAACCCGCGTCGGGCAAGCCCAAAACTTCTTCCGCCATCTTGTTGGAAATATTTCCACTTGCGGCCGCAATTAATCGGTCAAGCAAACTCAACGCGTCGCGCATGCTGCCGTTGCCAAGCTTGGCCACCAAGTGAATAGCGGCGTCGTCGGCCTTTAATTTTTCCTGCGCAATCACGCTGCGCAAATGTTCCGCAATGCGCGCCGTGGCGATGGGTTTGAAATCAAAGCGCTGACAGCGGCTTTGAATGGTGGCTGGAACTTTGTGGGGCTCGGTGGTGCACAAAATAAATTTCACGTGCGGCGGCGGTTCCTCCATGGTCTTCAACAGCGCGTTGAAAGCCGGCGTGGTGAGCATGTGCACTTCGTCAATGATGTAAATTTTGTAGGGACTGCGCGCCGGCAAAATGCCCGCCTTGGAAATCAAGTCGCGCGCGTCGTCCACGCCGCGATTGCTGGCGCCGTCAATCTCTATCACATCCATGTCTTCGCCACGTAAAATACTTTTGGAAATGGCTGCGGACTGCGTCAATTCTTTGGGCGCGTTCAGCGCCCGCGCCAACACGCGCGCCATGCTGGTCTTTCCCACGCCACGTGTGCCGCAAAATAAATAGGCGTGCGCGATGCGGTTCATGGCAATCGCATTTTGCAGCGTGCGCGAAATAGATTCTTGTCCGATCAATTCGTCAAAGTGCTTTGATCGATAGCGCCGCGCCAAAACCGTGTAGCCCGCCACTGTGTCGGTGCTGGAATTGGTGGCGCCCGCGAACAACGCGTCTGACATTTCCCCCGCGGGAATAAGCGCGTCCGAAATCGCTGAAGTTGGCGTGCCCGAATCTGATTTCATGGCAATGGGCAAGAGAGCGTCCGGCATCATGTCGTCCGCTACATGCGTATCATTGGATTTTTTTTTCACATTTACTTTTTTTGCCACGATCGAATCCTATTTTCAATGCTGCCGAGGACGGTCAGGCTTGCGTCGGCATGGATGCCGCTGCTTATGGCTGCTGCGGTCAAGCTCTGACCAGGTTCACATGACGCCCACCCAACGGGCCCGACCGTCCTCGAAAGCACTGAACTTCAAATCCTAACCTCGCCGTCCGCCGCCGTACAATCAAAGTATGCCCCAAGAAACGCCAGCGGAATCCCAAGCGCAGTCCGACAAGGAAATGATTGATATTCCCCTTGAAAACGATGGAATTTCCGCGGCTACAAGCGACCCGCCAATTTCAAATGTGGAGTCTGAAGATGTGCGTTCTGGACGTTTTTTAATGCAAGTGGTCCGTTTGTTGTTTATCACGCTTCTAGTCAGCGTGGCGTTGCTCACGGTGAGCAGCGTGAAATCCACATTTGATTTCAACTACGCCACAGTGATTGGATTGTGCATTGCAACAACCGCGGTTGGTGTGATTGTGGTGGTCATAGACGCCATGACTCCCAACAAGCGTATCGCAGGAGTGGTCGGCATTTATATTGGCGTGTGCTTTGGTCTTATTGGCGCCGTTGCATTTGGCGCGTTGCTGGACACGGTCATAAACGCCTGGGAAATTGTCGACCTACAAACAAAAATGTATTTGAACTTGAGCAAGTCCGTTGTTGGATTGATTGTTTGCTATCTCAGCGTCAGCGTTGTGTTGAACACCAAGGATGATTTTCGCCTTGTGATTCCCTATGTGGAATTCAGCCGCACCCGCCGCGGAGTTCGTCCGTGGATTGTGGACACAAGCGTGTTAATTGATGGGCGCATCATTGCGCTTGCCAACGCCAAGTTGCTTGACGCTCCGCTGGTCATTGCCAATTTCGTGATTGATGAATTACAACGCTTGGCCGACAGTGGGGATAAAAACAAGCGAGCGCGCGGACGCCGCGGGCTTGAAAACCTTATAAAACTGCGGGAAAATGTCTGGACGGAAGTATCGCTGCAGAATTTTCGTGTGAGCGGCTTGAGCGTAGATCGTCTTTTAATTGAAGCCGCCAAGGGTGATGTGCTTCGCATTCTGACCAACGATTCAAACTTGGAATCCGTTGGGAAAATTCAAGGCGTGCTGATTGTGAATCTTGCCACCATGATCGCATCGCTACGCCCAACGATTGGCGTGAGCGATATTGTGATGGTCACCATCGTCAAGGCTGGCGAAGCCGCGGGCCAAGGCGTTGGATATTTGCCCGATGGAACAATGGTGATTGTGCAAGACGCGGCAACGCGTATTGGCGCGATCGTGGAAGCCACGATTGCCAACATTGTCACCACCAACGCCGGACGATTGCTATTTGCAAAAATGGAGGGCGCACCTCCCGCTACTCCCGCAAGCATGGCCGCGGCGGCAACGCAACAACCCAAGGAACCACATTCGCCCGCCACGCATGGCGACGCAGATGCGCGGCGAAATCCACGGCGAAGTTAGAAATTGTGCGTTGCGATTTGTACAGAAGCTCCCCAATATTCATTTTTCGATTTCTAATGTGTGTTCAAACCTTGAGATGGCCTGGCAGAACCACATCCCAAAGAACGCTTTATTATGCTGCGTTTCGCAGTGAAACAATTGTCTCCGCCAGAGCTCGCACCTGTTGGGCGTTGACTGGCGCGGCTGCCTGTTTGATTGCATTTTCAAGTACATCAAGAGAGCGACTGGGCAACACGGCAAGAATGCGATCGGCCGCCCAAGGTTCCAACTCCAACATCATTGTTGCAACATCTTGACGCGAGGAAGGCGCTCCATCGAGGCGTTGAACAAGTGTGGCCGCAATCAACGCCGGTTTTTCAGCGACACATTTGTGCAAAGCGCACGCCAATGGCGCGCTCCAAAATTGGAACGTGCTCAGTGTCGCCACGCCTTGATGCGTGTTGACATTTTCAACCAAGGCGTTGCTTGTATTCACCAGATTCGCATTCATTTGAAAGGCGGGACGCGACGATCGTTTCCACCACAGACATATTCCAATCGCCAAACCAAACACCGCCACAAGAGCGCACCACCACCAGGCTTGCGCCCACGCCATTTGTTGCGAACCACCGTTATCCAAGGCAACATATGGCAAGTTCTCTTTCAAGCCAACGGGCTGTTGATGTTCAATTTCCACACCGCTCTCAAGCGTGCGCGATTGATTTGACTTGTTGGTCGCCAATATCTGCAGCAATTCTTGTTGGACTTCTTGCTGCTCACATGCCACGGCAAACGCCAAATCTTCGCGCGCCTCGATGGATGCGTTGGCATCCAGTGTTCGCGCTCGAACACGAGCGCCACTGCGCTCATCAAGCACTTCAACATCTTCAGCATTGACATTCTCAAGCGCCGCGCTCACCAATGACCCAGCAGTATCCGCTAACGAAACTGGCAGTGAACCGTTGCGCATGCGGATGGAAACCACGGCCTTGGGTTTGTGACTAGACGCGTTGATTTCGCCCAAGGTCTTCTCGGCGTTCACTTCTCTCCTGACCACAAATCCATTGGCAACATTTTTTTGCGCGTTCTCATCCACCAAAATTAAAACTTCCTCCACATCGCTGCGCCGCCTAAGTGCCGCCTCCACTTTGGCAAGTGAATTATTTAACTTACGGTCTTTGGCCTGCGCGGTGGTCAGAAATGGGTTCGCGCTGCCTTCGAACCACGCTTGCATTCCACCAAATGAATTGAGCGGCAACGCCGGCGTTGACGCAGCATTGGACATACCGCTTGAAGAAAGAGTCGCGTCAATGTTTGCTTTCAGTTTTGCGTTGCCACCAGTGCCAAGCGCGCGCGACTGATCTGCCGACGCTTGCTCAATGGTTGCGTTACTTTTTGATGTCCGATAGGACTTCCATGCCACGGCCCCAATCGGAACACCCGCGGCAAGCACGGCGCCAAGCACCAATTGCGGCTTCCAAGCCAATGGATTTATTTGAAAAATCATTTTCGCGGCGGGCCTCCATGCCCCTTCATTAGTTCATACCGCACGCTTCCAACGCGCGGCAGCGACCAAAAAGCCGCAAACATTCTTCGGCTCAATTATGCCGTAAACGCCAAAAATTCATTTGGCAATTGCAAATCTTATCCCGCCCAAGCTTGTGATTGATTCTGGTCGCGCCGCGGTATGCAAGCAAGCGTTGAATCAGTCCACCGCATGAAGTTTGCAAAGATTAGATTCAATTGGGGTCTAGTTCAGTTGTTTCAACTTTGGTCCTGGAAATAATCTCGGGTATGCCGGCGCCCATTGGACTCAGCAAACTAGGTATTGTGAGCACGGGCGAAAGCAACACCAACCCCTTGAGAAGATTGCGCGCGATGTGTTGCCACCACGCCGCGGGTTCACCATGAATTGAAACCACTCGCCCACCCATCAAGCGCTTACCCATGCTGCGACCGAATGTGATTTCCTCCAACATGGAGAACGCGACGGTAGCCACAACCATGGCTATATATGGCAAGGAAATTTCAATGTCGGGGCTCAACAGGGGCGGTATCAAGATTTGGATTGCGTATTCGCCTTTAAAAATAACAAGCGAAGCGATGGCGCACGGAAGCAAATCGATGGCCGTGGCCAGAATCCGCCGCCACTTTTTAAATGGCGTCCCTGGCGTTTGCGCAAGCGCTTGGGAATCCACGGCGCCTTCTTTGGAAGGCGCATTTTCCATGGGATTCAGTGGCGAATTCAGGGCCCGCACCAAGAACGCCGCAATGATCGCGCCCAGCGAAAGCACGCCAAGAATTGGCAAGTGATACCAGCGGCTTGCCATTGAACTTTGCACGCGCAACACAACGGGCTCGTTAAATTGCGCCGCGCCCGATGCCAGCACGGAAATCAGGGTTTTGCGCACCGCAGTGTTTTGAGTGCTCCGCCCAGCAAACTCAATACATGCAAAGCCATCCGCCACGCCAAGCACGCGCCGAGTGGCGTTGGATTGCTTTGCTATCTCCACAATTGGCGTGAGTTCGCCAGCCTCGATCCAATTCAGAACTTCCTCGCCGTTACGATTCCCAGTCACGCACGCAAAGCGCGCGGAGTGGTCAACGGCGTATAAAAATTCCCGCGCCTTTATGGGCGACTCGATCCATGCTTGCGACTCGCGCTTGAAGCGCTTGATGGATTTGTCCGCGGCCTGGCCAAGAGCGTTCAGCGCGCCTCCCGCCACCACCAACATTCGCGCTTGGCATTCATTGATGGCGTCCGGAAGTTGCACACTGTTCCACTTGTCGCCGTGCAAGACGCGCGCCACTTGTTCGCCCGCCACAATGGCCCACGCTTCGCCATTGAACGCCGCGAAAGATTCCAACGAATCCCCCGCAATACTTGGGCATAATTGCAACGCGCCGCCCTTGGTGATGAACCACAATTCACTCGCGGGATTGAATTGCGTCGCGCCCGAAACCACCTCCATCTTGTGGTTGAGCGATTCAAACACCACCCACACCCGATCGCCATCGGCGGCCACGGCGATTGGTTCTTCATTAAAGATAGAGGCAACCTGAAATTGCTTCTCATCATCCGTGAAAGCATGGTGGATCAATTCAAATGGTCCATGAGTGCGGTCAAAGCCTGCAGGAAAAATCCACCATAAGTGGGCGCCGCTACTGGCCGCCTTCACGCGCTGGGCGTCAAGATTCGGCAATGGAGAGGCCGCCACCAAAACCATGATCAACGCAAACACGCATCGAGCGAGATAGTTCGTCACTTCTTTGGTGCCTTCTCTAGATCAATCACTTCAACTGGACGCATGACGCCGCGAATCACCTCAAGATCAAACAGACGATCTTTCAAGCGGTCCTCGCGCGCGCCGGGCTCATCCCAAAAAATTTGCCATACGCCAACATTGGACACGGACTTCAATGTGATCTTGCTTGCAACCATAGGCCGGTCCGCCATGGGCAAGTGGTTCATGACCGCCATCACGGGAACGGACAATTCGCTTTCGGCCAACACGGCGCCTTTGGCATCTAGAAGCGAAATATGGCTTGGAAGTGCGTTGTTTTTGTCAACTTGAACACGGGTCTTCACCCACGCGCCGCGTGGCGGTCGGGCAAATTCAGCGGTGAAATTGCCAGGTGATTCTTGCACGATTGCGACTGTATTGGGCCATGACAATGCGGCGAGCAATTCCAGCAACGCGTCGGGCCCGGCAAATGGAAGCAGCGAATCAGGCACGGGCCTGTCGCGCGCGCCAAGCCACAAGCGGCTCGGCTCGCGTTTGGGTTCAAACAACCACCACTCTTTGGCGTTGGCGCCAGCCCACGCAAGTCGCTCTCCCATTTTGTCGGCGCGCAAAGAAATGTCATCGCCTCCATTGCGCCACGCAAGATCAACTTGGGCTTGCTCAAAGTGGTCGCCATTTTCATCATGCCAACGCAACTCCGCGCTGCCGCGCGTGGCGAATATTTTCAGTCCAGCCACGCGATGATTTTGTTGCGACACAATGGCCGCCACGTCCATCGCGGGCGCGGCAACTGTCGCATTAGCGGAGGAATTTTTTTCCGCCACACGACCGGGCGCGGTCGGTTGTACGCCGTCTCCAGATTTGTTGGCGGTGGCGCATGCCTCTATGGCAAGAAGAAAAACTAAGAAAAAAACAGGCGAAATCAAATGATCTATACGGCTCATGAAATTGGCCCATCAACCATCGAAGGCCGCGATCTCGCCAAGTTCGTCCGCCAAAGTTTGCACCGCCGACTCGTCCAATTCTGGTCGCAACACTTCCACCGGGGCCGCGCCTTCAACAGCGCCTCGGCGCGCGAACAACCAAAATTCTTTTTCCTCGCGGTGCTCCACGCGCAATTGTTTCAATCTACGCTTGCGCAACAAGATCATTGCCAACAACCAACGGATGGCCACTCGATTGGGTCGGTCATCGCCCGCGAGCCGCTCAAAAATTTCCTCCACGGCCTCGTCGTCAATCGCAATGCCGCGCTTGCGATCAGCCTCTGGCATAATGGTCTTCCAAAAACAAATCATGCCCTCGGGGCGCGCGCCATCAAGCCAAGCGGTTATGGAAAAATCAAGGCGCTCTAGATTGTGCGTGGCAGTTTCGCGGATGGCTGACATGCAAGGAGTCCCCGCCGCAAGCACCTCGCCGCTGGCTGCGCAGAGATACGTTGCCTTGCCAATTGACAGTGGAGTTGCTTCACGGTTCATGCTTGAATCCTATCGCTTCGGGCTCGCTCTGGGCGTTGCATGCGTGGTACAGTTCGAATGTGTTTGATCGACTTACACAACTCTTTCACGGCGGGGATCCGCTCTCCATCGCCATTGAATTATTGGTGATTTTCGGCGGAGTCATGCTTATTCTGCGCTTCCTGCAAGGAACCCGCGGTGCCGGCGTGTTCAAGGGAATCATCGTGCTCATCGCGGTGTTGGTGCTGGGCATCCGTTTCGCCGGCCTCTTCAGCGAAACATTTTCACGACTGCGATTTCTAAGCGAAGGACTTTTAGGCACCATCGCTATTTTCATGTTGGTCATTTTCCAACCTGAGTTGCGACAGGCAATGGTTCGCATTGGACAAACCATGTCGCCCAGCGAGCGCCGGCGCATTGATCCCGTGGTTGACGCGCTTGAAGGATCGGTGGAATTCCTAAGCCGCAACCAATTTGGCGCGCTGATTGTGATTGAGCGCGGAACGTCGCTCGCCGGGCTTGCGGCGCAAGGAGTTGCCATGGACGCCGCCATGAGCGCGGAACTTATTGAAAGTATTTTCTGGCCGTCAAGTCCGCTGCATGATTTGGCCGTGGTGATTCGCGGCGAACGAATTGCCGCGGCCAGTGTGCAACTTCCTTTGGCGGATCCTGTTGCGGGAATGAAGTTGGGCGCACGCCACCGCGCGGCCATGGGCGCCACGCTTGAAAGTGATTGCGTGGTTGTTGTGGTGAGCGAAGAAAATGGACTGATTCGATTCGCCGAACGCGGGGAATTGTCGCAACCCATTCAATTTGATGAGTTTGCCGCAGGTTTGCGCAGCCGCCTGTCGCGTGGGTTGCGCCGACCGCAACAACGATCACTGTTTGGCCGCTTCATCAGCCGCGTTGGTGGTCTTGACGCGCCAATGTTGAATTTGCCGGACCACTCGGAGCATTCAGAATTAAATGCCGCCGCGACTTTGGCCGCGGCTCAAGAAGAGGAACGCGCCGAACGCGAAGAAGAACGAATCAATCCACAGGACTCGGAAACAGAAACCCATGAAGATGGCGACGATATGGATCAAACGAGTCAAAACAAAAGCGATTCCGATGATCGCACAAATGGGCGGAGCAACTGATGGGAAACTGGACCGCCAATCTTTCAACATGGTTCGTTGCCGCGGTGGCCACGCTTTTAATTTGGACCTGGGCCGCGGATCGCACCCGCGACACGCGGGAAATCAAGGGCACATTCTCATTTCGCTCAGCGGATCCAAAGCAACACTTTGTTGATCCAATGAAACCAATCGGGATCACTCTTTCCGTGAAAGCCAGCCCCACCAGCATCGACCGCATTCAATCCCTACTTGACGAAGGCTTGATTATCCCCACTGGAACAGCAGGATTTCCAACCACCGCGGGCACTTACAATGTCATGCTCGCATACGCCATAAACAATTTGCCCCAAATTATCGCCACGGACGCCACGGTTCAAACATCGCGGCCCGAGTCCGCCAAAGTTGTGATTGGCGATCTCACCACCACCCAGTTTCCACTGACCGCGAAAATTTCTTTGGCCGAATATGAATCCGCGTCCATCAATCCATCCGTTGTCTTGGTCACGCTTCCAACTTCGGCGATTGATGCCATGAAGAATCTTCAAGTGGAAGCCGTGGTTGACACCAAGGATTTGTCCCCCGGAAAAAATAATGCGCAAGCGACGTTGCGCTTGCCTGATTCTGTCGCGGTGAAATCAGAACAAGTGACATTTGTGCCTGACCAAGCGATTGTGACGTTCACTCTTCGTCGCAAAACCGAAAATATCACCTTGGCCACGGTGCCTTTGCAAATCGCGGCATCGCCCACCGATCTGAGGGGTTTTGATATCACCATTCAACAAGATGGTGGAGTTTTGCGCGACGTGATTCTGATTGGTCCGCCCGACGCGTTGAAGGACATTGAAAGCGGAAAATTTTCCGTGGCCGCGATCGTGCCGCTCAACAGCGGCGATCTGGGAAGCAAGGTGGCCAAGAAAGCCATATCAAATTGGATTCTGCCGCCTGGAGTCAGCGTGGAAAGCGTGGCTGGAAAACAAATTGTGAATCCGGAAATTGCGCTCAAGATTGAGCCGCGCACTTCCGCGCCAATTATTCCAGAGCCGGAAATTGAGCCCGCGTTGCCCGCACCCAAAGGTCCTTAATTCATGCCGCTTGCGAATGGCTTGAGGAATTGACAGTTCAAAATATAAAATTATTTTCCCGCGCCACATTGGACACAGGTGTGCGCTGACGCGCGAAAGAGAAATTACTTTTTGTGAGTCCGATGGAATGCCCACCGCGCAATGTTTAGCCAGTGACGCGCACCGCGTGCCACTGCTTCTTGCCACGGCGCAACAAAATAGTCGAGCCGTGCAACACATCCTTGCGCGTCAACTTGGCGTCGGCAGCGGCCTTCTCACCATTCACGCTCACGGCGCCGGCGGCTAGAAAATCACGCGCCTCGCGCTTGCTTGACACCAGCGGCGTGGTGGTTAAAAAATCAGCCAACGCCACGCCATCGCCAGCAAGGTCGCCGGCGGCGATTGAAGTGCTGGTTAAATCGTGCGTGACTTCGCCAAGCAACTGAGCGTCCAGCGCGCGGATATCACCAGAAAACAGGGCTAAAGCCGCTGATTTTGCGCGCGCCACTTCGGCCGCGCCGTGGATCATTTCCGTGGCGGCGTCAGCCAGGGCTTTTTGAGCGGCGCGCTCGGAAGGATTGGCTTTTTGCGCCGCCTCCAGCGACTCAATGGTGGCGCGGTCAAAGAATGTGAACCAGCGCAACAACTTTCCAACCTCCTCGTCGGAAGCGTTGAGCCAGAACTGGTGAAAGCGATAGGGCGAAGTGCGCTCCGCGCTCAGCCACACATTTCCAGATTCGCTCTTTCCAAATTTCGTGCCGTCGCTCTTCAACAACAGCGGCGCGGTCAGACCAAATCCTTCGCCTTGCGAAAGCCGGCGAATTAAATCAATGCCGCTGAGAATATTTCCATATTGATCGCTGCCACCCATTTGCACAGTGCAACCATGCGCCTTGAACAAATGCGCAAAGTCATACGCCTGCAAGATCATGTAACTGAACTCGGTGTAACTCAGTCCCTGCTCTCGGCTTTCAAGACGATTAGCCACGCTGTCGCGCGTGACCATTTGATTCACGCTGAAATGTTTTCCCACATCGCGCAGCACTTCGATGTAGCCCATCTTCAACAACCACTCGGCGTTGTCAACAATCACCGCGGCGTTTGGCCCCGTGAAATCAAGCAACTTCTCAAAAATCTTGCGCTGCCCCGCCACATTTTTCTTCACCTGCGCGGGATCAAGCAACTTGCGCTCGCTACTTTTTCCGCTGGGATCACCAATTAAACCAGTCGCGCCGCCCATGACCACAATGGGCTTGTGACCGCAGCGTTGCAGGCGCGCCAACAACATGGCGGACACCAAATTGCCCACGGTCAAACTGTCGGCGGTGGGATCAAAGCCCGCGTACGCAACTCGACCGGGCGTGGACATGTGCGCGACCAAACCCTCGGTGGTTTGATGCACCATGGCGCGCCACGACAATTCAGCCACGAAGTCCTGTTGATTCATGCGCGGAGTCTCAATTGCAATTTAGTGCGCCATCGCCGCACTCTTGGAATGAATGCTGGCCATTAACTCCGTCCAGCTACTCACGAACGACGCCGCGCCTTCAACTTGCAATTCATTGCCCACTTTCTCAATTGAACATCCGGCTTTCTCAAGCGCGACCACGGTCGCTGGACCTGCTCCACCATCGGTTCGCAACACGCCATCAAGCGAACCATGGTTAAAGAAATCATTCAGCGTTGACTCAGGCATGGTGTTCACGGTGCGCGCAGCGGCGAGCGCCTTCACATACATAATGTCCGCAAGCTTTGGATCCTTGGTGCTGGTGCTGGCGAAAAGGAATCGCTGCGGACGCGCGCCCGCGGCTTGCAACTTCAAGAAACGATCGCTGGCATACAGCGCGCAATATTCCTTGTAGCACACTTGCGCCACGGCAATGCCGGCGGTGTTCTTCAAATTGTCGGGCAACATTGGCGCGGTCTTCTTGTCCCATCGGCTCACAAACATGCTGGCCACGCTTTCAACGGTGACGGATTTACCCTCTTTCATGCGGCGTTCAAGACCTTTTAGGTACGCGTCGGCCGCGGCAAGATATTGCTTGGGGCTAAACAGCAGCGTGACATTCACGGAAATTCCGCGGTAGGTCAGTTCCTCAATCGCGGGCAAACCTTCGGCGGTGCCTGGAACCTTTATAAATAGATTCGGACGATTTGCTTTTGCGTGCAACGTGACCGCTTGATCGATTGTTGTCTTGGCGTCGCGCGCGAGCAAGGGACTCACTTCAAGACTGACCCATCCATCCACGCCACCTGTGAGCGCGTGAATTGGCTTGAACAAATCGGCGGCCTTGGTCAGGTCGGTGATGGCAAGTTCAAAGAAAAGTTTTTCGCCATCAATGCCTTTGGAAAGCAGATCGCGAATTTGCGGATCGTAATCATTGGAGCCCGTGATGGCCTTCTCAAAGATGGTTGGATTGCTGGTCAAGCCGACCACGCTGTAGCCGTCGATGTATTTTTTCAACTGCCCCGTCTGCAACATGCTGCGAGTGATGTTGTCGACCCAAATACTCTGACCTGCGATAGATAGAAGCGCTGTGGCTGTCATGGGAATCTCCTTGTATAGTTTGACAGATTAGCGCAATTTTTTCAAAGCGCAAAACGTAAATAAAGATTGAGTTTATTTTTAGTCACCGCTTGATTGCGCCGCATGCGCTACCTTTACTGCAACTTCCAAAGGAAAAACAGATGACAACTGCCCCCACCATAACCAATACATCCACCACCGCACCAATCACGCCCCTTGATAGCCGTCCTGAATGGAAGGCTCTTCTGGCGCACGCCGAAAAAATCAAGGCGACTCATTTGCGCGACATCTTCAAGCAAGATCCAAAGCGCGGCGGCGAGTTGGCCGTGAACGCGCTCGACATGCACTTTGATTTCAGCAAACAACGCGTGACGCGCGAAACCTTGCAACTGCTCTTCGCGCTCACTCGCGCCTGCGGTCTTGAAGCGCACCGCGACGCCATGTTCCGCGGCGACAAGATCAACAATTCAGAGAATCGTTCCGTGCTGCATGTCGCGCTGCGCGCGCCGCGCAACGCGGTCATCAATTCAGATGGCAAGAATGTCATGCCCGATGTGTGGGCGGTGCTTGACCACATGAGCGCGTTCGCCGAAAGCATTCGCAGCGGAACTTGGACTGGCCACACTGGCAAGCGCATCAAGACGGTCATTAACATTGGCATTGGCGGAAGCGATCTTGGTCCAGCCATGGCCTACGACGCGCTGCGAAATTTTGCGCACCCTTATGTGGATTGCCGCTTTGTCTCCAATGTGGACGCCAACGATTTCTACGAGAAAACACGGGGTTTAGACCCCACCGAGACGCTGTTTGTGATTAGCAGCAAGACCTTCACCACGCTTGAAACCATGACCAACGCCAACAGCGCGCGCCAGTGGAGCATGAAGGGTTTGGGCGGCGACGCAAAAAGCGTGGCGCGGCATTTTGTTGCCGTCAGCACCGCGCACAAAGAAGTTGTGGAGTTTGGCATTGATCCAAAAAATATGTTCGGCTTCTGGGATTGGGTCGGCGGTCGCTACAGCATGGATAGCGCGATTGGTCTTTCCACCATGATCGCGGTTGGTCCCGACGGCTTCCGTGAATTGCTTGACGGTTTCCATGACATGGACGAGCACTTCAAGAGCACGCCGCTGGAAAAGAATTTGCCCGTCATCATGGGCTTGATCGGTTTGTGGAACAACCAGTTCCTGGGCGCGGATGTTCTTGCCGTGCTTCCGTATTGCCAATACTTGGATCGCTTCAGCGCGTATCTGCAACAGTTGGAAATGGAATCCAACGGCAAGCATGTCACGCGCGACGGTCAACATGTAAAATGGGAAACTTGTCCCGTGGTGTGGGGCCAGCCTGGCACCAATGGTCAGCATGCGTTCTATCAAATGATCCACCAAGGAACCAAGTTGGTGCCATGCGATTTCATTGCATTTGCCGAACCTTTGCACGATATTGGCACGCATCAAGACACGCTGACCGCCAATGTCCTGGCGCAGGCGCAGGCGCTTGCGTTTGGCAAGACCACCGCGGAAATTGTGGCCGAGGGCGTGCCGCAATGGCTTGCTGTTCAGAA
>SIAM01000035.1 GCA_009691785.1 Phycisphaerales bacterium
ACCCCGAAAAAGGCGACCCCAAAAAAGATGACGCAAAAAAAACTGTAGGCGAAACAGGGTCCTCAGATGTTGCAACTCCTGCAGTTACAAATCAACAGATAGATCAACTCATAAGTGATTTGCCAGGCCCTTCTACTACGGCGGCGCCAGCAACTGAGCCCACGGCGGCGCCAGCAAATGAGCCCACGGCGGCGCCAACAACTGAGCCCACGGCGGCGCCAACAACTGAGCCCACGGCGGCGCCAGCAACTGAGCCGGCGCCACCCATAGCTGATCCAAACACTGAGCCAACAAAAAAACAAACACGCTTAGGCATGCTTCGTGCAGCAACTCGCCAAGCGCCACCAGTTGACATAGATCAACTTGAGCCACCCACATCGGATGATCGTGCGAATACCGGCGGTAATTCAACAGCCACACCTAGCGCCCTTGATGAGAACTCAGGAGATCAATTTACTTTTGATAACGCCACTAACTCGTGGGTTCGTAAATCTTCTCTCACTACTACTAAAAACCAAAACGAAGCGAATGCTACTACCCCAGATGTAAATTCAACACCATCCAGTTCTGACTCACGTGACTCAGCGGATAGTGGTAACTCGCAATTGCGTGTGGTTCAAAATGCACAGGACAAAAAGAACAAGCGTAATCAGAAGAACAACCAAATACAAAATGTTATAGAAATTAGTTACATCAAGTTGGTTCGTGGGGATCCCACTCTTAACATTATCATTAAACCCGGTGATACAATTTACTGCGATTCTGGTGAGGTCGGTGTTGTTTATATTGACGGCGAAATTGCTAGGCCAGGTGTTTACAATTTGCCAACATCTGGACGCTTAACACTTAGTCGACTAGTTGCCGCAGCGGGCGGTGTTAGTGAATTGGCCATACCAGAGCGTTGTGACTTGATTCGACGTCTTGGAAGCGATAAAGAGGCATGTGTTAGGATTAGTTTGGGCGCGATTCGAAATCGTGGTGAACCCGATATTTTTCTAAAGCCCGACGACCACGTCATTGTGGGAACAAATTTCTGGGCATTGCCACTGGCTCGATTTCGCCGCGACCTATCTTTCCCAAATTCGGTTGGATTTCAACTTGATCGCAACTTTGGTAACGATGTGTTTGGTGCTCCTCCTAGCGGAATTACCACTAATTGACAATTTTTGGGGGGCAGCTCTGTGAAGCGAAAGGGAAAGTGTTGAATGGTGATGAATGAAAGTAACATCAGCGAATTTCAGTTTTTTTGTTCAAAATTCAAACTTTCATATGGAACTAAGCGTTTAAAATGTGTGATCTAAACAATGTCTGTCGTACCAAATACAACTGGAAATTTCACGGCAACAAACGTTGTTGAAATATCCGTCAAGACCGCCACAATGGCCTGCGGATTTTTGATGGTGTTGTTGGTCGCGGTTTTCTGGGAGTGGTTTCGCCGACAGGCTGCGTTGGCTTGGCATGAACCTTCGGATTGGGGACATACCCTGATTATTCCATTTATCAGTGGCTATTTCATTTGGAATAAACGTCATATTATTTTTTCCAAGCCGCTTCAACCCGCGTGGATTGGCGCCGCAATAATGGTTTTTGGAATTGCGTGGTACATGGTTTGCAATGTCGGACCCGCTGCTTTTGCGCATCACAACATTAGGGCGACGGGTTTAGCCATCACCCTTATAGGCTTAGGAGTTTTGCTGCTGGGCTGGCTCGCCATGGAATATGTATGGTTTCCACTTTTCTACACGTTGGTTTTTGCGCAGACCATAAGCGAGCGCTTTATGAATCTTGTGACCTATCGCATGCAAGATATTTCCGCCAAAGGCGCGTACGTTTTTCTGAATATCATTGGCATACAAACCGAGCATGCTGGAAATGTTCTGACTATTGTAAGGGACGGTAAACTAGTTCAATTGAATGTGGCCGAAGCGTGCAGTGGCATGCGCATGTTGGTTGCATTTTTAGCCCTCGGAGTGGCAATGGCTTATCTTTCTCTGCCTAAACTTTGGCAGCAAATTGCGCTTGTGGCGCTAGGAATTCCAATTTCCATATTTGTAAATGTCCTACGCGTTGCGTCGCTTGGCATTTTAGGAATGTTCGACCAGAACTTCATGTCGGGCGAATTTCACCACATGATTGGTCTGGTATGGTTGCTGCCGGCGTTTTTCTCATACCTTGCGGTCCTGTGGGTCCTTTCCCAATTTTTGATCGAAGCGGACGAAACAAATAAGGAATCCAATGCGAGCTAAAGAAAATGAAAAAAAGGCATTCCTTACGGCTTGCATTTGCTTGGCAATTGGCGGTCTTAGTTTTCGATTGATCATGGCGCAATTACAAGTGTATTTGCAAAAAGAGTCCGTACCTTTGAGATCCGCGCTTGATGAGTTGCCGATGACTTTTGGAAATTGGAAACAAGTTGGTAAGGATCAGCAACTTTCCGACGCGGTGGTGGAAGAGCTTGGCACGAAAAATTATTTGGATCGCAGTTACGTTTACAAGAATGATTCCTACAAGGGAATGATTCAAGTGCATATTGCCTACTACACCGGCATGATCGACACAGTTCCACATATTCCAGAACGCTGTTGGGGCGCCGCTGGATTGGTCATGATAGGGACACCCGTCTTGCGTTTGCAGAAGCTTGATACATCCAAGTTCGATCTAAAGAGCGGTCCTATTCAGCGGGCAAGCGGAATGCATTATCCGCAGGCGACAGTTCAGGAACCAGTCACGCATAAAAATGTGACGGTGAACCTTCCGCTTGGGGATATCACAATGACCGTAAGCATGTTTCAAGATCCAAAACATCCTGGGCACATCTTCATTGGTGCATATTTTTTTATTGCCAACGGTTCGCTCACGCCCTCCGCCATTGAGGTCCGCAACTTGTCCTTCAAACTCACGGATCGCTACGCATATTATTGCAAAGTGCAGTTCTCATATAGGGTGCATGAGCAACCCGAAATTGCGATTACTATGTTTGACCAACTTGCGAGTGATCTGTTACAGCTACTTCTTCCACAACTCATGCGTAGTCTGCCTGATTGGCCCGTGCTTGAAAATACTTCCACACAAATTCCAGTCACTAGTTCATGATTTAATTAGAAATTTAGAGTTTATTCAATGGCAAAACGAAAATTTAATTTAAAATTCTTCATCCTATTTTCTGGCGTGGTGGTTGCTACTGCGCTTTTAGGCGGTCTTATTTACTGGTATCAAATTGTTCTTGCCCCCGAGCGTAACTTTAAAAAGGGAAATGAATTTATGGCTTCGGGTAACTTTGACAAGGCTGCGGCTGCCTACGGGCGCGCGGTTTCAAAGAAGCCCACCAACCTGGAGTATCTTGAAGGGTTGCAAAGTGCGCTGTTGAAAATTGTTCCTAAAAGCGCGAGCGCGGCGGATGAAAACTTCAACAAGTTGGTGAATATTCGTATGTCACGAACTCGGGCAGCGAGCACCGATTCCAAAGTATGGATTGACGCTTTGGAAATTCTGCGGGATCGCGCCGAACTTTACCGCTCGGATATATTATGGCGCGAATTTTCAAAGACCGCCCAACAAATGAGAAATGCGTTGCCTCCCAATGATCCACAACAAGCCCAAGCGAAATTCTGGCAACTGCAGGGAGTAAGCGAGCGCTATGCAACGCTTACCGTCGATGAACGGGAAGCGTTGGACAAGGACTTCCCAGAGGTCGTCAAGTTATTACCAAATAATGAGCGTGTTTGGATTGAGTATTTGGATTACTTGCTCATCAAGGCTGATATCCAAGCACGCGGAAATCAAACGACTATGGCTGTAGAAACATATCGCCAATTCGATGCCGCAGTAGTGGAATGCAAGCGTATCAATCCTCAAGGAGTTGCTGCACCATTGGCGATTGTGCAAAGACTTGTAGGTATGAAGTTTCGCCAAGAAGGCAAAGTAACTCAGGCAGATATAGACGCGGCAATTCAGATACTTGTGGAAATCGCGCATAACGTGTCTGCGGATAGAAAATTAACTTTGGCGGCGGCCGGGGCCATCTTTCTGGGTAAATCCATACAAGCAAATAAACAAGCAATGGAACTTCTTGAATGGCGCCTAAAAGATTTTCCAAATGACGCCGTCACGCAGCGTATTTATCTCAACATTGCTCGAAATTTAAGCTCTGGAATTGGGCGCGATTTAGCGAACCTTGTTTTTGACCAACCCAATTTTCCAACTTCGCTTGAATCTCTCTCACAAGAAGGCGCGCGTGAAGCTGCCGCTGATCTGTTGTACACATATGCCTTCGAGGAGTGGCGCAAATCCACCAACGAAACCGACAAAAAAGCTAAACTGCAAATTGTTCTTCAAGTGCGCGATAAAGTTGTCAAGTTTTTTAATTCACAGGCGCTTGTGTTAAAGGTCGAAGATATTGAGGCGCGCACCGCCCTTGCCGAAGGCAAAGCCAATGATGCCGCCGTGAGATTTGACGCATTGCTGGAAAAGATTCCTGAACCATCTCAGGAAATCTATTTTTATGCGGGCTACGCCAACATTCTTCGCAATCAGCCAGGCACGGCGCTTTCACTTGTCAATCGCGGTCTTGAGCGTTACCCAGATTTTCCACCGTTGCTAAGTCTAAGCGCACGATTGAGCGGAGGAGTGGGTCGTTATGACGACGCGCGCAAGGCGTTGCAAAAATTAGTTGAATTAAATCCTGACGACATTGATGCGAAAGAATCATTGGCGCTCATTGGTGATGGGAAAAAGTCTGATTCTGAATTTGCTGCTAGTCGCACTAGCACCTCAATAATGGTTTCAATTGGAAACGCCGAGCGCTTAATGATGAAGCGCGATTATGACGGGGCGATTGCGTTGCTTGCCAAGGAGTTTGCTGCGAACCCGAAAGAGATAAGAGTGTTGGAGGCGCTGTGTCAAATCAATATTATAAAAAACGATATTCCCAGTGCGAATGTATTTATAGAAAAAGGCTTGGCGGTAAACCCAAAGAATGCGTACTTCTTGCAAATGAAGGCGATCACTAATAACGCCGATCCAATTGATCGAATCGTTGCTTCTGTTCAATCCATGTATCTAGATCCCAAGGATCAAGCGATTCAAATGTATCAAGGGCTTTCAGGCGCTATGTTTAAGATGCGGCAGACGGTGGAGCAATTATCGGCGGACCAAATCAACGATGTAATGAAAGACCAATTGCAACGATGTGAAAAGTTGCTTGGACCAGCGCTTGAAGCGGCTATCGCGGCGGATCCAAAAAACACTGAAGTGCTCGAAATGGCGGCAGCCGACGCCCTTGAGCACAAAGATTACGCCGCTTTTAAAAAATACGTGGCAGCAGTTGAGGCCACGGGCGATATTGGGCTGGCGGCAACCATAGAGTCACGCAATTTCATTTTGCAAGGCAAGTTGTCAGAAGCCGTGGAGGTATTGCAAGCCGCGCGTAAAAAAGGCGATCAGAATCCAATCATGCTGCGCCAACTTGGAATGCTTTATGAACGGACTGGTAACGTGGAATTGGCGCTTGAACTGATTCGTGAAAGTTATGACCGAAGGCCAAATGATGTGACTACAGCGCGTACTTTCGCGGAACTTCTGCAACGAAGCGGTGAGCGACTGAAGGCATTGGAGATTTTACGTCAAATAGTCCGCACCAATCAAGATAACAATGAATTAACCATGTCTTGGCTAGATCTTGAGGGGCAAATTGGCGATCGCTCTGGCGCCTTTGCTTTGCGCAAGCGCCTTTATAAGGATCGTCCAGCGCTGACAAAAAACTCATTGGAACTTGCCCGAATATTGTTGGATACACCAAGCGATCCGAATTTGATGTTGGATAACAATGGCGCGCAAAAATTCACGGCGCAAGATATGTCCATGGCGAACACGCCCAAAATGCAACAAGCGCTTGCTACAGCCGCGAAAGCAAATTTAGACGCTGGATTTGACATCATAAAGTTCCTGCAAGAAGCAGCGCCTGCCGACTCTGCGCTTTCTCTTATGAATGCCCGTGCCTTGAAAAAATATGGCACAGAAAAAGAAGGCGAAGACGCTATTCGTCGGGATATTACGCGCGTGCCTGCCGAGCAAAGCATGGATCTGTGGATAGGCCTTGGAGTTTATTTAGATGAAGCGAATAAGCCGGAGCAGGCTCGCGTTGCATTTGAGCAAGCGCGTAAGTATCAGAATGTCAAAAATATGATAGCCGATGTTCGTATATCTGACTATTGGTTTAGTCGTAGCCAATGGAAAAATGCGCGTGATGCCTTGGAGTTTGTATCAAAATCAGAAACGGGCATGAACTCATCGAATTGGATGAGATTGTCTGAAATTTGCAGCCGCTTGCGTGACTTTGACGCTGCAGAACAATATTTATCTAAGGTGGCGATCGACGGGACACCTACAGAAACGCTCGCCACCGTGGAGCTTTTAAGAGCCACAAATTTTCAAGGTCGCGGCGAATTGGCGATTATCAAAGGCGATGTTGCAGGTGGCGAAGCAGATTTCACCAGTGCGCTGACGGCTTTGCAAAAAGCTACGGCAATGATGCCTAATTCCGCACAAGGCTGGGTTTCCCTGTCGGACTTTCAGCGACGCATGTACCAGCGCACGCATGATTCTAAATTCATAGTTGACGCCGATCAATCCGCCAATAGAGCCATCGATATTACCTTGGGGTATTGGCCTGGCATTCTAAACAAGCAGAGAGTTCTTCTTGAGCAGGAAAAAATTACGGAAGCAATATTATTACTTGATAAATTTTTGGCTGTTGCCCCACTAAATTCTGAAGCCAGGCAGACCTTGATTGGATTACACGTAAGAGCAAACAATTTGCAACGGGCGATAGAATTGACACAACAAGGCGCGCGAATGAATCCACGTGATTCTGTGTGGCAGACCACGCTAGGCGTCTTAAATGCACAAAGCAACGACTTTGATAAATCCATTGCTGCATATGACGCTGCGTTTGCAATTCAACCCGAAGTGAATCAATTGTTGGACAGCGTGAATCAAAGGATTAACGGCAAGACAAAAGATTGGGATATGGTTTTAAAGTTGCTCCACGCCAACCCCAAGCTTGTTTCTGGTTCTACAAAGGCGCAAATTCTACTTGCCGTAGCTTTGGTCAATAACAGGCAGCGCGAGGCAGGGCTTGCCATCATGCAGGCCAGTTATAAATCCATCACCGAGGGCATTAAATCGGGTTCATTGCTCCCAGAGGAATGGGGAATGTGGTTTGCGGGTCTCGGTCAATGTTTTGACAAACAACCTAAAGACTCCGAAGCGTTTGTGAGGGCTCTTGAAGGGCAATCGGAGCCAAGTTATTGGGATTGCAATGGGCTGTCCTCGCTTTATGCAGAATTAGGAACCGATGGAACAAAACAATCCATCCAATGGTTGGAACGAGCGGTAAATATTGCTAAGGCGACTGGTGGTCCTGATGCAAACAAACTTGAGGCGGTGGCATTATTGCAAATTGGAAATATGTATTACAAACAAAATGATTTTGTGAAATCAACGCAATTATTTGAGCAGGCCGTCACGCTAATTCCCGATAATCCCAGTGCATTAAACAACGCCGCGTATCTGATTGCCAAGAGTGGAAGCAACTCAGCAAAGGCTGTTGGGTTGGCGCGTAAATGTGTGGAATTAAATCCCAACGTGGACGATTTTCAAGACACCCTTGGATTCGCCCTGTTGAAAGACGGCAAGCCATCTGAAGCATTGGAGCCATTGCAAAAAGCAATTGTCATGACACAGAAGCCAGGTCCCATGATTCATTTGGCTGAGGCATTTATCGCGCTCAAGCGCCCCGCCAATGCCAAGGAGTATTTGGAGAAAGCCAAGACAAAGTCCCCAACCGCGGAGCAAGCAGCCGAAATAAAAGAGTTGGAATTAAAATTGAATTGATATGAAGGAGAATGCCCTATGAGTCGAGCAGCACTACCGGGAGCCGCGCCAATCGCCAAACCCACCGGCACGAATATTTCGCGACCCAGGCCCAGCGCAATTACGCTGGATCCCGTACGGCTACTTCGCCAGCATCTACTGCAAATCATTAGCAGTTTGATTTTGGGCGCAATGCTGGGCGTGGGTTTAAACTTTCTCTTTTTGTACGCCTATCCAATTTGGAGTGGCACTACTTATCTTGAAATTCATAGCCAACTAGAAGACGCCAAAGATTTGAACGCCAAGGAATTGGGAACCGAAGAAACCGTGATTCGTATAGCGCAGACCGAGGCGGCTCGCATGATAAGTCGAGACAACATTAAGATGGCCTTAGCAAACACGGATGTGCAGAATACGGAATGGGGAAAGTCCTCCGCGTTTCGTGATGAAAATAATGTATTCAACATTGACGAAGCCGCCACAGAACTTGAAATTGATTTACGCGCAGCGCATAGACGTGGAACCCAGAACTTTTACTTAAGTTGGAGGTCGCATGTTCCTGAGGATGTTCCCGTGGTTCTTAACGCGGTTGCCAACTCATATGAAGCAACCATGAAAATGCGTGAGGATAGTCGTTTTTCAAAAATTCTCGAAGTTTACGGGGACAATAAGAAAGTTTTAGACAATCAAATTGCAAGTAAAAAAACTCAGATTCAAGAATTTACAAAAACTAAAAATATGACAAGTTTGTCTGAAGCTGCAAGTGAAAATTCCAGGACGCTGGAGAAATTAAAGGATGGAATTGCGCTTACGACAAGCGATCTTTCCGTGGCCAAATCACGCCTTGAGCAAGCGGACAAAAAGAAAGACGGCAAACTAGGATTTTCTGAAGAGGATGAACGGGAATTGGATTTAGATCCTGTGATGCAGAATTTGAATCGTGATGTGGAAGACATTGAGAGGCGATGGAGTGCAGCAAGTGAGCAATTTAAAGTAGGTACGACACTGCGTGATGGCAAAGTAGTGCCGAGCACGCACCCAGAACTCGAGCAGTTGACCGCCGCCAAGAATTCGCTAGTCACCCAACAGAAGCTTGCACGTGAAAAAATACTCGAACGCAATCGTTTGTCAGATTATAGAGGGGCCGTGAACAATGTTGAGTCTCTTACTAGTTTGCTAACCAAACAGGAAAGTGAACTTAAAAAAAATTCCGTTCTCAGCGAGGACCTTACTGTGAACATGGCCGAACTGGGCACGCTTCGCGAGCAATTGGACGAAGCTGAGGAGCAGAGAAAGACTGTGGCTCAAACAATTAATGATGTGAATTTGGCGCGACTAAGACAAGAATCCAGACGTATTGAAATTGTTCAGGTAGCCATCCGACCTCGTGAAATAACATTTCCCCAGCTGAAGTTCATGGTTCCCGGAACAGCTGTGGCGCTGTGCGGTATTTACATTGTAATTTTGTTTATTCGTGAAATTTTGGATCAGCGCGTGAAGTATCCCACCGATTTGCTGTCCATGCCGGGCAAGATTTTGGGAGTCATTCCAGATATTTTCGATGATCCAACCAAGCCAAAGCGTGCGGAATTGATTGTGCTTGAGTCACCCCAATCCACGGCGGCGGAAAATTTCAGGCAATGTAGTTCCTTGATTACCAAAGGTTTGGCGCCAACAAACGCAAAGATTATTTTGGTCATGAGTCCAATGCCAAATTCAGGCACTACCACAATGGTTCTGAATCTAGCGGCATGCGACGCTTCCGTTGGTCGCCGAACATTAATGGTTGGCGCCAATCTTCGACGCCCTGGCTTAGCCAAAGCGTTGGGATTTGATCCCACATTGCCAGGGCTTGGTGATATTTTGACTGGAGTCAATCCCGCCGACACAGTTATTGATGTAGGAAAGGGGTTGTACTTTATTGGTGCGGGTGCGCCGTCCAATCGCGCATTTCAATTGCTCAATACTGAAAAGATGGACGCGTTTTTAGATTGGTGCCACCAAAGTTTTGATCGTGTGTATCTAGATACCCCACCAAGCGTTGTCGCTGGCGAAGGACTTGCCATTGCAAACAAGGCGGACGCCGCAATAATGGTGGTTCGTGCTTGGCAAGATCAAAAGGGGCTGGTCTCAAAGTTGGCACATCAACTTCTGGACAGCAAATGCATTTTCTTAGGAATTATTTTGAATAGGCCCAAGAACACGGCTGGTGGCTACTTTAAAAAGAATGCCGAAGCGATCGCGGAATATGCCGAGCATACTTCCGCATTTCAGTTGCCAGCCGCCGCGTTGAAAGATGCATTGTCGTCACATGATGGGGCGAAACCGTCGACCACCTAGAGGTAGTTCATGAATCCAATCCCGCAGCATATTCTGGTCACAGGGGGAGCGGGATTTATTGGAAGCCATTTAGTGGAGCAATTGTTGGCGCTTGGCGCGCAGGTCACTGTTGTGGATGATCTTTCGACAGGCGATGAAACCAATCTTGTGTATGCCAAACAAATGGCTGGAGACCGTCTTCAATTTATTCGTGCGACGGTTTCGAACGCGTTGGTGAAGTCGAACATTCCTAGGTGTCATGAGGTATATCACCTCGCCGCAGCGGTGGGCGTGCGCTTGATTGTGGAGCGAGCAAGCCAATCCATAGAAACTAATGTGCTTGAAACCAGCGCGGCTATTCGTTGGGCTCTGCGTGATGGCGCGAAATTGTTGGTGGCCTCAAGCAGCGAGGTGTATGGCAAAGGCGTTCGGGTTCCATTTATGGAGTCGGATGATGTTGTCTTTGGCCCCACCACTTCGTCGCGCTGGAGTTATGGATATTCCAAAGCGCTCGACGAGTTTCTTACGCTTGCCGCGGTCACCGAATCCAATCTGCAAGCTGTTATTGTGCGCTTTTTCAACACGGTTGGTCCCAGGCAAAAAGGCGAATGGGGCATGGTGCTTCCGCGATTTATTCAAGCGGCTTTAGCCGGAAACCCGCTTGAAGTACACGGCGACGGCTCTCAGCAACGCTGTTTCTGCGACGTGCGTGATGTCGCTCCGGCATTAATACAACTGCTGCGATCGCCGCAATGCATTGGGCGGGTCTTGAACATGGGATCCGATGAAATGATTTCTATGCGTGAGTTGGCCGAGCGCGTGATTCGCAACACGGGTTCGACTTCGCGCATACAAAATGTGTCATACGAACAAGTGTTTGGAAAAGGATTTGAAGACTTGAAGGTTCGACAACCAAGCCTGCAACGCATTCGCGACGCAATTGGATTTGCACCAAGGATTTCGCTAGATACAACAATCACGGATATTGCGGCGGTGTTGCGTGGCGCACGCACAGAGGAGCGCGCAGCATGATGCAGGATTCGTTCTTGAACCAAGGCTTGCAGATTGCCAACAAGCAGACTGATATTTCAACTTGGACGGTTCTACATCCGGTTGAAATTCTTTCTGGGTACATGCCTGTGTTTGTGGCGGCATTGGTCGCCACCCTTATCGCCACACCCATTGTGCGTCGAGTTGCTGTTGCCGCGGACATAATTGATCACCCGGATCATGAGCGAAAGCAGCACGCATATCCAATCGCGTATCTAGGTGGTTTAGCGATATTTTTTGGTGTTTTAGTGGGTATTGCAGCTAGTGCGATATTTTCAAGTGGTCAGGTTGCCGCGTTGCAGGGAGTGCCAGCAAGCGTTGTGGTGGGCATGATGGCTATTGTATTTACTGGCCTTGCCGACGACATTTGGAAATGGGATCCACGGTTGAAGATTGCCGGGCAACTTGTTGCTGCCGCAGCCTTGGCGATAGAAGATGTTGGACCACAATTAGCCGCTGGAGTTCTTTCGGCGATGTGTGGGGAACCGAATGATATTTTATTTTCCATCGGGGCGTTTCATGTTCCTAACGCGGAATTGTATTATTGGATTGGAACCGCTATCACCGCTATCTTTGTCATTGGTGGTTGCAACGCCGCAAATCTGATAGACGGTCTTGATGGGCTTCTGACTGGCACAGCCACAATTATGGCCGTTGGATTTCTAGCGATTAGTTTACTTATGGCGTATGCGCTGCCAGTGGAAAATCCAGAGACATCTTTGGCTGGAACCCGCATTATTCTTAGTTTGATTCTTTTGGGAACCACGCTTGGGTTTCTGCCCTACAACTTTAATCCAGCGGTTATTTTTCTTGGCGACTGTGGAAGCTTATTGATTGGATTTTTAAGCGTTGTGATTATCATGACCTTTGGTGAATTGGGCACTACAAAGTACTCCGTGGCAGGCTTGATTTGCTTTGGATTACCAATTCTGGACACCACCTTGGCAATTATTCGCAGAAAGGTGGCTGGACTTTCCATGTCGGATGCGGATAGCAACCATATTCACCACAGACTCAAGCGTTATTTTGGTGGAAGTGTGCGCAAGTCTGTTTTAACTTTGTACTCCATTGCCGCAGGTTTCACCATTATTGGCGTGGGCATGACCGCCATTTTGTTGTTAACCACCGTCAAAGGAATTGTTGTGGAATCTGGCTTTCTTGCCGCATATCTGTTGGTGGTGGTCTTTGCCTTGAAGAGGGGACTTCGACTTGAGTGGATAAAGAAAGAGCGCGCCAAAAATCCTGAGCTTAGAGAGGTTCTTGCCCAAAAGCAAAATAAATCGTGATGGCGGACGACGTTTCGGACGAAGCGATTGCTCATCAGCCGGTGATGGTGCATGAAATTGTTCAAGGCCTTGCCCTTGAAATGGGCAACACAGTGGTTGATGCCACCGCAGGTCGCGGCGGCCATGCGCAAGCCATTGCCGAAGCCATTGGAAGCAGTGGAACTTTGCTTTTAATGGATCTTGACCTAAATAATCTTGCATTTGCCAGCGAAAGGGTTCGCGCATTACCAAACGCCCCGCGCGTGATAGCGGTGCATGCGAATTTTTCAAGTGTTGCGCAAGCATTGCGCGCCAACGCGCTTTGTGTCGATGCGTTTCTGGCGGATCTGGGATTTGCCAGCAATCAAATGAGCGATTCCATGCGCGGATTTTCTTTCGCCACGGCTGGCCCACTAGACATGCGGCTTGATCAAAGCAAGGGTGAAAGTGCCCAAGCTTTGCTTGCACGGGTAAGCGAGAAGGAATTGGCCGATTTGATATTTCAACTTGGTGAAGACCCATTTTCCCGGCGCATTGCTCGGCGCATTATTTACGTCCGCGATCTTGGTTTGCTCAAGACCACCAGTGATTTGGCCAAGGCCGTGGCATCGGCCTACGGGGGTAAGGCCCGCCAAAGCCGCATGCATCCAGCGACTAGGACCTTCATGGCGTTGCGCATTGCGGTGAATAAAGAGTTGGAGTCTTTGGGAGCGATTTTAAGCGTTATTCAACATGAAATTGCAAGTTTTTGGCCTGTGCAATCGGTTGATTTCAAGCTTCAAACCAACCAAATTCCAGCGAGTCAACGCCCCCCAAATGACATCGCAATTGAAGGAGTGAATTCAGGAACGCCCCACAGTTGGTTAGCCAAAAATGCTCGCATAGCAATTTTGGCGTTCCACAGCCTAGAAGACCGATTAGTAAAGAGAGCTTTCACCGATTGGGAACGCCAAGGATGGGTGACCCGAATTGGGCGAAAGCCGTTGGTTGCAAGCGAAGCGGAATGTGATGAAAATCCCAGATCCCGCTCCGCCAAGCTTCGAACGGTTCGGATTGTTGGTATATAGGTTCACTTGATTGGGATTGCAGATCAGATGGAGATCTGATCAACGGTGTTGATAAAAGTTTGTACATGGACAATGGGCTTTCAAGAACTCGAAAATCAAGATTGCCACAACGCAAGGATGCGAAATGACACGAGAAAATAAATTAGCGATGGTTGTTGGTTTCGGTCTGCTGCTTTTTGTCGGCATTCTGGTGAGCGATCACTTCAGTACCGCTCAACGACAAGCACTTCCCAATCTTCTCAACCAAGATCAAACTAGGGTGCGTGTGACTCCGCCTGTTTCTATTGCAGCAGTGCCACTAACTGGCGCCACCGTTGTCCAAGCAACGAAAGTCATAACAAAGCCCGTTTCATCTGAAGCGCGATCGGCCTCGAATGAACATCATTTGCTTCAAGATAATTCAGTAGCCAATCCAAATGTTCGTCCCATTTCAAATGACCCAAATGCAGTTAAAAATGCGGTCATTGCTGTGGTTGCAAACGCCAAGGCAGGCAAAACGCAAGAAGGCAATTCCGGAATTGTACTACACCCCGTTGCCGAGGGTGAAACTTTGTACTCCATTTGTGCCAAGACATACGGCGATTGTTCGCTTTGGAAGGAACTTGCGGAATACAACAAGAAAGCCCTGCCAAACGCAGCAAAGTTGCGAAAGGGTGTGATGCTACAACTTCCACCAGTGGAGCAACTGCGTCATGGCGCCGTCCTTGCAGCCACAATCAAGGGGGCCCGCGTCAGTGTGACGACAAGAGACCAAGACAACTCTTCGTTGAATGGGAAATCCAATTCAAATTTGCTTCCAGAAATACCTTTGCTTGCGACCGCGGATGTCACCAGTGTTGATATGCGACCGCCAGTGATTGGCGCCCTGCTTGAAGTGGTCCAAGTGGACACGATAAAGAACAAGTCACTTGCTAAGAATTTCGCGACCAAAGTTTCCGCAAATGAAAATGATTCTTCAATTAGTGGGGACATTTATATTGTGCAAAAAGGCGACACGCTTGGGGCTATCGCCAAGAAAAAATTAGGCAAGTCAAGTAAGTGGACAGAAATTGCCTCGGCCAATGGAGCCACTCTTTCGGATCCAACAGCGTTGTCCCCTGGCATGAGTTTGCGTCTTCCAAAAACCAATTGAGTTCGAGGGCTGGACCATGTTTGGAAAAGCAATTGCCATTTTATTGAGTTTTGGAATTATGGCTACCGCGCTGTTGGCGACGCGGCAGAAGCGTTATGAAGTTGCCTCCAAGATTTCTAGATCACATTGGAGATTAATGGAACAACAACGGGATTTAATGAGATCGCGAGCGCTTGTCGCAACCAAAGTGAGACCCGATGCAATTCGTCTGGCGCTGAATTCAATGAACATAAAGTGGAGGCCAATTCCACACAGACTTGACGCCCCCGCGCCACCAACACAGCCGCGTTTAGCAACCAAGCCTGGCGTGAAAGATGCTGAAGCAATACCCGTGGAGTTTGGCGGATGAATTCCATTTCATATTCACAGATTGCTGAGGCTCAATCAAGCAGAATTCGTGCTTGGAGCCGGTTGCTTATCACAACCACGGCGATCGTTCTTTTTGCCATCTCTGCCAGAGTTGCGTGGTTAAAGTCAACCGACGATCCGCGATTGCTAGAGGCCGCGGGCGTTCATAGAAGCACCGCGCCAGAGCCCGCTTCTCGCGGTCAAATTATTGATAGACGTGGTCGTGTGCTTGCCGCAAGTTTGATGGGGCGTAGGTTGTTCGCGGATCCCGCCATGATTTGGGATCGCGGTTGGGATCGAATTCGTAAAGGAAAATTAGAAGATCCAGATTCGCAGGCTGTTGGAGATCCATTCAAAGACGCGGCAAATGCGATTGGCGGCACGCTTGGGTTGCCGCCCAAACCAATTGAAACTCTTTTAAAGAAGAGCGCGGAGGCTCGCTATGTGAAGATTGCGGACATGTTGACTTCCGAACAAGTGGAAGCGATACACGTGATGAATATTCCAGGAATTGGAATTGAGTCCAGACCCATTCGTGAATATCCAGCGGGCGATTTAGCTGGCATGGTGATTGGACGAGTTGGTCTTGAGCAAAACGGTCAAGCTGGCGCGGAGTTGAGCCATAATGCGGAAGTTCGCGGCAAAGATGGTCGGATGGTTTTTCTGCGTGATGTGAAGCGCCAGCCGTTATGGATAGAGGGAAATGATTATCAACCTCCTAGCGACGGAGTTGATATTCGTTTGTCCATAGACTTGGTGGCGCAAGAAATTGCAGAGCGAATGTTGCAGCGCGCGGTGAAGGATTGGAACGCGGGTGGTGGACGCGCCGTGATCATGGATGTGCAGACCGGCGACATTCTTGCCATGGCGGATGTCCTTCATCCACGCAAAGGTTGGAAGGAAGTCACCACCGATCCATCACGCGCAATTCATCCGTCGCTTGGACGAAATAGAAATGTCACGGACCCTTATGAGCCAGGTTCCACCTTCAAGCCATTCGTTTGGGCGACTGCCACGGAACTTGGCGTATTTAAGCCGGAAACAATTGTGCGTTTGCCAAATGGACCGTACGTGACCAAATTCGGTCGCGTGATTCGCGACGTGAAATATCCAGGGTCGGTGACTTGGAAAAAAGTTCTTGTGAAGTCGCTCAACGGCGGCATGGCCGCGGCTGCGGAGCGCATGAAATTTAGCGACATGCAGAACATGGTGCAGCGATTTGGATTTGGAAAAAAGAGTGGTGTTGGAATTCCTGGCGAGAGTGAAGGCTTGGTGACCACAGCGAAAAAATGGTCGGTCTATACGCAAACAAGCGTGTGCATGGGTCATGAAATTGGCGTCACGCCAATTCAAATGGTGCAAGCATTCTCCGCATTTTGCAGAGATGGAAGCATGGTGCCGGCGCGGTTGTCCCTTGGTATCGAAGGTACGGACAATCAATATTCAATTCCAAGCAAGCGCGTCATGCCTGAGGTGATTGCGTTGACGGCGCGCGACGCCATGGAAGGCGTCATGATTGAAGGAACAGGCCGCAAAGCACAGAGCGAGTTTTATAGAATGTTCGGCAAATCCGGCACCGCGCAGTTGCCCAAGCCAAAGGGACAAGGCAAGGGCTATTTTGAAGATCGCTATGTGAGTTCCTTTATTGCCGGCGCGCCGTTTGAGAATCCAAGAATTGTGTGCCTAGTTGTGATTGATGATCCAGATAAATCAAAGGGGCATTACGGAGGCTCAATTGCGGGACCGGTGTGCCGCGAGATGATTGATGAAACCTTGAACTACATGGGCGTTGAGCCAGATCAGGGCGAAAAACAAGCCAAATTAGCGGTGCATGAGCGCGGCGCATCTGATCGACATTGAGTTTGCGATTTATATTTGCAATTTGAATTGTCAACTTTGAAATTGACAAAGAGCGGCGCGGATTTTTAGCGCGCGTTGTCGCTTAGACATCCAACAACAAGCGCTCTGGATTCTCAATAGCGTTCTTGATGTCCACCAGGAAGCCAACAGCTTCGGAGCCGTCAACAATGCGGTGGTCGTAGCTCAGAGCCAAATACATCATTGGGCGAATGGCTACGTGACCTGGATTTTTGGGGTCCTCTACCGCGCGATTTTTAATGGCGTGCATGCCAAGAATTCCAGACTGCGGAGGATTGAGAATGGGCGTGCTCATAAGACTGCCGTACACGCCGCCATTGGTGATGGTGAATGTTCCGCCAGTCATGTCATCAACGGTGAGCTTGTTGTCGCGCGCTTTCAAGGCCAGTTCGCGAATGGTTCGCTCCACCTCCGCAATTGAAAGACGATTGGCGTTGCGCAAGACGGGAACCATGAGTCCCTTGTCGGTGCCAACGGCCACGGAGACATCGATGAAGTCGTGGTACTCAACCTCGTCGCCAATAATGAAGGCGTTGAGGCGCGGAAATTTTTCCAGCGCGCCAACCACGGCCTTCACGAAGAAACCCATGAAGCCCAGGCTTGTGCCGTGGCGTTTTTCAAAAGCCTCCTTGTGCTCGGCGCGCAGGCGCATGACTTGGCTCATGTCGGCCTCGTTGAATGTGGTCAACATGGCGGCGGTATTTTTGGCGGACACCAGGCGCTCGGCAATGCGTTGACGCAACTTGGTCATGCGCTCGCGGCGAAATCCGCGCGCGCTGGCAGGAAGCGGCGCGGAAGTAGTTTTTGCGACGCCCATGGTTGGTGAAGTTGGCGCGGCGGAAGCGACTGTTGTTGCCAACGTTGCCTGCGCGTGTTCAACATCTGTTTTGGTGATGCGTCCGCCAGGGCCGGAGCCTTCAACGGTGCCAAGATCAACGCCCTTGTCCACGGCCATCTTGCGCGCCACGCTGGTGACCTTTGGTTCCACAACCGCGGCGCTGGAAATTTCTTTGTGCACGGGCGCGTTGGAGCCATGCGATGTTGGCGCGCTTGACGACGCGGGCTTGGAGGTTGGAGCCTGTGCGCCAGCGGGGCGCGTGGCTTTCTCATCAATGCGCGCAACAACGGCGCCAACTTTCAGATCATCGCCAGTTTGCGCGGAGACTTTGAGGACGCCAGAAGCCGTGGCCAAAATTTCCAGCGTGGCCTTGTCGCTTTCAATCTCCGTGAGCACTTCGTCTTTTTCAACCCACTCGCCGTCGCCACGCTTCCACGCGCCAAGACGAACTTCGGTAATGCTTTCTCCAGGACTCGGTATCACAATGTCAATCATTCCAGTGGCTCCATGCTTGGGTGTTTACGAAGTGGTCAGCGCTTTGTGCCCGCGGGCGACTTGTCGGTTGATTCTTTGTCGCTCTTGTCGTTTTTGGCGGTGCCATCGGCAAGTGGAATTGCGCCCACCGCTTCGGCAAGAATGACTTCTTGTTGATGGCCATGCATTTTCAAACTTCCAACCGCGGGACTGGCGCCATCGGGGCGTCCAATATATTTCACAGGTCGATCCGCGAAGAGATCAATCATGTGGCCCTGCACAAATCGCCACGCGCCCATGTTGCGCGGCTCGTCTTGCACCCAGAACACGTCGGCCTTGGAGTGTTGCTCCAAATGTTTTTTAATTTCTTCGGCGGGAAACGGGTTCAACTGCTCAACGCGCACAATGGCAATGTTGGCGGATTTGCTCTTGGCGCGCTGGATGACAAGTTCATGGTAAATCTTGCCGCTGCAGAACAACAATTTTTTCGCGTTGGTGGCGGCTTCTGGCGCGGTGTCCGCCATGGTGCGTTGCCACGCGCCCTTGGTGAATTCAACTGGAGCGCTTGATGCCGCGGGCAAGCGCAACATGCTTTTGGGCGTGAGCACAATGAGCGGCTTGCGGAACTTCACTTTCATTTGCCGGCGCAGCAAGTGGAACATTTGCGCCGTGGTGGATGGCTGGCACACCACCATGTTGTTGGCGGCGCACAATTGCAGGAAGCGCTCAACGCGCGATGAACTGTGCTCGGGTCCCTGGCCTTCGTATCCGTGTGGCAACAGAAGAACAAGTCCACTTGATCGTTGCCACTTGGTTTCCGCGCTGGCGATGAATTGATCAATAATGATTTGCGCGCTGTTGCAGAAGTCGCCAAATTGCGCCTCCCACAAAATCAACATGCGCGGATCGGTGAGCGAATAGCCGTACTCGTAGCCAACCACGGCTTGCTCGGTGAGCGGCGAGTTGTGCACGCAGAATTTGGCTTGATTTGCGCCGATTTCATTCAATGCGATGTACGGCGCGCCGGTTTCTTGGTCAAACACAACCGCATGACGGTGGCTGAATGTTCCTCGCTCCACATCTTGACCCGTTAGTCGAATGGGGTGGCCCTCAAGCAGAAGAGTTCCGTAGGCCAGCATTTCGGCAAGCCCCCAATCCACGCCAACATCGCCGCCAAGCTTGCCGCGAATTTCTAAAAGCCGAGTGACATTTTTGTGCGTGACAAAACTCTTGGGCACGCTTGCAAGCGCGGTCGCGACTTCTTGTAGACGACTTTCTTTCACGCCAGTTTCAATTGGCGTGTCGGAGTAGGACTCGGTCAGTCCCGCCCAAATATGATCGAACGGTTTCTTGCCTGGAACCACCGGAGTTTTCTTTGTGCGTGTCTGCGCCTCATCCATACGGGTGAACAAATCACTCTTGAGGTGTTCAACTTCATTGGCGGTAACCACGCCCTCTTGTTGCAAGCGGTTTGCGTAGTGCGCCATGGCCGTGATTTGCTTGCGCACCAACTTGTACATCAGCGGCTGCGTGAAGGAAGGCTCGTCGGTTTCGTTGTGGCCATTCTTTCTGTAGCACCACATGTCAACCATAATGTCGGTGCCAAATGATTGGCGCCATTCAATGGCAAGACGCGCGGCCCACGCGCAGGCTTCGGGGTCCTGACCATTCACGTGTAAGATGGGCGCGTTGGCCATTTTTGCAATGTCGGTGCAGTAGCGGCCACTGAATAAATCCTTGGAATCCGTGGTGAAACCCACTTGATTGTTAATGACCACATGAATTGCGCCGCCCACCGTGAAGCCAGGCAGCAACATCATGTTGAAACATTCGGCAACAATGCCCTGACCAGGAAGCGCGGCGTCGCCGTGAATTAGAATTGGCACAACGCTGCTGCGGTGTTCGGTGTCGTTGGCCAGCCGTTGCTTGGCGCGACAGCGCCCTAGGACCACGCTGGAAACAAATTCCAAGTGGCTTGGATTTGCGGCTAGCGTGATGTGCAATGGTTGACCTCTTGTGTTCTTCACATCGCTTGAATAGCCCTGATGATATTTCACATCTCCGCCGCCCGACAGAAAGTCCTCCGTCCATGCTTCGTCAAACTCGGTGAAGATTTGATCGAATCGTTTTTCTAAAATGTTGGCCAGCACATTCAGGCGGCCGCGGTGCGCCATGCCAAAAGAAAATTCGCGCACGCCAAGCCCGGGACCTTGATCAACGATTACGTCGAGCAATGGAATTAGACTTTCGCCGCCTTCTAGACCAAATCGCTTTTTGCCAATGAAACGCTTCTCTAGGAATGATTCAAAACCTTCCGCCGCCACAAGTCGCTCCAACAATCGCTTGCGCACAGCAACGTCTAATTGCGGCTGATTGCGCACACTTTCCATGCGTTGCTGCAACCAGCGGCGCTGTTGGCGATCTTGAACATGTTGATACTCAACGCCAACGTGGCGGCAATAAGTTTCTTCCAGAAGATTGATGATTTCAGTCAGTGAGCTTGGATTTGGAAGCGGCAGCGTTTCAGGATCAAATGAGGCGGCCAAATCATTGTCGGTCAAACCGAATGATTCAAGTTGCAACTCCTCTGGAAATGGACGCTCCACGCCCAACGGATCAAGCGCAGCCGCCAAATGTCCAAGCGTGCGATAGGCGTCAATGAGCCCGTCAACTTTACTTTGCGATCCGTGGGTGGTTGCGGTGGCGGCATGCGCGGCGGACATGACCGATGATTTTTTATTGGTGGTCGCCGCGGTTTCGGCGGCAGGATTTGGCGAGCGTTCAAAACCAAGTTCAAAGCCTTGGAAAAAACTTCTCCACTCTTGATTCACGCTCGTGGGGTCGCGCTGCCAATCGGCGTAAAGCGATTCAAGCAACGCGGGGTCAAGACAATTCACCGACGCGGCGGATTGGGGTGACGGGGAAGGGTTGGAAGAAGGGCTGTTGCTCACTGAAGAATGCTCCAAATGTCGCTTTCAAAGATAGTGCTTTTATGGCGCGGCAAACGTGTGAAAAACGGATTGACAGAGTGCCTGTGAAACAGAGCCATATTAGCGATATTTGCCCTTGAAAGCGAGCGTAAGTGCCGTTTATGTTTAGAGCAACGCGACGGGATCAATATCAACGGCGCACAATTCGCCACTTGGAAAGATGGCCCGATTGCGCGCCGCCGCCATAAGTCGCTGCAAGGCGCTTGCGTCCGTGGCCAAGATTTCAAGTTGAATGCGAAAGCGATCCGCAATGCGCGCGATGGGACACGGCAGCGGTCCGCGAAAGTGAGCGCCCACTGCCTCGGGCAAGCGCTCAAGCGCGCGGCGAATTTCTGAAACAATGTTTTTCGCCGTTGCAAGAGTTTCGTGTTTCACAACAATGCGCGCCATGCGCCTGTACGGCGGCAAGTCAAATTGTTTGCGCGAGGCCAGTTCTTGTTTTGCAAACTCCTCGAATTGGTGCGCCGCCGCCAAACGAATGGGAAGCGCGTCGGGTTGAAATGTCTGCACAATGGCTTGCGCGGTACCAACGCCACGGCCGCAGCGGCCCGCGACTTGACTGACCAGTTGAAACGTTCGTTCCGCAGCGCGGAAGTCCGGCAAGTTGATTGCGGTGTCGGCGTTGACCACGCCAACCAGCCGAACATTGGGATAATCAAGGCCTTTTGCAATGATTTGCGTGCCTACCAGAACACGGGCTTCGCCGCTGGCAAAGCGCGCCAGCGCTTGATAAATGTCCTGGCTGTTCTGCATGGTGTCGCCATCCACGCGAAGCACTGCGCCGTCTTTTGCAAGAGCTGGATGCACGTGCGCCAATTCCTCTTCCACACGTTGCGTTCCCAAACCAAATACCGTCACTCCCATTTTGCATGAAGGACATGTCTGCGGAAGAAGTTGCTCAGTCAAGCAATGATGGCAGCGCACAAATCGAGAGCGCGGACCAGCATGGCAAATCATTCCTGTGTCGCAGTGTTGACAGCGCATCATCCAACCGCAACGCGCGGCGCAGGAAATCCAGTTGGCATATCCGCGGCGGTTCAGAAGCATGAGCGCTTGTCCGCCATTCTCAATGACATACGCCAAACGATCCGCCAAGCGCGCCCCAAGCAGATGCACGCGCTTGTCACGAAAATGCTTCATATCTTGGGCAAAATCAATGATTTCCACAGTAGGCGTTACCAAACCGGGCGCGCGCTCTGGCAACCGGTGCAGCGTGCTCATGCCGCGCTCGGTGGCGTTGAACCAACTTTCCAAACTCGGTGTTGCGCTTCCAAGCACAACTGGACATGCCGCCATTTGCGCGCGGCGAATGGCGACATCGCGTCCGTGGTAACGCGGCGCTTGATCTTGTTTGTAACCAGATGAATCATGTTCCTCATCGACCATGACTAAACCAAGTTCGCCGTCGGGCACTGGCGCAAAAATTGCGCTGCGCGCTCCGACAATTATTTTTGCTTCACCGCGCGCCACCAAGGTCCACTGTTGATTGCGCTGCGCCGCCGTTAAGCCTGAATGCAAAATAGCCACGCGGTCGTTTGGAAACCGCCGCAACACGCGCGCCGTGGTTTGTGGCGTGAGCGAAATTTCAGGCACCAACAAAATAGCTGTTTTGCCAGCGTTTCTGCATAGTTCTATAAGTTGCAAATACACCTCAGTTTTTCCGCTGCCCGTGACGCCAAATAAAAGGTGCTGCGAAAAACCCGCGCTGCTTGTGGCGTGAATGGAATTCACTGCGGCGCTTTGTGACGCGGTGAGCGCGGGGCGGTCCTTGGAAAAATCACGCGGCGCATTCTCTGGCGTAAGCGAACCAGCTTCAACGCTGGATCGTTTCGCCGCGCTCACAAGTCCGCTTTTTAGAAGCGCCGTTAACGGAGCGCGCGTTGCCACAGCGGCTTTCTTTAAAAGTTCACGCGACTCAATGGGAAGAAGTTCTGGCGGCGTGTCGCGCAACACTTGCAAAATTCTTTTGTGCGCAACTGAAAGACGAATTGGTTTTGGCGCGGCGGGTGAACTGGTTGCCGCATGCGCGCCATCAACCGCGGGCTCGCCAGACATCTTGTTCCGCTTTGCGCCACCACGCGGTGTTGCCAACATCGAAGCACTGAGAGCCGCCACTCCCAAATCAGTTTGATTCACCCAAGCGGATTCCACTAGGCCAATGCCTTTTTTAACCGCAGCTGGCAGCACTCCCGCCAGCGCCACGCCAAGCGGACAGCAGTAATACACGCTAATCCAGCGGGCTAACTCAACAATTTGCGCAGGCAGTGGGGCGGTGTCCTCAATGGAAATAATGGACTTCATTCGCTCTGGCGCAATGGAAGCGGCTTGCTGTGGCGGAATTTCTTTCACCACCCAGCCGAATGTGCCGGAGTCGCCACGACCAAGCGGAACTTTCACGCGATGACCAACGCCTACACGCAACAGCGACTGCGGCACGCCGTAGGTCAGGCCGTCGGGGTAGCGATCGACGCCGCGCTCCACGGCCACAAGAATGTGTTTGCAAATATGTTCGTCGTACAGGCCGCGCATGCTGCGCCGCTTACACCGTGGCCGCCGCGGCAACGCGAGCGGATGCGGATTGGTGCGCTTCCATTTGCTGCGCCGTCACCGGCGCGCGCGTGCGCATAATGTCAATGAAACAGTCAAAGAGATACGCGGATTCATGCGGACCGGGACTTGCCTCTGGGTGGTACTGCACGCAGAAAATAGGTTTGTGTGTGTGGCGAAATCCCGCCAAGGTTCCATCGTTCAAGTGAATGTGCGTGGGCTCGCCCCCAGCGGCGCGCAGCGAAACTTCATCAACGCAGAAGCCATGATTTTGACTTGTGATTTCAACGCGGCCCGTCAAAATATTTCGCACCGGTTGATTGGCGCCGCGATGACCAAACTTAAGTTTCCATGTTGTCGCGCCCAAACTAAGCGCCAACAATTGATGCCCAAGGCAAATGCCAAAAGTGGGTATTTCGCCCGCAATTTCGCGCAAAGTAGCCACGGTGTCCGCCACAGCCGCGGGGTCGCCTGGACCGTTTGAAATGAAAAGTCCGTCGGGCTTCAGCGCGCGAATGTCCGCCGCGCTTGCGTTGTGCGGCAGCGTGAACACTTCGCAACCACGCTGCGCAAGATGACGATAAATATTTCGCTTGGCGCCGCAATCCAGCGCCGCCACTTTAAATTTTTTCGCGCCACCAGAATTTTTTACAGGAAGCGCGTCCGCGTCATGTGCGTCCGCCCATGCGCCAAGATTTTGCGTCCATGTTCCTTGCGACTTGGGACTAACGAGCGCCGCAAGATTTTGTCCAGCCATGGACGCAATTGCTTTTGCCTTGGCCACAAGTTGATCGTCACTTAATTTTTCGTCGCCGCTGATCACACCACGAAGCGCGCCTTGCGTGCGCAACTTGCGAACAAGCGCGCGCGTGTCAATTCCATAAATGCCTGGCACGTTGTGCGCCGCTAGCCACTCGCTTAAATTTTGCGTGGCGCGGTAATTGGAATGGCGCGCGGAAAGTTTACGAATGACAAACCCCGCAACTTGCGGCTTGGCGCTTTCAACATCGTCATTGTTGACTCCGTAGTTGCCAATTTCCGTTGGAGTCATGACCAGAATTTGCCCCGAAAAACTAGGATCGCTCAGCGCCTCTTGATATCCACACATGGCCGTGGTGAAAACCACCTCTCCAAGGGCCATGTTGAATGGCGAAATGGCGCCAAAACCACTGCCATGAAAGACAGTTCCATCTTCTAGGGCCAAACGGGCAATTTGAGGTGTTTCGTGCGCCATATCTGCGAGTGTAGCGATGAGAGCCGCCCGCCAAACGTGCCGCATTTATCCACAATTTTAAATTCGAAGGTCGAGTATCAAGGCAGTCTTGCGGGTTTTTGGCGTGCAAGGTACCTTCTGCCACTTGTAAGGAACCGTGTGGTTGGGTTCTTCGAAACGATCTTTCACGACCCTCAACTTTTTTCGCCACACACCATACAAGAACAAGCGAGCATGAACGCTCGGAGCCCTACAAAGATGTATCGACCAATGACGGAATCCAAATATTTCCGCGGAAGCAATTTTTGTCTTTTTGCGACCGCCGCATTTCTTGCCTGGACACCAACGCTTCCATTGTTCACCAATGGTTCAATACAAAGTGTTATTGCACAAGATGATCCGATTGAGCCGCCACCAGCCGAAACTCCACGCAATCCAAGTGCTCCACCAAAGCCACCGCCAAGCACAACGCCTGTGACGGATCCAACTCCATCCGAGCCAAGC